>CAYQLM010000037.1:0-26940 GCA_964418365.1 uncultured Dehalococcoidia bacterium
CGATCACCGCGTCCGCCACCTGCGACGTGCCGACGGCCGACGGGTCGTTGCGGTCGGCCTTCATGTCGTACGTCACAGACTTCCCTTCGCGGATGACGTCCGCCAGCGCGCGCTCGAGGCGGTCGCCCGCGTCTTGCTCGCCGATGTGGCGCAGCATCAGCATGCCCGAGAACATCATCGCCATCGGGTTCACCTTGTTCTGCCCCGCGTACTTCGGCGCGCTGCCGTGCGTCGGCTCGAAGAGCGACGTGTCGTCGCCGATGTTCGCGCCCGGCGCCACGCCCAGCCCGCCCACGAGCCCCGCGCACAGGTCCGAGATGATGTCGCCGTAGAGGTTCGGCAGCACCAGCACGTCGAACTGCTCCGGCCGCTGAACGAGCTGCATGCACAGGTTGTCGACGATGACGTCCCAGAACTCGATGTCCGGGTACCCCTTCGCGACCTCGCGGGCTATCGCCAGGAAGAGGCCGTCGCTGTACTTCATGATGTTCGCCTTATGTATAGCCGTGACCGCCTTGCGCCCGTGCGCGCGCGCGTACTCGAACGCGTACGTCACGATGCGCCGGGTGCCGAACTCCGAGATCGGCTTCAGCGACAGCCCGGCATCCTCCCGGATGCGTTCCTGGCCGCTCGCCTCAGTGATGTCCGAGATCTTCGGGATCCACTCCGACCCGCGTTCGAACTCGATGCCGGCGTACAGATCCTCCGTGTTCTCGCGCACGATGACGATGTCGACGCCCTCGTAGCGAGAGCGCACGCCCGGGTACCACTTGCAGGGCCGCACGCAGGCGTAGAGGTTGAGCGCCTTGCGCAGCGCCACGTTGACCGACCGGAAGCCCGTGCCGACCGGCGTCGTCACCGGGCCCTTGATCGCCACCTTGTTGCGCCGGATCGACTCCAGGACGCGGTCCGGCAGCGGCGTCCCCTCGCGCGCCATCACGTCCGTGCCGGCGTCCTGCACGTCCCACTCGATAGGGACGCCGGTCGCCTCCAGCACCCGCCGCGTCGCCTCCGCGATCTCCGGCCCCGTGCCGTCGCCGGGGATGAGGGTGATCGTGTGCGTCATGCCGTCCGTAAGCCTATCGGAACGCGGGTTGGGGGTCGAGAGAGGGGCGAACCACGGAACCACGGAACCACAGAACCAGGCAACCAGCGAGACGCGGGAAGCGGAGCGTTGTTCCACCGCCCGGCGCAGCCCCGGCCTTCGCCAGCGATCATCTGAGGGCTCCTAGCGCGCGGCTTGCGGCGAAGTAGCCGGACGGTGGCGACGCGATGTCGAGGCGGGCGAGATGCGTCTCCTCACCGCGCCGGCGGGCCTGGAGCGCTTCGAGCTCGTGCAAGGTCTGGACGTAATGGCGATGCAGGTGCGTTTCGTAGCGCATGATCTTGTCGATATCGTCGCCGGCCGGAATAACACGGGCTTCCTGATGGGCGGCGACGCGCTGGGGATCGGGATCGGGGACGGCGCGACGTTTGGGTGCGAGGTAGGAGTCGGCGATCCGGAGATCTTGCTTCGTCGTGTGGACTCGATGGTTGATGACAGCCGATTCGTACCGGATGACGCGGCGGAGGCGCCAGAGGAGGGAAGCGATCCGTCGTGCCAGCTCTTCCTCGAGCGAGCCCTCCGGAGCGAGGTTGGCCACAATGCCATCGACATGGCGGCCGAAGTCCTCCTCGGTCTCCAAGCCTTCGATGATGCCGGGGTGCGGCGACATGATGCCATGCGTGATGGCGTTGCGGCTGGCGACAGCCTTGCCGTTTCGCGTGCGGGGGCCGGTCTGCGGTGTGGTTCTGATGGGAGCAGGCATTTCGTTTTGCAAAGTCGTGTCCTCCGCGCTGTTATGGTTAGCCTACGCACCGGCGCGAGTCGCCGGGCTCTACGCATGAAGGTACGTCGACGAGATGAAAGCGAGAAGAGGAAGGTGGCAGTCAGCAGTCAGCAGTCAGCAGTCGTCTGCGTGCCGGGCTCTGCACGTCGCCTTCGATAGGGCACGCCCGTGGTTGTGTCCGTTATGGCTCCGAGCTTACTGGAAGGAGATGCTGGAGGCTAGAAGCTATCTCTTGGTGAATTCCAGAACGACCTCGCGCCGAATGCGAGCGTCCATCGAAGCATTCGACAGGCCCCGCTGCGGCGGCGGCAGGTATCGACGATTTGCAGGCAGCGTGCGAGAGTGTCGCGAAGCCAGCGAGAGGCCATGCTCCTGCGCAACGGCAGTCACGATTGCGGAGTTACGTATGAATGTACCCCGGGTCGTAGAATCTCCCACCACGTAAACCGCCCGTCCTCGGGGCCGCAGAACTCGCGCGGCCTCACTAAGAGCCTTACCCATGTCCAAGACATATCTCGCCAAGAGGCTGTGATCATGCGTCGAGAGTGCCGGCCTCAACTTGAGCTGTTTGATCAACGCTGACACCCAGGTCGCCTTTAGTGCGTCCGGCAACGATGTCTCCGCCCCTACGCTTCGACCGCGAATCGCGCGCAGTTCGGTTACGCTGTACCCCATCCACACGAGAGAGAACTTGCTGCATCGCATATAGTCGATGGCGTTAAGGTACGGAGGTGAAGTCAGAACGAGGTCGATTGATTCATCGGCAAGATTTAGGTTCCGGGCATCGCCTCGCTTGACGACGGTCGCAGGACCGAGTAGTCCCGAGCCAGGCTGTGGACAGTTAGCAACGACTGCCTCCACAGCTGCGCAAAACCGGTTGAAGGGCTTTACTGGTGCGCGATCAAACATCCGATGGGGTCGGCTATGGGAGAGATCCATTGCGAGTGATGCGCCTGCCTGCTTGGTAATGATGAGCCGCGATAACCCGCACCAAAGCACGTCACGCGTTGTTTCATCGCGATCGCGACTAATGGCCGCGGCTAGCGCCGCGAGTTGACGGCGCGCGTATCCGTCGAACCAATAGCGAATGAACCTCCGGGTCTCATCGTCGCTGCCCACAGGGTAGGCTTGTCCCGACGGGACGGACGCGAAAGACTTCCTCGCGCAGCTTAGCACTTCTGAAGCCCTATCCATCGCTGCTTCTGGGTCGACGGTCCGCGTCCAGACGCGAGCTAGCAGTACGGCTAGGGGATCAAGGTCAACTCCGAAGGCCCTGTGTCCCTTGGCGCGCGCGACGGCCAGGACCGTGCCGGAGCCGGCCATCGGATCGAGAACTCGGAGCGCGGTCGCGCTTTCGCCAAGTGCTTCTAGCGCGATTCCGGGAGCCATTCTTGCGGGAAACGGATGAATGGGACCGCGCCCAACCGTTTCGAAGATGGTCTTCCTATGCGATTTCAGCATGCCCTATGCTCTGACTCCTATCTCAGATCAACACAGTGGCGAATCACTTCTTCAGGTTCTGAACAAACTGGACCCTAACTAGGTTCTTATAGAAGACGCGGGCCTTCCCCTTTCCATTGTGGAGGATCTTCACATGATGGACTGCGTTTGGAAACCTTTTTTCTTCCAGCTGCGGCTTCCCGAGGAATCCTTTCGTCCGCGAAATGGCATCGACGTCAGCAGTCGGACCATAGTTGGCGATCGAGCTGGCGGTGTGTATAGCCAGGGTACCCGGCTGTACTTGAAGCGCTGCAGCGACATACTTGACAAAAAACTCCGGAAGGGCGTCGCTCCCCACAGCCGCGGCAAGGTCTTTCAGCGTCTGAAGAGCGGCCGGATGGCTTGCGACGATGGCATCCAGCTTCATCGGGTCAGGGCAGTCAAATATCTGAAACGACATCTCGCCTTTATTGAGATCTACCGTGCCGCGATCAATGCTCGAGGACGCAACAATTGAAATACGAGGATCACCGAGCCAGACAGGGGACACGTTGTTGTTCTTGATTGCCTGCAGAGCCAGTCGATGGAAGACGAAGCAGCGGTGCCAGTCTGCATACAGGTCCTCTGGTATTGTCAGCTCAAAATGCTCCAGGTACTTTCCCCGCGCGCCAAACATCCGCGCACGCTGGATGTATGTGTCTTGCTGGAGTTTGGCCGCCACATTCCGAGTGAAGTACATCGCCAACAGATTCGGAAACGTCACGCCCCGGGAAACGATATTACCACCTATTATCACGGTGAAGGGACAGGTCGGCACCGTCGGCTTGTCTCCAGCCGTTGCTCGATCTCTCTTGCTGTTGAGGACGACAAATGATGACCGTGATGCGTTGGCGATGACGTAAGTGGTCAAGGTATCTGCGTTGGCGGATGGGTACAACTCACTAGCTTGCTGGAAGATGACACCGACAAACGCCTCGAAGTCGGCGCCAGTCCCACCAACGAGAGCAGTCATCGGCGCTTCGATGCTACTCCTGTCGGCGGCGTGATCCGCCGTCTTTCCACTCGTGTGTACGAGGAAAGTGTAGTTCTCCTCCTTTTGGCCTTTCGCCGTAGCCTTCGTGTTGAGATACGCGACGGTCACAAGGAATCGTGCCAGCGCTTTGTGAGCATCGGCAGTCGTGCCGGGGCCTGTGAGCAACGTCAGGCGGTATGGCGTTGCTCCTGTCTGCGGGAAGAAACTGTCTTGTCCCGTATACGCCTCATGCGGACGAAACTGGACCCACGTCTCCGTCTTGTTGTTGAAGGTATTATTGAGATTGAGGCGAGCCGGCGTGGCAGTAACCCCAATGTACTTTCCCGTTTCGCCGAGGAGCTGGGAAACGAGCTCATTGATCCTCGTCTTGTCGTTGGTGTTTACCTTGGCATTCGGCGTTGCGTAGTCCGCTTCATCGTCCACTACAGCGACAGCGCCAGACTTCTCTAATTCAGCAATCAACTTCTCGAGATCCTTCGCGTTCTTCTTGCAGAAGACGATAGCGTTATGACCGGGAACCAGCGGGGAATTCGCCAGATCGGCGGCGTTTCGCGGCGCTGGCGCGAGACCCGCTAGCTTGAATCGATCGAGGTTTTGCACGAGGAGATCGACACTGTCGTTCATCAGGTGGACGATCGTCTTGTATCCCTTATCGAGGAGGAGCGCCGTGAGGCAGATCATCATCTCTGTCTTGCCGCTTTGCGGGTCGCCGTAAACGACCAGAGAAGCGGTCGCCTGCTTTGACACCGTCTTCATCACGTCGTCGACCGCGTCACTTATGCAGTCCGTTTGATTGCCGCTGTCTGTCAGCCGGTTGAGCTGCTTCTGGTATTGGTCCTTGACTGCAGCGTGCGCCGCCAGTTCCGCTAGCTTCTTCTCGGTCACCATTGCGTTATGCTTATTCCTCCTCCGGTCGCGCGGCGGAGTGTAGTAACTCCCCCACTGGTTCCTGCCACCTAGTGCTATTGTAGTTCAAAAGAACGTGTTTCGCTGGTCGGGTGCCAACTCCCCGTTCGGGCTCTCCCTCTCATGACGTATCCTCTCGCCACATCCGAGATGCATCCTGAGCGTGCCGAAGGAGGAGGATCGCCGTGACCTACACCGCAGAAGACGTCGCCAGAGTCCGCGCCGAGATCCGCGACCGCAACGGAGCGCGCACCCGACAGCGCATCCTCGGCCTGCGCGCCTCCGACCGCACCATGCCCGTCAAGGAGATCGCCTACCGCGTCGGCGTCTCGACTGCTTTTGTGGAGCAGGCGCTCGGCGTCAAGGCCGCCCCGGAAGTCGTGTAATGGAGGCCGTCCTGCTGACCGCTGATAGCTGAGAGCTCATGGCTGCCAACGAAACAATCAAGAAAAATGCCTCACCGCAGATTCAAAAACCGGTATTTTTTTCTCTTTTTCGCGAAAACAAACAAGATCGACTCCCTCCTTCTCGGCCTCTGGGCCATGACCCCTGACCCATGACCCTTGACCCCACTCCACCTTGGCCCTCACCGTGCCGATTATTCAGCCAGAGCTATGTCTGCCAAGAAAGCCACCGCCGCCGTCGAGCCGGACCGCCCACTGACCAAGGCCGAGGCCTGCAATATCCTCCAGGTCGCCCCCACCGCCGACCAGGAGCTGATCACCACCGCCTACTGGCACCTGGCGCGCAAGTACCGCGCCTACAAGCCCAGCGATCCGGAGTCCAGCCAGCGCCTCAGCGAGCTCAACCGCGCGTTCGTGGCGCTTAACCCCGCCCACAACCCGGCTCCCCTGACGCCGGAAATGACCCTGATGGAGGAAGTACTCCCGCCGCCGGGCTTCTTCGATCAGATCTACCAGTGGCTGCAGAATCTCGTCGAACACACGAAGGCGGTCTGGCCCGAGCACGTGGGCGAGGTGACCGCCCTCAGCGCGACGACGGCCTTCCTCACCTACCTGGCCCTCTCGTCCGGCGCGAACCCCCTGTGGACGCTTGGCGCTACCGGCATCGCGGCCCTCGCCATCTGGGCGCCCTGGCGCAGAGCGGGCTAGGCCCGCAGAACCAAGAACCCAGAACCGCGAACGTCGAACATCGAGCTTCGAGCCTCTAGCTTCCAGCCTCGAGCTTCGAGCCTCGAACCCCTACTGCCGACGCGACCTGTCTAGATCGACCGTGTCCAGCACGATCGTCACCGGCCCGTCGTTCTCCAGCTCGACCAGCATGTGCGCGCCGAAGCGTCCCGTCTCGACGCGAACGCCGAGCTCACGCAGCGCCGCGACGAACGCGTCTACGAGCCCGGCGGCCAGGTCCGGCGGCGCTGCCTCCGCGAAGCTCGGCCGCCGTCCCCTGCGAACGTCCGCCAGCAGGGTGAACTGGCTGACCACCAGCGCCGACCCGCCGGTTTCGAGAAGCGATCGGTTGAACTTGCCATCGGCATCGGCGAAGATGCGCAGCTCGGCCGTCTTCTCGGCAAGCCGGCGAGCTTCGGCCGGCCCGTCGCCGCGCGCCACGCCCAGCAGCACCAGCAGGCCCGCCCCTATCGTGCCGACCGTCTCGTTATCGACGATGACCTTCGCGCGGGTGACGCGCTGGAGGACGGCCCGCATCGGGCTAGCCGGCGGCTGCCGGTTCCGCGTCTTTTGTCGAGGAGCCTGTGTCGGCCGAAGGAGTCTCGCTCTTTGTATCAGCCTTCATTGTGTCGGCCTTCGTTTCGGGCGCGGCGTCCGGCTTCGCGTCGGACTCGCTCTGAGCCGACGATTTGCGGCTGTCCGTCACGTAGAAGCCGCTCCCCTTGAACACGATGGGAGGGGCGAACAGGACGCGCCTTGCCATACGCCTGCATTGGGCGCAGCGCTGGGAAGCCGGCGCGTCGAAGCCCTCGCGCTTCTCGTATCGATGCCCCGCCGGGCACTCGTACTCATAGGTTGGCATGGTACGTCGAGTGTAGCGAATGGCCGTTTTTCGCAGCAAGCGAACGGCCGGACTGCTCCTTCTACAACTACAGACTCTTGACAGCGCCGCCACTTAGGAGCATAATAGAGTAGTGAATAACCGGATATGGACTTCCGGTAACTATTCCCGGAATAGCAGTCCGCCGGCGGGCGGGCGCCGGCGGACCACCAGGTAGGAGGGCACCGACGACGGCTAGGCAGACCGGCACCGGTGCACAGCTAGCGGGGGTGCTCCGACCGAACGGAGTGCCCCCAGAGATCGGCGTCTAACTCGTGCGCTCCCGCTCCCCGCAGATCCGGGAACGCCAAGCTGCAACGCCGGGACTCCTCCACGTACCGCAACGCGGGCGATCCCCGAATGAACAAGGCTAGAAGAACTGGCGAATAGGCCTGCAGGCTCGCC
Organism: uncultured Dehalococcoidia bacterium; assembly: GCA_964418365.1. GTDB lineage: Bacteria > Chloroflexota > Dehalococcoidia > DSTF01 > RBG-16-68-14 > JBBDXS01. Next base: position 7,624 of record CAYQLM010000037.1, read on the forward strand.
ACCGAGGCCTCGGGCTGGATTAGCTGCGAACTGCCGGTCGTCCATGACCATCGCCCCTTTGGGGGTTGACTACTGCGCCCTTACTGAATATGCTTACATGAGTAGTGAAGAACGACTGCTCATACAAGTGAAGTTGTTCATGCTCACCGTAACGTGAATGCGCGATACTGAGACTTCATGCCTGTATTATAATACATGAAACAGCGCTGTCAAGCCCTTTGAGGTGCCAAGTTGAGAGCTTGGGGATTTCTCACCAACCACGCCCACGTCCTAATCCAGATCGCGCAGAATCCGCGCTCAACCGTGCGCGAGGTCGCCCTGGCTGCGGGCATCACGGAGCGGGCCACCCACGCCGTCCTCAAGGACCTGCGTGAGGCAGGCATCGTCATCGCCCAGCGCAACGGGCGCCAGAACGTCTACCGGGTAGATTCGTCGGCCCTCGCGGAGCACCCACGCTGGGCAGCCTCGGACATGCCCATCCCCAAGCAGCTCGTCGAAGCTACGCTTCGAGGCCTCGAACGGGTAGCCGCCGCGGGCGCCGCCCAGCGCAACGGCCAGACGAAGCCCAGCTAGCCATGCGCCGCTGGGGCTTCCTCACGACTCAAGCCCTGATTCTCATCCACGTCGCCGAGCACCCGCGCTCAACCGTGCGCCAGATCGCCCTAGCCGTAGGCGTAACCGAGCGCGCCACCCACGCGGCCCTCCAGGACCTGCGCGAGGCCGGAATCGTCGAACGCCAGCGTGACGGCCGCCGCAACTACCACTCGATAAATTTCGAACATCTGACCGAATACCGGCGCGAAGGCAGCACCCCTGGGCTCGTGCCGGACGCCTTTGTCTCCTCGCTCATCGACAGCTTGCTGGCACTCGAGCCAGCGAGCAGTTGACGAGAGCGTAAGCTAAAGAACGCTACTGCCCGGGCGGCTGAAGGGCCAAGAGCGCCGCCTCAGGCCTCGGAAGGCTCCTCATCACCTGTGGCCGCCTGCGGGCTCTCGCAGCGACAGCTTCCGGCCGATCATCTCTTGGTAGCCCATGTTTGGTGCGCTCACACGCGAACGCCCATCTATTGCTGCGGCCAGCGGCCGAAGCCCTCGCAGCCGCGTCCGTGCCGCGATAAGCCGGGTTGGCTATGCCCTTCTCGGGCCAACCGAGGCACAAGCTCAGCGGCAGGATGTCATCCGCCGCGCCCTCGTCGCGATTGTCATCATGGCCGTCCTGCCAATCCAGCCGGGCACTCTCCCAGGATGGCAGGCTGTCGTGGGTGCTTGCGGGGTCGCGCTGGCATACGACGTCTTCCTCGCGTATCTGGTCTTCCTCAGACAGCGACACGTGTTCGCGCGCGTCCTAGGCACGGTGCTCGACTCCATCGTCCTCATGGGCGCCTCCTTCTACGTCTTCCACCAGATGGGCGCCGCAGGTTCATCGTCCGACATCTGGCTCGTCTTCATGGTCTACATCATCACCGGCGGCTTCAGCTTGGCGCCCGCCGGATCAATCCTCTACACCGCTCTCTGGGTCGCGTGGTTCGCAGCCGGAACGCTGCTCTTCTTCCCTGCGCACAGCCAGTTCCACACGCAGCTGCCGATCCGGCTCGTCTTCTTTGGCACGGTTGGACTCACCGCCGCCGCGATATCGAGCGAGCTGGGGAACCGCCGTGCGCGCCTCTTGCAGCAGAACCGGCAGACCATGGGCATGCTCGCCAAGCTCGTCGAAGCGCGCGATACCGATGCCGGCGCTCACCTGCACGGCATCCAGCACTACTCGCGCGCGCTCGCACTTCATGTCGGTCTTTCCGAACGCGAAGCGGAGGAGATCGCCTACGCTTCGATGGTGCACGACGTCGGCAAGGCAAACGTGCCCGACGCGATTCTCAAGAAGCCGGGCCAGCTCTCACCCGAGGAATGGCGCACGATGCAGGAGCACACGAGGTGGGGTGATGACCTGCTCAACGAAAGCTCCGACTTCGAGACGGCGCGGCAGGTCGCGCGCTGGCACCACGAGCACTGGGACGGACGCGGTTACCCTGACGGCCTCGTGCGCGAAGAGATCCCGCTTGCCGCGCGCATCGTCGCCGTTGCCGACGTTTACGATGCGCTCATCAGCAAGCGCCCGTACAAGTCGGCCTGGCCCGCCGAGGAAGCGGCCGCAGAGCTGCAGCGGCTCGCTGGCTCCCACCTCGATCCTGACCTCGTCGGCGCGTTTCTGCAGCTCTGGGACGCAGGCGTCATCGGCCGCATCAGCGAGCAGATACGCCGGGACTCATCGGAACACGTTGAGGTGAAGGCCGCCTAGGCCCGCGGCGGATCGCGGCCGGCGCTCACGGCCGAAGGCTGGAGCAGCTCGCGACGCGTGGTGCGCAGCAAGGCGGGGATCTCAGCTCGTTCTGAGACGAACCACCACAGCGCGAGCAGCATGAACAACGCTCCGAAGGCGAGCCGCGCCTCAGTGAAGGGCAGAACGAGCTGCCCGGCAAAGAGGCCGAACATCAACGTCGCCTCGCGTTTGCTCAGGCTCAGACTCATCAGGACCGCCACCGCGAACAGCGCTTGCGCGCCGGTCAAGAACACCTCCGCCGCCTGCTGGCCGTCCATAGGCAGCGGCGAAAGCGTCGTGCCGGCCGCGCTGTACGCGATCGGCAGCGAGCCGACGAGGAACGTCCACTGGTTCACCTCCGATGACACCAGCAGCGTCAGCCCGGCCTGCGCCCTCCCGCGCAGCGCGAGCATGGCGGCGAGGATGAACTCCGGCGCCTCGGAGGCGACCGGCGCGACCCACTGCACCAGAAGGAACTTGTTTATCCCGAACGACTGACCGGTTTGAACCAGCCCCTCGGCAAACGGCTCCGCAGCGGCGAGCACGGTCCCCGCCGCGAAGACGAACAAACCGACCACCGCTGCCCAGCGCCAGCGGGTGGGCAGCGCTCCGATGCTGCGCGCCGGCCCGACCAGCTCCTGCTCCTCCATCGGCGGTGTGCGCGAAGAGAGGAGCAGGTACGCCAGGAACAGCGTGATCAGCACGCCGCCATCGATGAGGTTGAGGTTCCGGCGCAGTGGAATGCTGAAGTTGTAGAGCGTCGCGGCGGCCAGAAAGACCAACCCCAGCGCATTCTGATCGCCCACCTTCAAGTCGGGCTGCCGCTGGCGGTACCAGAAGATGAAGAACACCAGGGGCCAGGCGAAGCCCACCAGCAGCCGGTTCGCGCCCGTCATGTTCGCCAGCGCGAAGTGCGCGTTCTCCGGCGTTCCGTGCGCCGTTACCGCGAAGTAGAGATCGACAGCATACTCCGGCAACACCGCGACGATTGCGAGCAACGTCAGCGCCAGCATCGCCGAGATCATCTGCTCCGCCACCTCCGACGCCCACACGAGCAGCGTCGCCGCGGCGAAGATCGACACGCCGAACAGCGCCGACTCGGCGAGACTCGGCAGCCCCAGGTCGACCATGCCGGTCACTTCCAGCGTGCGGATCACCGGCGCCGGCAGCGCGATCGCGATCGCGATGGCCATCTGGATCAGGTTGCGGGCGTGAGAGTTGGGCGCAGGCGAAGAGGTCTGTTCCTTGTCCTGCGACATCGCCCCAGGGTAGCATAGGGCAACGCAGTGCGATATTCGTCACTAAGCGAGGCCCATGCTCCGCCGTCTTGCCCTCATCGCTTCCGCGTTCGCCGGCGTGCCTCTTGCGATCGCCTGGTTCCTCTCCGAGCAGGTGCTTCACCCGAAGCCGCGCGTCGAGGACAACAGCCTCGACAACATGCCGCTTCCCGCCGAGCCCCTGACATTCGGCAGCCGCGACGGCACGCGGCTCGCCGGCTGGCTCATTCCCGCGCCAGATAGCTCGCGTCCCGCGCCGGGCATCGTCCTCTCCCACGGCTGGGCGCGTAGCCGCTGCGAGCTGCTGCCGCACGCGAGGTTCCTTCATCGCGCGGGCTTCGCTGTGCTCATGTTCGACTACCGCCATCGTGGGGAGAGCGACGGCAACGCGATCACGATGTGCGTCCGCGAGCGCGACGACCTTCTGGGAGCGCTCGATGCGCTCTGCGCGCGGCCTGGCGTCGACGCGTCGCGCATCGGCATCCTTGGCATGTCGATGGGTGGCGTGCTCGCGATCCTGACCGCTGCACGCGACGAGCGCGTGCGCGCGATCACGGTCGAAGCGCCGTACGCCAGCTACCGCGCGATCATGACGCGCGCGCTGCGCCACTACTTCCACCTGCCCAGCTTCCCAATCGCCGACCTCGCGCGCTGGATCTTCCGGCTGCGCGTTGGCGCGCCGCTCGACGGGATCGATTCCACCGACTACGTCGCGGAGATCAGCCCACGGCCGATCTTCATTATCGCCTGCGGCCGCGACGCCGTCATCGGCCACGATGAGACGGAGCGCGTCTTCGCCGCCGCGCGCGAGCCCAAGCGCTTCTGGCTCATCGCCGGGGCCGACCATGCGCGCGGCTGGCAGACGGTGCCGGTGGAGTACGAGCGCCGCGTGATCGCTTTCTTCCAGGAGACGCTCGGCGACGCCGAAGCGGTCTCTGCGGGCAGCCGGAGCGCCGCCTTCTAGCATGACGTCGTCCCCCGCGTCCGACGTCGTCCTGCGGACGGTCGGCCTCACCAAGCGCTACGGCCGGCTGACAGCCGTGCGCGACCTTGGCCTGGAGGTGCGGCGGGGGCGCGTCTACGGCTTCCTGGGTCCGAACGGCGCCGGCAAGACGACTACGATTGCCCTCGTGCTCGGCCTGATCGCGCCGACGGAGGGCTACGCCGAGATCCTGGGGCTCGATGGGCGCACCCACCTATCGGAGGCGCTGCACCGCGTCGGCGCAATCTTAGAGGGCCAGGCCTACTACCCGCTGCTCTCCGCTCGCGAGAACCTGCGCATCTGGTCGGCCGTTTCCGGCGGCGTCACCGAAGAGCGCACGGAGGAGATGCTGGAGCTGGTCGGGTTGGCGGCCCGCGCCGGGGACAAAGTGCGCACGTACTCGCAGGGGATGAAGCAGCGCCTCGCCCTGGCAGCCGCCCTGCTCCACGACCCGGAGCTCCTCGTGCTCGACGAGCCGACCAACGGCCTCGACCCGGCAGGAATGCGCGAGTTCCGCGACCTCATCAAGGAGCTGGGCCGCCGGGGCAAGACCGTGTTCGTGTCTAGCCACCTGCTGAGCGAAGTGGAGCAGATGTGCGACGACGTTGGCATCGTCAAGAACGGGCAGCTCGTCACGCAGGGATCGGTCGTCGAGCTGGTCCGCCGCGGCGAGTCGCTGCTCATGCGAACGACCGACCCGGACGGCGCGCTCGGCGTCCTGGGCGCGATCGATTGGGTCGGCAAGGTGACGCGGCAGGACGACCATCTGGTGGTGGAGGCGCCCCTCGAGCGCGCCGCCGAGTTGAGCCGCGCGCTGGCCGAGCGGCAGATCTACCTGGCGGAGCTGCGGCCGCGCGAAAGTACGCTGGAGGACGTCTTCCTGGAGGTAACGAGGGATGAAGGGGCTAACGGCTAGCATCATCGCGGCGGAGCTGCTGAAGGTGCGCAAGCGCTGGCTGCCGTACATCCTTGTCCTCTTGCTGATCGTCGGCGCTGCGGTGATGGTATGGCTCGGCGGATACACGTCCTGGAGGGCGGTTAGCGCGCTGGACACGGAGGAAAGGCGGCTGGCGCTCCACACCTTCGTCTTGCCTTGGTCGTTGGTTTCCCTGCTCGATACCGGCCAGTTCTGGGGCTCCTTCGTCGTTGCCGTCCTCACCGCCTCGATGGTGGCGACGGAGTTCGGTTGGGGCACGGCGCGTCAGGCACTGGTCCGGGGCCAGACGCGACGCCAGTACCTCACGGTGAAGCTGCTAGGCATCATCATCCTGTCGGCGGCGGGGCTGCTCTTGGCGCTCGCTGCGGGCATCGTCTTCTCGCTCACGGCGACGGCGATCGCCGGCGAGCCGATCACGCTGCACGCGCCCAGCGGCCCGTCCACGCCCGAGCTGGTGCTGATGGTGTTGCGCGCCGGCTACGCCGTCATCCCGTACGGGCTGCTGGCGTTCTGCCTGACCGTGGTCGGGCGGTCGACGGCGGTGGGGGTGGCTGGCACGCTCCTGTACTTGATCGGCGAGGCGATCCTGCTCGGCATCCTGCACGGACTAGGCGGCGTCGCGCCGACGATTCAGTCGTTCATCCTCGGGCACAACGCCAGCGCGGTGCTGTCGGCGAACGTCATCGGCAGCGAAAACTACAACAGTCTGGCGTTTCGCAACAACGCTCTGCCGGCTGACCTGCCAGACCCGGCGGTGGGCGCGCTGGTGATCGCCTTGTATTGCGCACTGTTCCTCGCGATCGCCTACGGCGTGTTTCAGCGACGCGACCTGGGTGTGGAGTCGGGCGGGGGCTAAACAGAAGCGCGACCGCACCTCCGGCGCCGGGGCAGGCTAAGAGTAGGGGCGGGTTTGAAACCCGCCCCTACGGCGTTCCCCCTTTGTCGCGAATACTACGGAACCACTACGGCGCGGCGCACCTTGGTGCCACTGCCGTCCTTCTGCCACTCCGCCTCCTCGAACGCGCGGTTGATGTCCGCGAGCTTGTACTTGTCGTGCGAGACGACCTCTTCGTGCGGGTACTTGTCCTTCGTGCGCACGAGGTAGTCGAGCGCCTGCGGGATTACCCACGGGTCGTACATGATCACGCCGACGATCTTCTTCGTGCCCCAGACCAGTGCTGAGGGGTCGATCTCCACCGTGCGGCCGAAGCTGATGTTGCCGATCTCGAGGTAGGTGCCGCCGGAGCGCACCATCTGCAGCCCCTCCGGGATCACGGCGGGCGTGCCGACGAACTCAGCGACGACATCGCCGCCGCGGCCGCCGGTCAGCTCCATGACGCGCTGGATGCGCGCCTCCGGCGTCGGGAAGTCGGCCATGTTCACCGTCTCGTCCGCGCCGAACTGCTTCGCCAGATCGAGCCGGCCCGCGATGCCGTCGATCACGATCACGCGGTCCGCGCCCATCTCCTTCGCGACGGCGCAGGCATTCGTGCCGAGACCGCCCGCGCCCTGCACGACAAGCGTGTCGCCCAACTGCAGGCCGGCCTTGCGCAGCCCATAGATCACCTGCGAGAGCGCGCAGTTCACGGGCGTCACCATCTCGTCGCTCAGCGCGTCCGGCACCTTGAACACCCAGTGTCCTGTGCGCAGGTAGTAGTACTCGGCGTAGGCGCCGTTGAAGGGGCTGGGCCCGCCTGCCATGCGCAGCAGCTTCTGCGGGCATGCCGAGTACTCGCCCTTGTTGCACTGGTAGCAGCGATTGCACGGGTAGAAGTACGCGTAGCAGACGCGGTCGCCTTCCTTCAGCGGCTGGCCGAGCGAGTCCGTGCTGATGTTGGCGCCCAGCTTCGCGACGCGCCCCGTCATCTCGTGGCCGACGACGCCGCCGGCCAAACCGGCGAACAGCGGCGAATCGCCCCGCCAGATGTGGAGGTCGGAGCCGCAGATGCCGCCCATTGAGACCTTGATGACGATGGCGTCCGGCTCCGGCTCCGGAACGTCGAACTCTCGCATCTCGTACCCCTTGCCGGGGCCGAGGAAGACCGCAGCCTTACCTTTTTCTCCCATAGTGAGTCTGTCCTTTCGATGAGATGTGAACCAACCAGCGCGTGTATCTTGCGTCGGGCGAAAGCATATGTCAAGCGGTAGCGCGGAACCTCTGAACCTGGGAACCATAGAACCAAGAACGGTCGGCGCGAGGCCGTCGATGGGCATGGTGATGTCGCTCTCTCAGGGCGACGAGATTCTTCGCCTTCGTTCGCCTGGCGGCGAACTCGCGGCTCAGAACGACCGGGCTGGTTCCAGGTTCTTGGTTCTAGGTTCTAAACATCCCATACTTGAGCCGTCGTGATCACCTCCTATCTACGCAAGGACGGAGCCGTCACCTCGCCCGTCAGCGAGGATGCGATACGCCAGACGCTCGCGTCGGGCGAAGCTCTCCTCTGGATCGACCTCGAGGCCGCTTCGGAAGACGAGGCCACGGCGCTGCTGCGCGACATCTTCGGTTTCCATCACCTCGCGATTGAGGACTGCTTCAACAGCCACATCGATCCCGCGAAGATCGATGACTACGGCGACTACGTCTTCATCATCGCCCAGGCGATCAGCTCTGGGCAGGAAGCGAAGCGCATCGAGACCACGGAGCTGGACCTCTTCCTCGGCCCCAACTACGTCGTCAGCTTCCATAGCCAGCCCCTGCCCTTCATCGACGAGATTCGCCGGCGCTGCGAGAAGAACGGCCTCGACATGGCCCGAGGCGCCGACTTCCTCGCGCACTCCCTCATCGATGAGCTGGTCGACGACTACCAGCCGCTTGTCGAAGAGCTGGACGACGCGCTGCAGCAGGTCGAGGAACAGGTGCTCGCCGAGCCGCGCAAGTCGTTCCTCGCGGACATCCTGCTGCTCAAGCGCAACGTCCAGCGCTTGCGGCGGACGCTCCTCCCGCAGCGGGACATGGTCAATCGCGTCGCGCGCGGCGAGTTCCCGAAGCTCGTGCGCCAAGAGACCTACATCTACTTCCGCGACGTGTACGACCACGTCGTGCGCGTGGAGGAGATGGTGGAATCCGTCCGCGATCTAGCTGATGGCGTCCTGAACTCCTATCTGAGCTCAATCAACAACCGCATGAATGACGTGATGAAGACGCTTTCTGTCGTCGCCACGATCCTGCTGCCGCTCACCTTCGTCGCCAGCATCTACGGCATGAATTTCCAGCACATGCCGGAGCTGGCGTGGCGGTACGGCTACTACGTCATGCTGGGCGTCATGGCCACGATCGCGCTCACGCTTGTCGTCATCTTCCGCCGCAGGCGCTGGTTCTAGCCCAGCAGAAACGCCAGCATCATGCCGAACGCCGCCAGCGCCATCACGGCGGACGCTGTGAGGCCGAGCACGATCGAGAGCCGCCCGTTCTTGTGCTTCCCCAAGATACGCTCATCGCTACTGACAACCGTAATGGCCGCAATCAGTATCGGCGCAGTTACGCCGTTCACGACAGCCGCGATGTAGAGCGCGCGGATCGCACCGACTCCAGACAGTGAGATGGCCAGCCCAACGACGGTAGCGAGCGCTATCGCCGCGTAGAATTGGGGCGCGTCGGACGTTTTCTCTTCGAGGCCCTCGCGCCAATCGAAGATCTCCGCGATCGCGTAGGCCGCCGAACCGGCAAGCACCGGGATCGAAAGGAGGCCGGTGCCGATGAAGCCGATCGCGAAGAGGATGGTCGCTTTGTCTCCGGCCAGCGGCCGAAGCGCTTCGGCAGCTTCTCGAGCGGTGGTGATGTGATGGATGCCCGCCGGGAAGAGCGTGGCCGCCGTCGTCAGGACGATGAAGAAGAACACAAGGTTGGCGAGCAGCATGCCGGCGTCGGTATCGAACTGCGCGCGCCGGATCTCAAGCTCGGTGCCGTGCTGCTCGTGATGCTTGTGCAGCTCCTCCACCTCTTCAGAGGCTTGCCAGAAGAACAGGTACGGCGAGATCGTCGTGCCGAGCACGGCAACGGCCGTCGTCAGGAACTCCGCGTTCATGCGTATTCGCGGAAGCAACGTGGAGCGCAGCGCCAGCGCCCAGTCCGGCTTCGCGTAGAACGCGTCGATGACATAGGCAAAGAGGACCAGCGTCAGCACTTTCAGGTACGTCGCGTAGATGCGATAGGGGACGAAGATCTCGGTGGTTCCGATCGCCACCCCAACGGGCACGAGCAGCGCCTGCTCTGGGAGGCCCGTCAGGAGCTCCATGCCCGACGCGACGGCCGCGATGTCCGCCCCGATATTCACCGTGTTCGCGACGAAGAGGAGCGTGACAAGAAACAGCAACAGCCTGCGCGAGTAGTTCCGCCGAAGAACGGTGGCCAGTCCTGTGCCGGTCACCAGGCCGATGCGGGCGCACATATTCTGGATCGCTGCGTTAAGAGGCAGCGTAAGCACGCTCGTCCAGAGCAGGCTGTACCCGGTCTGCGCGCCCGTCAGCGAATACGTCGCGATGCCGGAGGGATCGTCATCTGAGGCGCCGGTGACGACACCGGGGCCGGGAATGCTCCAGAGCTCCTTCGCGACCGCGCGGACGCGATTGCGCGATCGCGCCTTCGGCATGGCTCAGTGTAGCTGCGCGCTCCGCTGGCTGCCTACACACGCTCTGCAATAGTATGCTGATCGCGTGAAGACGTCCGTGTCCCTGCCAGGTCTCGCTGCCACGTTCGCTTTGGCGGCAGTAGCGGTCGTCCTGATCTCCTGCGCCGGCGGCGCGGGCAGCACAGCGACGCCCAGCCCGGAGACGCGAGTTACTGCCTCGCCCACGCCGGCCAGCGAGGGGGCTTCACCGGGGATCCTTGTGGCCGGCGGAGTGCAGCCAGTCGCGTTCGAGTTGCCGCCCGACGCCGTGGCGGGCCTCCCGTCGAGGATCACTCCCTAGCTACCGGGCCCGTGTACTCTCCGCCTTGCGCTCTTGCGCGAACGCGAGCAGCCCCTCGCGCGCGTCCTCCGTACCGAGCACCTTGCGCGAGAACTCGCCCTCGTGCTTGAGACCTTCCTCGATTGGCATCTCGACACCGCGCAGCGCGGACTCCTTTGCGAAACGCACCGCGAGCGGGCCGTTCTGGCAGATCGCCTCAGCGATCTCGCGCGCCTTGGGCATCACTTGATCGGCGGCCACGACGTAGTTCACCAGGCCGCTGCGCAGCGCCCACTGCGCATCGAAGCGGGCGCCGGTGATCAGCAGCTCGCGGACGCGATGGCGATCGCGCCATGGCTGAGTCTAATCGAGCCGGAGTACCGGTTCGCAAGCAAGCTCGAAGTTCGATGCTCGAAGTTCGACGTCTTGCCTCCGAGAGAAGCTCCAGTGGCCGACCTTACCGCTCGGAATGCAGCCTCGTTGACAGAGCATGACACTGCGAATTAGCGCGCGCGCTTGACGGCTCGTATGAAGAGAAATAAGGGGACCCGCCGCCAGCCTTCGAGGCTGGGACGTTTCGTCACCTGCTCCGCGCTCGGGACCGGCTCGCGCACCCGTTCGATGAGGAAGCCCGCCTCTTCGAGAGCGCGCACGTAGTCCTCCAACGTATATGTCCAGCCGTGGAACGTCATCTCCAGGCCGTCTTTCGTGACGGTCTCGTTGACGCATTGGTGCTCAAAGTACGACCCGGAGATGACCAGATCTCCTCCGTCGGACGGTTCCTTCATTCGGCCGACGTCGGTCATCGGGTGTGCGACGCAGAGGCAGAAGTGTCCAGACGGTTTGACCACGCGGCCCGCCTCTCGAACGGCTTGTGCCATATCTGCCATCAAGGTCATCGTTTGAAGCGAGTTGTACGCCACCACGGTTTGGAACGTTGCGTCTGCGAACGGCAGGGCCGTCGCGTCGCCGAAGAGATACGCCGACTGAGCGTCAGCGTCGCGGGCGGACCGCACGAGCGTCGACGACGAATCGAGAGCGACCACGTTGTGTGCCCTCGCTGCCAACTGCCGGGCAACCCGGCCCTCGCCACACCCGATCTCGAGCGTGAAGCCCTGTGCAGGAGGAACGATCTCCTCAAAGAAGAAGGGCGCGTAATACCAGAAGACATCGTGGTCCGGCGTACGCGCCCACTCGACCCAATTTCCAGCTTCTTCCTCCCATGATTTCTGCGCGGACATCTAACCGGTGCATGTCCCGGTGTCGGCTACGAATGGCGAAGAGATTATCGCCACGATCCCTCCAAGTTAGCGGCCTTTGTACTCGGCTTTACGCTTCTGCGCGAAGGCGAGCGGCCCCTCGCGCGCGTCCTCCGTGCCGAGCACTTTGCGCGAGAACTCGCCTTCCTGCTTCAGCCCTTCCTCGATCGGCATCTCGACGCCGCGCAGCGCGGACTCTTTCGCATAGCGCACCGCGAGCGGGCCGTTCTGGCAGATCGCCTCAGCGATCTCGCGCGCCTTCGTCATCACCTGATCGGCAGGCACGACGTAGTTCACCAGGCCGTTGCGCAGCGCCCATTGCGCATCGAAGCGGGCGCCGGTGATCAGCAGCTCGAGCGCGATGCCGCGCGGCAGGAAGCGGATGAGCCGCTGTGTCCCACCCGCGGCGGGGATGATCGCGCGCGTCACCTCGGGGACGCCGAACTGCGCGTGCTCTGCCGCGACGCGGATGTCGCAGCAGAGCGAGATCTCCAGCCCGCCCGCCAGGCAGTAGCCGTTGATCGCGCCGATGATCGGCTTCCAGCACTCGAAGTTACGCGTGATGCCCCCGAAGGGCGCGGTGAAGCGCATCGCGTCCGGGTTCTTGCCCGACATCGCCTCCGCCATCGCCACCAGATCGTTTCCTGTCGAGAAGGCGCGGTCGCCGGCGCCGGTCAGGATCGCCACCCAGAGATCATCGCTGTCGCGGAAGTCCGTGAACGCCGCGTTCAGCTCGGAGCTGGTCTGCGCATCGATGGCGTTCAGCCGCTCGGGGCGGTTGATGGTGATGATCGCCAACCGGCCTTCCTTCACGTACGTGATCTTCTCGAACTGCTCAGCCATGGCGACTTCCTCCTTATCGATTGCCCGCTCAGGATAAACTACGCGGAGACCGCCATGAAACCACGCCGGGCCGTCGAGACCAAGCGCCATATCGATGGCTCGGCCCATCGTTTCGCGTGCGAGCTGCTCGCGCTCCGTCCGCATCTCGCCATCGTGCTGTTCCGCCAGTGGCGCGGCCGTTCCGCCGGCGGCTTTCGATCCGCGCGGCAGCCGCACGTACGGTTTTTTCTGGCGCCGCCGCTCGTACTCGCTCTATCGCATCCTTGGGCCGGGCGGCCGCCTCATCGTCCATCGGTTCGACGTGCTCGAGGACGTCCGTCTCACCGAGACGGAGGTCTCCTGATCTCGACCTCTTCCTCGATATCTGGGTGGCGCCGAACGGCACAATTGCAATCGAGGATGAGGATGAGGTCGCAGACCACGCCCGGCGTAGCCTGCTCTCGAAGGCCCAGCAGCGCCACATCGCCCGTACGCGGGAGCGCATCGTTCGCGATCACCGGCGCATCATTCGCGAAGCTGAGCGCCTGCTCGCGGACCTCCGGCTCTGAGATCGGGCTTCCAATTGGCGTCCACCCAAGTTGCCCTGCGCCACTCGACCCTTTATCATGAGACGACCCCCAGATGGGGGCATCATCTTACTCCCAGGACGCAGACATGCCCGGCGCATCAGACAAGAAGCTCTACAACGTCGCCGTCGTCGGCGCGACAGGCGTCGTCGGGCAGGAGTTCCTGCGCATCCTCACGCAGCGGAAGTTCCCGCTAAAGAGCCTGCGTCTGTTCGCCAGCAAGCGATCGGCCGGCAAGCGCCTCAGGTTCGGCGAAAGCGAGATCGAGGTGCAGGAGCCTTCGGCGAAAGCCTTCGCGGGCGCCGACCTCGTCTTCGTCTCGGCTACCGACGATGTCTCGCGCCAGATCCCGCCTATGGCCGCGAAGGCCGGCGCCATCGTCATCGATGACAGCGGCGTCTGGCGTATGGATCCAGACGTGCCGCTTGTCATACCGGAGGTCAATCCCGAAGACGTCACAAAGCACAAAGGCATCCTGGCGATACCGAACTGTTCGACAACGCCGCTCGTGATGACGCTCTGGCCACTCCACCGCGTCAACCGCGTCCGACGCGTCATCGTTTCGACGTACCAGTCCGTCTCCGGCACCGGCCGCGAAGCGGTGAAGGAGCTAACGGAGCAGACGCGCAAGACGCTGGAGAACCAGACGTCGGCGCCGCACGTCTACCCGCACCCCATCGCGTACAACCTGCTGCCGGAGATCGGCTCGTTCAAAGACGACGGCTATACAAGCGAAGAGTGGAAGATGACGGCCGAGAGCCGCAAGATCATGCACGAGCCTGAGCTGCAGCTCTCGGCGACCTGCGTGCGCGTGCCCGTGTACGTCGCGCACAGCGCCGCCGTGCATGTCGAGCTGGAGCGGCAAATGGAGCCGGAAGACGCCGCCGATATCCTGCGCGAAGCGCCAGGCGTCATCGTGCAGGACGACCCGAGCATCAGCCTCTACCCGCAGCCGCGCACGGCCGCCGGCCGCGACGAGGTCTTCGTCGGCCGCATCCGCCACGACACGTCGCACCCGCGCGGGCTGGTCTACTGGGTGGTCTGCGACAACCTGCGCAAGGGCGCCGCGCTGAACGCCCTCCAGATCGCCGAAGAGCTGGCCTGCCGCGGACTGATCTAGTCCTAGGGCAGGTTTGAAGCCCGCCCCTTTCAGGGATGGTATTCGTCTTCCAGCCAGCTCACAGGATTATCAAGAATGTACTGGCTGATCCGGTCGTATTCGCCTTCATCGCGAATGACACGTTCGTAGTAGCTTCGTTGCCAGAACCGCTGGCCCGGTGTTCCACGCAGAGCGTTGATTCGGCGCGCAGAGAACGCTTTCAGCGCACGAATGATCTCCGGCAAGCCGTGGCGCTTGCGAACGGCTCCAGTAGGGGCGGGTTTCAAACCCGCCCCTACTGGATCTCAGAACGATGACGCCGTGGACGTGGTTAGGCATTACCACAAACTCTCCGAGCTCGATGTGATCATAGTGCCGAGGCAAGTCCCGCCAACACTTCGCCACGACCGAGCCAAACTCGCTGAGGCGAACCTCCCCCTCAAGCACGTCCCCCAGTAGACAAGCCCGCTGGTGCACGCAGATGGTTACGAAATAGGCGCCTTCTTGAGAGTAATCAAACTCGCTCAGGCGAATCGAACGCCGCTGGTGTCTGTCGGGATCGTACACGACACGGAATCATATTCGACCAGTAGCGGCGTCCGCCATCGTCCCATTCTTCCTGATATAATCTAGCCCCATGACAGAGATCGGACGGCTGCTCACCGCGATGGTCACGCCCTTCGCTTCCGATGGGTCGGTGAACTACGACGCCGCCCGCCGTCTCGCGCTCGCGCTGCTCGACTCCGGCAGCGACGGCGTCCTCATCGCGGGCACTACGGGCGAGTCGCCGACGCTGACGCACGACGAGAAGCTGCGCCTCTTCTCCGAAGTGAAGTCGGCGATCGGCGAGCGCGGCGCCGTCGTCGCGGGTACGGGAACGTACAACACCGCCGAGAGCGTCGAGTTCACGCGCGAGGCGTCGAACACAGGCGCCGATGCGGTGCTCGCCGTGACGCCTTACTACAACAAGCCGCCGCAGGAAGGGATGTACCGCCACTTCGCCGCCATCGCGGAGGCGACATCGCTGCCCGTGATCATGTACAACATCAAGTCGCGCACGGGCGTGAACATGACCGCGGAGACGATGATCCGCTGCTCGCAGATCGAGAACATCGCCGGCGTGAAGGAAGCGAGCGGCGACTTCGAGCAGATCGGCGCCGTGATCAGCGGCACGCGCGGGCCTCGTCCTGAGCTTGTCGAAGGATTTCGCGTATGGAGCGGCAACGACGAGGACACGCTGTCCATCCTGGAGCTGGGCGGCTACGGCGTCATCTCCGTGATCTCGCATCTGGTCGGCCGCCAGGTCAAGTCGCTGATGGACGATGCTGTGGCCGGCCGGTTCGAGAGCGCCCACGCCACGCACGAACGGCTGCTGCCGCTCATCGACGCGTTGTTCTGCGTCTCGAACCCGATCCCGGTGAAGTACGCGCTCAACCAGCTCGGCTTCAGCGCCGGCGGTTATCGATTGCCGCTCTGCGAGCCGGACGCCGAGAGCGCCGCGCGCATCATGGCGGAGGTCCGCCGCCATGCGATCGATCTGCCGGTGGCGGTGTAAGAAGCTCGAAGTTCGAGGGAAGTCCCTTGAGCACTTCGTCACGCCGTCACCTGCTGCATCTGCCGGCGGCGAAGACGCCGGCGCGCTGACGCACGAGATCAATCGAGGTCCGCCGTCTGCAGAGAAGCGTTGTCTTGTCTCAACAGATTCCTCGCTTCGCTCGGAATGACAGGAAGAAGGGCGAGGCTGGAAAGCCTCGCCTACGGCAGCCCTCAGTGGCAAGTTAAGCTGTGACCGGCGCGCTGTCACCCGCGGCGAAGACGCCGGCGCGCAGCCGCCCGCGCGCATCGAAGCATTGCTGCGCGAGCTTCTCGCCCAGCTCCTGGCCCTTATCGATCAACCGCGAGACGTGGCGCAGGCCGCCGCCGCTCGCGCCTTCCTGCACCTCGGGCTGCAGGAGCGTGATGCGCGCTCGATTGGCCAGTCGCGCCATGTCGCGCTCGACGTGCTCGCGCATGACGATGTCCACCGTGCGCGTGATCACGCCTGCCACGCTCGACGGCGACGGCAGCTCGAAGCAGTGCGAGAGGTCGATCGCGATGATGTCCTTCGCGCCGAGCTCGACCGCGGTGTCCAGATCGAGGTTCGCGACGACGCCGCCGTCGATGTAGTGCGCGCCGTCGATCTCGATCGGGCCGAAGACGCCGGGTATCGCCGTCGACGCCAGCACGGCCTGCGAGACCTTTCCTTCGCGGAAGACGTGCTTGCGGCCGGTGTGGAAGTTCGTCGCGGTTACGTAGAGCGGCACGCTGGTCGCCGCGAAGTCGTCTTCTACCGCGTACTCCGCGATGAGGCGCAGGAGGAATTCGTTGTTGAAGAGATAGAGCTGCCGAGAGGCCAGCCGGTAGGCCACGCGCACGGGATTGACGCTGAAGTAGCGCTCCTTGACGAGGCCCCGCCAGATCTCCACCAGCCGGTCGACACCCGAAGGCTCAGGATGGAAGGCCAGGTAGGCGCCGTTCAGCGCCCCGACGCTCGTGCCCACGATGCAGCCAGGTTCGACTCCGCGGGCCAGAAGCGCCCGCAGCATGCCCGCCTGGAGCGCCCCCATCGAGCCGCCGCCGCTGAGCACCAGCGCCGGCCCGGTCTTATGGCCGTTCTTTGAGAACCACATATCCTCGCTGGACTTAACGTAACAAAGGCTAGGACATTCCTCCAATTTCGTCTGGCCCGTCCGGCCCTTGACAGGCTGCCCCGGCCGGTAGTAGTCTGGCAGTAGACGCTAGACCCCTACCCAGGGGGTATGGGTACGCCAAACGCCCAATCGGGAGGCGACGGCAGAATGAGCGAGCCGTCCTTGGAGGGGACATGAAGGCAGACCGCAGCGACGTCATCAAGCGCCTGAACTACATCGAGGGCCACCTGGCCGGCATCCGGCGGATGATCGAAGAGGACAAGTACTGCGTGGACATCCTCAAACAGACCTACGCCGTCCGCCGCGCCATCGAGAAGCTGGAGGCGCTGCTGCTGGACGGCCACCTGCACTCCTGCGTCATTGAGGGCGTCCGCGACGGCCGCGAGCAGCAGGTGGTGGGGGAGCTGCTGGAGCTCTACGAGCTGGCCAGCAAGTGAGTGTTGGGCCATATCCCTGGGGAGAGGGGCAGTAATGATAGACACCCAACGCGCGAAGAAAGCGTTCGGTCGCATTGCACGGTTTTATGATCTGATAGCGCGGGGTTCCGCTCGCCTCCGCATGAGGGCGATAGCCCGAGCAGAGTTGCGCCCCGCCGAAGCCGTCCTCGATCTGGGCTGTGGCACAGGACTGAGCTTCGATCCTCT
This sequence comes from uncultured Dehalococcoidia bacterium, assembly GCA_964418365.1. GTDB lineage: Bacteria > Chloroflexota > Dehalococcoidia > DSTF01 > RBG-16-68-14 > JBBDXS01. The sequence goes on from CAYQLM010000037.1 coordinate 25,121, forward strand.
CGAGCAAGCCGTTGGCCCGCAGGGACGCATCATCGGCGTCGAGCTCAGCCCCGACATGCTGGCCCAAGCGCGGAAGCGAATAGCAGGTCGCGGTTGGACAAATGTCACGCTGATTGAAGCGAATGCCGAGGAAGTTGACCTGGCCCCGGGATCGGTGGACGCAGTTGTGTCTACCTACACGAACGACATTATGCATTCGAGGCGGGCAGTGGAGCGGGCGGTCCAGGCCTTGCGCCCTAGTGGGCGGTTCGTCGCCGCAGGCGTGAAGCGGGCGACCGGCCTGCGCGGGGTGCTGCTCAACCCAGTAACGCTTGCCTATTCCCTGCCATTCATTACCATGCCCCTGACATCATTACCATGCCCCTGACAGCCTCTCCCTGGCGGCACCTGGAGGATTTGATGGGGCACCTTGAGGTAACAGAGCACCAATGGGGCACCGCGTATATAGCTTGCGGGGCAAAGACGGCGGCTACGTGAGGAACGCAACCATGGCGATAGACCCGGTCTGCAACATGTTCGTGGATGAGCGGCAGCCGACAGCGACTGCGGTGGTGGGAGGTCGCACTTACTATTTCTGCGCAGTGGAGTGTAAGCGAGCGTTTCTCGAGCTTGGCTTGGGAGGTGAAGCGGAGACCCAGGCGGGTCAGTTCGTGGACCGCCACGGACAGTCTCTGTCCCTTGCGGCCATGCCCACTGGCGTCGTCGCCATCCTCTTCACAGACGTGGAGAAGTCCACGCAGTTGATAGGGGCAATCGGACAAGAAGCTGCCCGGTCCATCTTGCTTGCGGAACTGGAGCGACAACAGCAAGGCATTCAGCGTCACGGGGGCTATGCCGTGAAACGGCTTGGCGACGGCATGATGGCGGCGTTTGCTACGCCTAGATCGGCGCTTCTCTGCGCAACGGATGTCCAGTCAGGCGAGCGCAGGAATGCCAAAGTGCGTGTCCGCGTCGGGTTGCACGTTGGCGAGGTACTGGTGGACGGAGATGACTACTTCGGCAAGACGGTGATCATCGCGGCTCGGATTACCGCGCGGGCACACGGTGGCGAGATCGCCGTGTCCGAAGGCATTCGATCACTGTTAGAGCCACCTGACGGCTGGCGCTTCGGTTCGACGCGACGGGTTCGGCTCAAGGGCTTTCCCGGCTGGCACCGAATCACCATGTTGGAGCGAGCCCATTCGGAGGCGCATACGGAGGTAGCACGTGGTAGCTGAGCAGAAGCAACGCGTCACCATCCCGGTCAGCGGCATGCACTGCGCCGCCTGCGTGACCAAGGTGGAAAGGGCGCTCGAGGATGTGCCGGGCGTGTCGAAGGCGCAGGCCAACCTCGCCGCCGCGAACGCCGGTCTCGTCTGCGACGCCGAGCAGCTCTCCCTACCGCAGGTGGAAGAGGCGGTGCGGGACATCGGTTACCAGGTGCCCTGGGAGCGCCTGGAGCTGCTCGTGCTGGGCATGATGGGCAGCCACTGCCAGGAGATCATCGAGAAAGCGGTGGGTGAGATGCCCGGCGTCGTGCGCGTCAGCGTCACCCCTGCGACCGATTCGGCGACGGTCGAGTTCGCAGGCTCGCTGACGTCAGCAGCGCAGATCAAGCGCACCATCCGGGAGCTGGGCTACCAGGTCTCCGACAAGGGCACGGGCGACAGCGCACTCGATCAAGAGCGGCAGGCCCGCCAGAGCGAGATCCGCGCGCAGCTCATCAACCTGGCTTGGGCCACGCCCCTGGGCCTGGTGATCATGATCGGGACCTTCCGCGGTTACTGGATCCTGGCCGACTTCCTGCCTGCGTTCCTCGGCAACAAGTACTTCCTGTTCGC
>CAYQLM010000038.1:0-1493 GCA_964418365.1 uncultured Dehalococcoidia bacterium
CTCCGCCGCGCGCAGCTCGCTCCAGCGCGCCAGCACGCCGTCGTGGAGCGCGGCCTTCGTGAATCGCACCACCTCGTCGACCTGTGACGAGTCGGTCACCGCAAACTCCTTGTTCTCGCTCAGCCCCGCGATCTGCGGGATGAGGGCGCGCGGCCCCTGCCGATAGGCTTCCACCGCTCGCTCCAGGAAGCCCCGCCGCATCTGTGCCTCTTCGGCCTGGTCGTCCGGCACGACCTCGTAGGCGCTCGCCCACTCCGGGTGCACCGGCACCGGCTCGCCCAGGCGATCGTAGAAGGCGTCGGCCTGGACCGTGAGCGCTTTGCCCCTGCCCTGGCCCGGCAGCGTGCCGTCTTTGACGAGCGCGGCCAGCTCCTTGGCCTTCTCTTTCTGCACGCGCTGCCACGCCTCAGGCGTCACCATCTGGTCATAGTGTCCGTCCTCGTCCGGCATGAGATCTTCGCCCGTGAAGCCGTCGTGGTGCTCGGTGAGGACGTAGGAGAGCAGGTCCACCGGCCGGTACTCCTCGCGCGCCTTCTGCTCGCGCGCCCGGTACTCGGTCTCGGTCACCGGCTCCTTCGCCGCCGCGATGATGTGCTCCCAGAGCTCCACCGCCTGCGCCTGCCAGAGCACGAGCGTCAGCAGCCACGCGTAACGCAGCAAGAGCTTCTCGACCTCTTGGCGCACGAAGAGCGAGTAGATGCTGACCCGCGTGTTGATGCCGTTCATCAGGCCGATGTAGCGGTTGAACTCACGCGACTGTTCGCTCGGCATCGTCCGGCGCCAAGACGGGTCCTCGTCTTTCCCGTCCTTCCACGAGCGGAGCACGAGGACCGCGCGCTCCTTCGCTGTGAGCGTCTCCGTGATCTTGTAGAGGCGGTTGTCTTTGTTGCTCACCGCCGCCTGCCTCCGGCCAGCTTGGGCGGGCGCCGCGGTTGCACGGTTGCCTCCAGCGCGGTAAGGCGCTCCTCGAAGTCACCGACCTCCAGGAGCTTGGCGCCGGACCCGACGACCGCGATCAGCGCGCGAGCGCGCCCGATCGAGTTGTCGAGGCCGAGCAGGTCGAGCGCCGCGATCGTCAGGACGCGTCGCAGTTGTCCGACGTCGTCGAGCCCCTCGATGTCGTAGGCTCCAGCGACCGCGTGCTCCCGCCTGCGACGGAGGCCACCCAGCCGGCGGGCTTCAGCCATTTCCTCGGCGTGTGCAGGGTCGTGCGCGAAGCAGAACTCGCCGTCGTGCAACGGGGGCGCGCGGCAGCGTTCGCCGTCGTCCTTGGCGAAGTTACAGGCGCGCGAGGCCACCAATGGCCACCTTTGCTGGCAACACGGGATGCTGGCTAAGAGAGGCAGCAGGCCCGATCAGGCCTGCCGCCGTGCGGGGTGCGCTGCGGTCTACGCGCCGACGCCGGGCGCCTCCAGCGAGCCGTGCTCGTCGCGCATGTGGTCCCCCGCCTCGCGCGAGGTCGGGAACTCCCGCCCGCAGTCGCCGCAGTTGAC
>CAYQLM010000038.1:1593-26888 GCA_964418365.1 uncultured Dehalococcoidia bacterium
GGTCCCCCGCCTCGCGCGAGGTCGGGAACTCCCGCCCGCAGTCGCCGCAGTTGACGGGCTTCTCGACGGGCTGCTCCGGCTCGCCGTTGGCGCCGCCCGCGACCTTCTTCGGCTTGGCGACGCGCTTCGTCTTGGCCTTCGGCTTCGTGGTGACCTTGGCCTTGCCTGCGCCCGTCTTGGCCGTCGTGGGGGCTTTGGTGGCGGTTCCTTCCACCGTCCAGAAGCGCCAGCCGTTGCACGACACGCCGCCCATGACCGCGCTCCCTGCCGCGGACGGGCTGCCGTACTCCTTGCCCCCGACCCGGAAGGCCACCTTGCCCTCCGCGCCTTTGACCACCTCGCAGCGGTGGTCCTTTTTGTGGTACCGCCCCACGAGCACGGTACCGGGCTTCAGGTTCCTGTCTTCGATGCTCATTGAGCACCCCCTTTCTGTAGCTGCGATTCATCGCTCTGAAGGGGCGCGAAGTCAAGCGATTTCGGGGAAGGCGGCCGAGATTTATCAATTGGCCGTCGTTGGGGGAGACCCTATTCTCCCATAGTGTGCGTCCGATTGACGCCCGACGGGCTTGACTAATCGGCGCGTCTGAGCGATGTATGGACGCACGAAGGAGGCACCGACGATGGCCCAGATCCTGTTCATCCCTTCCCGCGAGGTGCGCACCGTGCCGAAAGGCTGGCTGCACCCGCAGGGCGCCGACGAACCGGTACCGGTCTTGTTCGAAGACATGCCGGGCGTTGAAGGGTTGCCCGCCGAGCAAATGGAGATCGCCGCGTACGAAACGTCGACGTACGGCACGCCGCTCTCGCCGTTCTTCCCCAACACACCGCAGGGCCGCCTCGCGTTGGTCGGCTATTGTGCTGAGCACTGCAACACCTGGGGCTACGAGACCGCCGGTGCCGAGGCGTGGGCGGTGATCCTCTTCGGCGAGGGCGCGGCGGTCACGGTGGACGGCGCGGTCGTCGCCAACGACAACTAGGAGAGGTCGAACGATGGCTTGGAGACCGAACGACCTGATCGTGGAGGGCGCGTTCGCCTTCAACAGCGACGGCAGTGTGAAGGGAGCCGCGCGGTTCAACGGGCTCGACCGCCCCGTGAAGTTCGACCTCACCGGCTGCCCGCAGGAGCTGCGTGGCACGCTGCTGATCTTCCAGTCGACGGACGCGCGCCCAGCCCACCGCGTCTCAGACGACGACATCCGCCCGGCCTCCGAGTTCATGCAGGGGTTCGACCTGCTCCAGCGAGGCAACGTCGAGCGGATCGGCATCAGCCCCGACGGCCTCACGCTGGCGTGGCAAAGCGAAACTAATCAGCGCGTGTGCATCGAGTTCGCGGCCACGTACACGCACCAGCACATCGCCAACTAGCGTCACAGCTTCTCCGCCTTCCCGCCCGAGAACGCCTCCCACCTGAGCAGCGCCACCTGCGCGTAGTGCGGGTCCAGCTCCAGCGCGTAACACACGCGCCCAGTGCGCTCCGCCGCGATGAGCGTCGTGCCCGATCCCAGAAAGAGGTCGAGCACAACGTCCCCTGCCCTGCTGCTGTTCTCCAGGCAGCGCTCGACCAGCTCCAGCGGCTTCATGGTCGGGTGCAGTTCCGACGACGCGGGACGCTTGATGCGCAGCACGTTGCCCTGGTCGCGGCCGCCGTGCCACTGGCGCTTGGCGCCTTCACGCCAGCCGTACCAGATCGGCTCGTACTGCCACTGGTAGTCACCGCGGCCTAGCAGGAACCTGTCCTTCGTCCAGACGAGCATGTTCGACCAGTGGCCACCCGCCGCCGACAGCGCGTCGAAGAGCATCGATAACCGCTCGTTCACGGCAAGGCAAACGTAGACGGCGCCGTCGACGCTGTCGAGGAGGTTCTTGGCCCAGCCACGACAGAACGCTTCCCATTGCTCCGGCTGTAGCGCATCGTTCTTGAGTCTGCGTTTGCGTTGTCCTTGCTGCTGCCCACCGTGGTTGCCCAGTGCGACGTTGTACGGCGGGTCGGTGAAGCACATCGCCGCGCGCTTTCCGTCGAGCAGGCGCGCCACGTCGGCGCCGTCCGTGGCGTCCCCTACCAGCAGCCGGTGTTCGCCTAACACCCAAAGGTCGCCACGTTGCGCGCCGTGCGCGCCCTGCGCGGCTTCCAACGCGGCGTCGAGGTCGAACGCCTCCGGCCGCTCGCGCTTCTCGCGGTGTTCCAGCGAGCGGAGCAACTTCTCCAGCTCGTCCTCCGAGAAGCCCGCAAGGGAGAGGTCAACCGTTTCCAACAATGAGAGGTCCGCCACCACCCGGGCGAGGAGCTCGTCTTCCCAGCTGCCGCTGATCTTGTTCAACGCGAGGTTGAGCAACCGCCCCTGCTCAAGCGGCAGGTCCACGTACACCACGGGCACCTGCCGCATGCCCAGCTTGCGTGCGGCGACAAGCCGCTGGTGGCCGCCGACGACGGTGTGGTCTGAGCGCAGGGCGACCAGCGGCTGCACGAAGCCGAACTCCTGCAGGGAGCGCGTGAGCGCCTCCAGCTCGGCGGCGGAGATCTTGCGCGGGTTCGCCGGGTCGGGCCTGAGCAGCCCGATGTCCACCTGCTCGACGAGGGTTGTTGCTACTGTGGTCATCGCCGCATTCCTCCGTTCACATCACTCCTGCGTCCGGTCGACTGCGAGCGCCCGGCGGTATTCGTCGATGGCCACCGAGGCGACGTCTTCCTCGTTCTCGGGCATGTCGTGCGCGATGTCCTGGCGCAGCCGGGCGGCGGGCGTGAGACCGAGCTGCTTCCCGAGGTCGCTCAGCACCGCCTCGGCGTCATGGCGGAGGAGCCAGAGGGGGTTGCGCACGAGGGCGTCTCGGCGGCCTCGCACAAGCATGCCCGTCGCCGCCAGCTTCTCGTTCAGCGAGAGCCAGTCCGCCCAGGCTTGGCAGTAGCGCATGAGGACGGCGCGGTCGACGGTCGCCAGCAGGCCCATCGCCTCCAGCTCGGGCACGACGCGCTGCCACTCGGCCTGCGCTTCGTCACAGAGCCCGGCCGGCATCACGGGAGCGGCCACGTCGACGTGCCGCCCGGCCCCGCGCCGCCAGTTGCGCCGCCGGGCGTAGGGGATGGGCACCGGGCCGCGTTCACCCACGGCCAGCCTCACTCATGCGACACGATCGCGGAAAACCCGTACAGGGTCGGAGACGGGCAGCGAGCGGTGTGCGGTGCCCGAGATCGCCAAAAAATCGCAGCCCCCACCCCCGTGAGGTTGAGGCGACGCTATTGCCGGATGGTGTGGGCTTGCCCAAGAGAGAGGCCCTCCTTCACAGAGGGCCACTGTGGGCACGAGGTCCGCGCTAGGCGGCGGGCACCGAAGTCACATCGCCTTATTCTAAACGATTCCTACTATGGGTTGCACACGCTATTCAACGCCGCGGGCCGCGATAGCTACGAACCCAAGGAGGGCAATGGGCCTAGCGAAGAGCCGTTCGCGAAACCAACGCGCTGAGGAATTGAAGGCCGTGCTTGATTGCTCAGATTACGCAACCCTCTGCGAAAGGTGTTCGCCGCTCTACTTGACGATCCCAAGAATATAATGAAAATGCCGAGCAGCCTCCGCGGCCCAAGACCGTGAATGGAGAACCTGACCTAGGCCCAGAAGAAGCTTGATGGAGTTGCGCACTATGCCAATTCTGGACAGACGACAACCAGTACGCTACGTGGACATGACGGACGCTCTGGTCTCCGATATGGTTCTCATGGACGTCGACTGGATGACCGTTCTTACTGAAACGATCCCCGTGTATCAGGAGAGTTGTGAGCTGGCCATTGGCTGTGCGATGAGGAACGGCGTCAATCCGCGAACTGTCTTGCGATCCCGCGCGCAGATCCTTCTTGAGAACATCCGGCTGTCTGCCGCCTCCCGCGACAATGAGCCGGCTGCGCTGGAGCGTTTGGGCGACACGTATCGCCACACGACTCGATACATATGCGACCTGCCACCATCGGGTGCCGCGCACGGCCGCCCCGTTGGCCCAGGCTGGCATACGGATCAGGCTGCGGCATGACCAGGATTGACAACAGCCTGGCTAGACTTGTGCGAGAGTAGCCCTGAATGTCCGGTAAAAGGCGACCGAAACCTGATGTCGAACAGATTGTGCGCGTTCTGGATAAACTCGGCCGACAGATTCACGCCATCAAGCGGGACGAGGATGGGCGTAGTCTGGCACGCTACCTAGCCAGCCGTCCGGCGAGGTTAGACAAAGCTGGAATGCAGAAGTGGGCGGTGTTTGAGGAATTGGTTTCGGTCATTCTTGATGAAGGGATACCGAAGCAGTTGATCCAGGCCGCGTATCGACGGGTCCTCGACTACGCCGAGCACGACGTTTACGAATCGTATGCAGATGTTCTAAAGGGCCTGTGCGGCGAACTCAAGCGAGAGCTTGACTCGGTGCTGCAACCCGACAGTCTGGAAGAACTGCCCGACCGCGTCGCGAATGACTCTGTTGAGGATGCGGTAGCAAATGCCTACTACGGGAAATGGTTACAGGTTGCTCTGTCCAAGTTGAACGATGAAGAGATCCGGGTAATTGACGCCTGGCTTGACGCCGATGGCAACGCAAATGCCGCGGCTAGGCACCTTGGCTGGACCGACTCCGCGTTTGACTTCGCAATGTCGGGCATCCTTCACCGACTTCGTGCCTCCTCGCCTGGGATGAGGGACATGCTTTAGGATCATGAGATTCACACGTTCATCCGTGGAGTCGCACAGTGGAGGCCTAACAGGCGTGAGCCGCGACGAATTGTTGGGTGCCATCAAACTCAGTCGCCTAACACGAGATCGAAGAGAGGCCCTGCGCGTTGCTCGCGCGGCCTATCATAGAAGCTCGACATCAGGGGATGCGCATACCCGGAACGCGATCGTGCATCGCTTGCTAGCGCTCACAGGAGCAAGCATACTAGGCCTCGTCATTGCGTGGTTAACGATCGAGCTTACGTCATCAGGCTTTGCCGCTCCTGTTCTCTCGGCGGTTGGTAGGCTCACAGCACTTACGTTCAGCCTGCACGTCTCTCCGGATCTGCTCCTCACGTGGCACTGGCTCGTCGTGCTTGCGGTGTTCGTTGCGGCGCTGTGCTTCATGCTCCCGCGCTCCGGCGCGACGCCGCTGCAGGTGCTGCGCGAGGTGCTAGTGCTGGTGCCGGCGTACCTGCTCTACAGCACCGTGCGCGGACTCGTAGCGGGGCGCCAGCCCGAGGCGTTCATGCGAGCCATGCACCTGATCCGTCTGGAAACCGCACTAGGCGAGGCCATTCCAAGCATGGCGCGAGTCGTTGGTGCTGAGAAGATACTGAGGGCACTTACGTCTTTGACTCACACTGCCGGCCTCAGCACCCTCATTGGCCTGGCGGATTCTGCGTACGTCGTCGGAACGTGGCTTGCGATCATCCTAGCAGGGATCTGGCTCTTTGTCGCACATCGGGATTCTTACCCGGCTTTTCGTAATGCGTGGCTTCTGTCGTTTCCGATCTCGCCAGTTGTGATGGGCGCCCTAGCTGTGGCTCCTTCGCGTCTCCTCAGCTGGAACGTGCTCATCTGCATCGCCATCGTGCGACACGCGCAAAGGGGTGGTCCGAAGACGGTCGGGCTGCTGTGGTGTATGCTTGCCTTCACCGTTGTGCTCGCAACGGGTAATGACGTCGTTGCTGTCGGAATCGCCAGTTCAGCAGTTGCTGTAGTAGGTCTTACCATAGCCATGGTTTTAGACGGAGAGTTTAGAAACGAGCATGGTAAGACGATGAGACAGGCGCAGACCACCAACTGACCCCCAGTCCGTCTTAGACAGGCGCGATGGCCGCCGCTTTGGGCCCAACTATGTGCCGATAGCGATGGCGCGCGGGGCGCCTAATGCCACCCCCCACGCCCGCGGTGCGAGCCCGCGATCTTGATGCACTGCCCGCAGACGGTCCCGCGGCCGCGCTTGAGTTGCGCTGCCGGCATCTCTTCGAACGCCGCCTTGTCCTTCGGCCAGCGAGGACACGCGGGCGCTAGGTGCCAGTCGTCGCGCGCGTCTCGCCGTCGTAGGATCAGCGGCGGGTTCGGCATGAGTGCGAGGCTACCAGGTACCACCGCGACCTACTAGCCGCCGATGGCACTGGCGTTGCGGGCCTTGCACCTGACGCAGCGGATGACCCAGGGCCGGGCCACCGACTCGGCCAGCTTCTTGTTGCACTTCCAGCAGCGTGGCTCCCGGTCCACGACGGCGCTAGGCGGCGAGGTCTCGGCCCCGCTCATCTCGCGCAGCACCCTTCCAGAGCCAATGCGTACCGACCCTCTCGACCTGATCTGCGGGGACCGTGAACGGATACAGCTCGACCGCCCCGCCGCAGAACGGGCAGGACAGCTCTTCTCGTGTGCGTTTGCCTTTCAGCGAACCACCGCTGATCCTGCCAAGCGGCTTTCGCTCGCGTTCTGACCCGCCCTCAGCCGGAGCGTCCGCTGTGATGGGCTCCGCTTTTCCATATGTGGCACCGAACCCTTGGAAGCGACGCCTACTCTTGATAGCAGCCAGCAGGGTGGCCAGTTCCTCCGCCGTCTCCCATTCTCGCGCCTCCTGCACGTACTCCTGTTGCAGCCACCTTATGCACTCGCGTTGGCTCTGGTTGCGAGCCACGACCACGACTTCGAAAGCGCCGGAGGACTCGGGAAGGGCCAGCTCTGCAGGTACTGCCAGGAGAATGACCGCGCCGGCTGCGCGAGCCACGCGCGCGCCGTAGACGCCCGCCTCGATGCCGGCCCGTGGGCGCCACTCTCGAAATCGAGAGCGAACGGTTTTGAGCACGCCTACACTGTCGCCAACAAGGTTCCGCGGCACGAGCCGCAGCAGGTTTAGGCTGGCGGGAAGGCAACTCTCGTTCCGTGCCCAGTCGGCAGCCAGACGGCCTGGCATGCAGCGGAGGCAGAGCGGTTCGCTGCAAGAGATCGGGAACGCCGGCGTTCGGGCGCAGCTCCCGCACTTGCCGACGCGGAATTGCTTGCGACACTCGCGCACCCGCCTGGCCCGCTCTGAGAGGCCGATCTCCTCGAGGCCCTTTGCTAACCACTCCGCATCCTCGTCACACCCCCAGTTATCGCCATGAAGATGATCTTCTCCGTCAGTAGCATGATCCTCGGTGTGCTCATTCCCCTGGCGATAACTTGGGGTGTCTTCCCCGAGGAGCCGTCGCAAGTCTTTGATCCCACCGCGCACGCCGCACGTTGTTGAGAAGCAGTAGAAAAGGGCGGCGTCCCAGTTCACGGAGAGCGAAGGCTCGCGGTCATCGTGCCACGGACAGTGAGTGAGGCTCTGAACACGCGTCCCTGGGCGCGTGACTCCAGCCGATGCCATGAGGCGCGAGAAGTCTTCTTGCACGTCAGGTGGCGCCGGTGCCGGTCGGCCCGCGCTGGTCCGCTCGCCGGTCGTGCCTGTTCCCCGTTGGTGCGAGGCCTTGTCCGGAACCAGCCCAAGGGCCCGCAGGTCGGCTGTCGTCTGCGCTCGGCGTGGCTCGATCGCCCAGGCATAAACATGACCCTCGGGGTGGACGGAGGGCGGGAGCATCGCGAGGTGGGGTTCGGAGAAGATCTCGCCGCCGATGTACGCGCAGAAGCCGTTGCCGACAGGCTCGTTGACCCCAATCCAGATGTGGAAGCCACGCTTTGTCTTGACCACAGCGACAACCGCTGCGCCGAGGAGTTCCAAGAGTTGGGCGAGCATCGCCTCCGGGTCGACGCCGCCGCTGGCGTCCAGGTCGATGACCGCCCAACCGTCGCCCGTCCGCCCGGCGAGATTACTCTTCTTGTCCGCGAGGGCGGCGCGCGTTTTCGAGATGGCAACCGCTGCCGGCATGTCCGGCCAGCCGGTGACGTGGCTTCCCTTGCGCCGCGCCCTGGCAGGGAAGACAGCAATCCCAAACTCCTCAAAGCGTTGGACGGTCCACTCAGCCGCGGCATGGTATTGCTGGAAGCCGCGCTGCCGGCCGTTCATCGGTCCGGCGCCCTTGGAAGTTCGGCTTGTTCAAAGACAGGCGGGTGAACCTGGTTCACAGCCGCACGACCCGCTGAACCTTGTTGTAGTTCTGACCTGCACGGATGCCCGTGCGGCTTCTACAGCGATCCGACCAAAGAGTGCTCGTGCTCAGAATCGACGGTGAGCCGGTACCAGAAGCGCATCTCCGGGCCGCTCCTCGATCGCATCGACATCTTCGTTGAAGTGCCGCGCGTCGAGTACGAGAAGCTCGCGGCGAACACGACGGGCGAGCCGTCTGCGGCGATCCGATCAAGAGTGGAGCGCGCACGCGCGTTGCAGCGCGAGCGCTTCGCAAGGACAAAGCTGTTTTCGAATGCCGAGATGACGCCGACGGAGGTGCGTCAGCACTGTCAGTCGGTGCTCGATGAGCAGGCGCAGGCGCTGTTGCGCCTCGCGATGACCCAGCTGTCGCTTTCGGCGCGCGCGTTCCATCGGGTGCTTAAGCTTGCCCGGACGATCGCCGACATGGCGGGGTCGGACCGCCTGCAGTCGCCCCACGTCGCCGAGGCGATCCAGTACCGCCAGCGGCTGCGTTCGTAGCGCTTCGTCGTACCGTGGCGCTAGAATCACGCGACTTCTTGACAGGAGGCGGCAGATGAGAAGCACGTCACTAATTCTAGGCACAGCGCTGGTGGCGCTCCTGGCGCTCGCCGCATGCGGCGACGGCAAGGAGCAGCCCAAGGCTACCCCGTCTCCCGCCACGGCCACAGCGGCACCGGCGGCCAGCCCGACGAGCGCTGCCCCGCCGACGTCGGGCCGTACCGGCATCGCCGAGCTCGATCCCGTGATCGACGCGCTGCTCTCCAAGGACGCGAAGACGATCCGGCCGCTGATCGTGTTCACCAGCGTCCCTTGCACGACGGCCGTCGGCATGGGCGTGGCCCCCACGTGCCCGCAGGGGCAGACGGACGGCCACCCGGTGGACATCTTCTTATCCGGCGTCTGTGAGGGGGAGTACAAGACTCCAGGCGCCGAGGATGGCATCGCACAAGGCTTGGCGCAATTCACGCTGTACGCCGTCTACCGCGTCACGGCCGACTTCGGCTTCTCCGGCGAATCGTACGCAGAGATAGGGTTCCCAACCGAGTACGTGGCGATCGTCTCGACGCCGGCGCTGGGCAGCGACGACGTCGCCACCTTGGTGCTGATCAACAACGGCCGGATCACCGGGACGGTGTTCAGCTGCGCGCTGCCCCCGGCGCAGTACGTCGAGCAGCTCGGTTTGACGGACGCTGTCCTCCCGCCGCCGGTGCCGTAGCGAAAAGCGGCCGGCTCGCGCGCCGGAGCGTCCTAAGGGTTGAGTACGGGCGGGATGTTACCCGGCGGCTGGTACTGGTAGTCCGAGCCGGGCAGAGAGGCGGGGATCTTGCCGGTGAAATCGCGCACGCTGATCTCGAACTCGTTCGGCAGGATGCCCACAAGCACCGGGGTCTTCTCCATGATCATGGACCCGAAGTACGACTGATCGATGTCCTGCTTGAGGCCCCACTTCGGGTAGGTGATGAAGACGATCATGAAGGCCTCGACGAAGACGATGCCCTTCGCGAAACCGAAGGCGGCCCCGACAAGCTGATCGAAAATGCCGAGCTGCAGCAGGTTGACGGCCGGCTTGAGCACCATCGCCATGATCTGGCCGGCGAGCGCAACGGCACCGAAGATGACGCCAAACGCGACGATGCGGGCGACCGTCGCGCTGTCAATGAAGAGCAACACGTCCTCAGCCAGCTGCTTGTAGAAGATCCCGGCGAGCACGATACCGACGACCGCGGCCACGATCGTCACGGTCTCGCGGATAAAGCCCGCCTGAAAGGCTGAGATGGTGAACCAGAGCAGAATCCCGATGATGGCGGCGTCGAGCCAGTTCATCGTATCCGGCGGCCTCCTTGTGGCGAGCGGTGGACGCTCTTCTGATAGGTATCGGCCGTTCAGCGCAAGTGTAGCATGGAGGTCAAGCGCCAGACTCGGAACGGGCCGGCCGGCGCAGACCGAGGTAGAGCGCGAGGAGCGGTCCCATAATCAGCAGAACGAGGAGGTAGCTCTCGAGCGTGTCGCTCGGCCAGTGGGCACCCACGTAGACGCGCGCCGGACCGGCGGCGACGACGAGGAGCAGGCAACCAGCCTGAAGCAGCCAGCGGGCGGGCCGCCAGGGTACGACCGCCGGAATGACGAAGAAGAGCACGAGGAAGAGCGCGCCGGTCTTGAGCGTATGGCCGCTGGGGAAGCTCGACTCGCCTTCATGAGCGGAAACGCGGACCAGTGCCGCCGAGGGCCGCGGCTGGTCCACCAGGCTCTTCATCACCGTCCCCACCGTTGACGGAACGATTGAGAACAAGACGAGGAGCGACTCCCAGCCCGCGCGCAGTATGCCCAGACCGATCGCGAGAGCGACGATCATGACGAGATAGGTCTTCGTCTCGCCGATGAAGTTCATGAAGCGGACGAACCCCGCGAACGCCGGCACGTCGATGCGCTGGATCTCATGCGCAAGGCGCAGGTCGGAAGGGAAGTAGTCATAGAATCGGGCGCAGACCGCCAGCAAGAGCGCGAATATGGCGACAGCGAGCCAGAGCGCGACGCCAACGAGCAGCGGCTGGGCCGTTCTCGATTTCGGAGCCGCGACGTTCTCGCTCGCGACCGTCATGCGCGAAGTATGGCAGGCGCGGCGCTAGTGGGCGAGTGTGTTACAGCCGCAGCAGCGCCTTGCCCTCGGCCGCGAGCGCCATCACGCGATCGGCGACGAGGTCCGGCGCGAGCGCGCCGGGCTCGACCACCGCAACGTCTTTCCACTGTGCGAACCGCTGGTGCAGCGCGCGCAGGCGATCTCGCTGCGCGGTGGGGCGCGCCAGCAGCGCATCGAGCGCGGGCAGCAGGACGACGAAGTGGGCTGTTGCACCGCAGCCAGCGAGCCCTTTCCTGTAGAGCGGCAGGTCTTCTTGCGTCACGACGTCATCGATCACGACGCCGTAGCCGGCTGCGAGGAAGCGGCGGGCCATATCGCACGCCACGGCGACAAAGAGCGCGCGCTGGCGGCGGCCCTCCGGCGTTTCGTCCCACGGGCGCAGGCGTCCCATGCGCAGCAGGTGGCGCAGGACGGGCATCTCGACGTGCAGCATGCGGTCGTAACGCTGGCAGAGCGCCTCGGCGGTCGCTGACTTGCCGGCGTTAGGCGGGCCGGAGATGATGACAAGCTGCATGGGAGCGATAGCGGAATTGCGTGCCTGCGCTACTGCACGATCTCAATCTCGAGCGGGTCGCTGCGCACCGGGCGCTCGAAGCCGCCAGTCGGTTCCCCTCGGCTCATGAGCATCCTCCTTCGTGCGGCCTGCATCACCGACAACGCCTGCGCGCGGGTCCGGAGCGACGGGCCCGCTGGCTCGCGCGGCTAGTCTCCCAGGAAGGCATTCAGTTCGCGTAGGAACACCTCCCGCGCCGGGTCGTGCTCCAGGAAACAGTGGTTGCTGCCCTCCAGAGGGACGAAGCGTGCGCCAGGGACGAGAGCGGCAAGCTCACGCCCGCCGGAGAACGGAACCGCCTGATCGTCGTGGCAGTGGAGGATCAGCGTCGGGATGGTTATACATGCCGCGACCTCCCTAACGTCGATATTCAAGATCTCCGTCAAGATCCTTGCGGCCGTTTCGGGTGAAGCCGATCTGCGCTCAAGTTCGTTGTACCAGCGCATCTGCTCCGCCGTGGCGTCGGGAATGAACAAGCTCGTGAAGACCTGCCGGTACTGTGCGTTCTCCCGCCCCCAACCCGCACGCATCAGGGCGAGCAGTGCCTGCTCCTCGGTCGCGGGTCGCCTGGGCATTCGAGCGGATGTCCCGTAAAGGACGAGTTGGCTCACGCGCTCCGGATGCTGCGCCGCATATGAGATCGCGACCGGTCCGCCCTGCGAGATGCCGAGCAGGGCGAACCGGTCGAGCCCTGCAGCGTCGACGACGGTCTCGAGATCGCTGGCCCAGTCTTCAAGGGACATGCGCTCGGCCTCGCGGTCAGATAGTCCCGTGCCGCGCTCGTCGTATCGGATCAACTGGTAATCGGCGGCGAGGGTTCGGAACAGGTGTCCCCAGATCGGGCTCTGCCAGTCGAACTCCAGGTGATTCAGCCAGTTGGCGGCCTTGACGAGCGGAAATCCTGTGCCCACTGTTGCGTATGCGAGTCGGACGCCATCGCGGGCGCTGCAGAAGCGGATCTCTTGTTCCACCGTGCCAGCTTTTCGGACAGCCTGCGCCTCCCCGCGCGGAGTCGTCTCGCGCAGTGTCTCCGCGATCGCTTCCAGGGCGGCCCGCACCTCTGTCCCATTTTTCGGACGCTCCGCCGGCGCTTTCGCCAGCAGACGGAGGATGAGAGTGTCGAGGGCTTCGGGGACTTCGGCGTACTGCGATGGGGCGACCGGCGCTGCGTTGATGTGCTGGGAGATGACGGCCTGGGGATCGTCGCCCAGAAAAGGAGGGCGGCCCGTCACCAGTTCGTAGAGCAGGCAACCCAGGGCGTAGAGGTCGCTGCGGGCATCCACCTCCGACCCCTGTGCCTGCTCCGGCGCCATGTAGGCCGCCGTCCCTGTCGCCGTCCCCGTCATCGTCAGCCGCGCGCGGTCGAGGGCGACAGCGATGCCGAAGTCGCCCAACTTGACGCTGCCGGGACGCCCGGAGGTTGGCGAAGGGTCGCTTAGCCAGACGTTGGCAGGCTTCACATCCCGGTGGACAATGTCCCGGTCGTGGGCGGCAGCCAGCGCCTCGGCGATATCGGCGGCGATGGCGAGCGCTCGCTCCAGCGCGACCGGCCCGCCCGCGCGACGAAGCTCCTGGCTCAGGTCCCCGCCCGACATGTACTCGCAGACGATATAGGGCCGGCGTCGCCCATCTGGGCCTTCCTCCTCCCCGAAGTCGTGGACCGTGACGATGTTGGGGTGGGCCAGGCGGGCCATGGCCTGCGCCTCCCGCAGCACGCGTGACAGGCTGTCGGGGTCCAGCGCCTCGGGCTTGAGGAGGGAGAGGGCGCAGTCGCGTTCGAGGGTGGTGTCGTGGACCAGGTAGACCGTGTGCTGCCCGCCTTCGCCTAGGAATCGCCGCTCCACATAGCGACCGGAGGCGAACGTGCGAGCCGGTACCCGCTCGGCTGCTTGCGTCTGTTCGATGGCGTCTGAATCTCGTCCGGCAGTCACGAGCTTGCTCCCGCTTGGCCAGGCTCAAGCCTGGCGTTCGGATACCTGACGCGGCCCGAGGGCCGACCTAAGGATTCTATCGCACTTCCAGCTCCAGGCTCATGTCGAGGGCGGGAGCGGAGTGTGTCAGCGCGCCGGCGGAGATGTAGTCGACGCCGGTCTCGGCGACCGCGCGCACGTTCTCGAGCGTGACGCCGCCCGAGGCCTCGGTCGTCGCACGGCCGTTCGCGAGCTCGACGGCGCGGCGCATGTCCGCGAGCGACATATTGTCGAGCAGGAGCGCCTGCGCGCCCCCGTCGAGCGCTTCGCATGCCTCTTCGAGTGACGTGCCCTCGATCTCGATTTTCATGCCTTCCGGCACGGCGCGACGCGCCTGCTCGATCGCGTGCGCGATCGTGAGCCCGCGCGCGCGGACCGCAGCCAGGTGATTGTCCTTGATCAGCACAGCGTCGCTGAGGTTGAAGCGGTGGTTCTGGCCGCCGCCGCAGCGCACGGCGTAGCGCTCCAACGCGCGCAGGCCGGGCGTCGTCTTGCGCGTATCGAGAATGCGCGCCTGCGTGCCCGCGACGGCGTCGACCATGCGCCGCGTGGCCGACGCGACGCCGGAGAGGCGCTGCAGGAAGTTGAGCGCGGCGCGCTCGGCGCTAAGGATCGGCGCGAGCGGGCCTGAGACGCGCGCGAGCAGGTCGCCGGACGCGATCGACGCGCCGTCCTGCACAAGCGGCTCGAACGAGATCGACGGGTCGAGCGCAGCGAAGGCGGCCTGCGCGACGGGCAGGCCGCAGAGGACGCCGTTGCTTTTGGCGACGATCGCCCCCCTGCCCTGCTGCCCCGGCGGCACCAGCGCGCGCGTCGTGATGTCGTGGCGCGCGCCGTCCTCTTCGAGAGCCATGTCGACGAGCCGGCGGACGAGCGCGGCATCTAGAGCGTTCGGCATGGCCTCACCCTGTCATGCTGAGCGCAGCGAAGCATCTGATCCCTCGAGAATGCCCGTCTGCCTTGGTGGATCAGATTCCTCGCTTCGCTCGGAATGACAAGACACGACGAGGCTTGAGCCTCGAGCTTCTTAGCCATCTCTTCGAAACACCAGATGCCGCCGCCACTCCTCGCGCGGCTGCGGGAAATCGAGCCGGTAGTGGGCGCCCCGGCTCTCTTCGCGGCGCAGCGCGGCCTCCGCGACGAGGCGGCCGCACACAAGCAGGTTCGCCAGCTCGTGCGACGCGCGGTCGGCCGGCTCGGGCGCTGCCGCCGCCCAGGCCGAGAGCAGGTCACAGGCGCGGCGGAGCGGCTCACCGTCACGGACGATACCGACCTCATCCCACATGAGCGACTGCAGTGCTGATCGATCGAACCGTGTCGCCTCAACAAGACGCGGCGCGGGCAGCGCGACGGCGTCGGATGTCTTGTCCGCGGGCATCGGCTCATCGTCGGCGGCGAGTGTGCGCTCGATCACCCGCCGCGCGAAGACGACGGTCTCCAGCAGTGAGTTCGACGCGAGCCGGTTCGCGCCGTGGACGCCCGTGCAGGCACACTCGCCGCACGCGTACAGGCCGCGCAGCGTCGTCTCGCCCCAGACGTTTGTGCGCACGCCGCCCATCATGTAGTGCGCGGCGGGCGAGACGGGGATCGGCTCCTTCGTAATGTCGAGGCCGTGATCGAGGCAGTAGCGGTAGATCTGCGGGAAGCGGGCGCTCACGCGCTCGGCGGGCAGGTGCGTGACGTCCAGGTAGACGCAATCGCTGCCGCTGCGCGCCATCTCGCCGTGGATCGCCCGCGCGACAATGTCGCGTGGGGCGAGCTCGGCGCGTTCGTCGTACTCCGGCATGAAGCGGCGGCCGTTCGCGTCGCGCAGCAGGCCACCCTCGCCACGGACGGCCTCGCTGATGAGAAAGACCGGCGCGCCTGCCAGACGCAGCGCCGTCGGGTGGAACTGAATGAACTCCATATCGGCGATCTCCGCGCCGGCGCGGTACGCGACCGCGACGCCGTCGCCCGTGGCGACATCCGGGTTGGTGGACACGCGATAGAGCTGCCCGACGCCGCCCGTCGCGAGAACGATCGAGCGCGCCTCGAACGTCTCGCGGCTGTTCGCGCGCGAGTCGAGCGTGGCCACGCCAATCGCCCTGCCCTGCTCGACGATGACGTCCTCAACCTGACAGTACTCCTTGATCGCCACGCGCGACATGCGCGCCAGCGACGAGAGCGACAGCTCGATGTGCGCGCCCGTCGCATCGCCGCCGGCGTGGATGATGCGTGCGCGGCTGTGCGCCCCCTCGCGTCCGAGTGCCACCTCACCGTCGACGCTGTCGAACGGTACACCGAAGCGCACGAGGTCGCGGATGCGATCGGCCGCTTCGGTGACGAGAATGCGCGCCGCTTCTTCGTCGACCAGCGCCGCGCCGGCCTCGATCGTGTCGCGCAGGTGCAGCTCCGCCGAGTCGTCCGGCCCCACCGCGGCCGCGATGCCGCCCTGGGCGTAGCGCGTGTTGCATTCGTCGATGGACCCCTTCGTCAGGACGAGGACGCTCCCGTGCTCGCGCGCCATCAGCGCAGCGTAGAGTCCCGCAATCCCAGAGCCGACGATGAGGTAGTCGTAGCGCATTAGTGTATCTTGTACACTAATCTACTACAGGGCCTACGATGCGTCAACCGGGCTCGTAGGGGCGGCCGTCGGGCCGTCCAGGCCATCTACTGCACACGTCATGATTCCTTATAAGGCTATTATCAGATTTCTTGACGAGCCGACATTCGCGAGGCTATACTTCGATCAACGAATCATGGCCAGCAGAGACTTCTACAGCGTTCTCGGCGTAGCGAAGGGCTCCTCCCAGAAGGAGATCCGGCAGGCGTACCGAAAGCTCGCCCGCCAGTACCACCCCGACGTGAACCCCGGCGATAAGGCCTCGGAGGAGAAGTTCAAGGAGGTCAACGCCGCGTACGAAGTGCTCTCGGACCCCGACAGGCGGAAGAAGTACGACCGCTACGGCGACCAGTGGCAGCACGCCGACCAGATCGAGCAGATGCAGCGCCAGGGCGGCGGGCGGACGTATCGTACTGCCGGCGGCGGGAACGATGGCGTTCGTTTCGAGTTCGGCGACATGAACGACCTGGGCGACCTCGGCAGCATCTTCGGCAGCGTGTTCGGCCGCGGACGGCGACCGGCCCGGCCGCAGGCCGTCGAGTCGCGCGTTGAGGTCTCGCTCGAGGAAGCGCTGCGCGGCGCGACGCGCATGCTGCAGCTCGCGACGCAGGAGGTCTGCGCCACGTGCGGCGGCAGCGGCGAGATCGCCGGCGCGACGTGCCACGTATGCCAGGGCGCAGGCGTCACGATGGGCTCGCGACGGATTGAGGTGAAGATCCCTGCGGGCGTCGACAACGCATCGCGCGTACGCATCGCGGGCGAAGGCGGCGCGAAGGCCGACCTGTACCTCATCGTCTCGGTTCGCCCGCACCCGAAGTTCGAGCGCAAGGGCAGCGATCTCTACACCGACGTCGAGGTGCCACTCACGGTAGCCGTGCTCGGCGGCGAGATCGAGGTGCCGACGCTCACCGGCAAGGTCGCGCTGAAGGTGCCGCCGCTGAGCCAGAACGGCAAGCAGTTCCGCCTCGCCGGCCTCGGCATGCCGGCGCTCGGCAAGAAGGAGCGCGGCGCGCTCTACGCGCGGCTGCGCGTCCGGCTGCCGGAGCAGCTCGACGACAAGGAACGCAAGCTGTTCGAGGAACTACGCGTACTAGAGGGCCAAGGGACAGGGGCCAAGGGCCAAGGCTAAGAACAAGAGGTTGAGGAACATGGGACAAGGCTTTGAAGAGCAGGAACACGACGAGCCCTGCTACGTCATCAGCATCGCGGCCAGGATGGTCGGCGCGCACCAGCAGACGCTGCGCTACTACGAGCGCGCGGGGCTGCTGCAGCCGTCGCGCTCGAGCGGGCAGCGGCGCCTGTACTCGATGTCCGACATCGCGCGGCTGCGGGAGATCCAGCGGCTGATGAGCGAGCTGGGCGTGAATCTCGCCGGCGTCGACGTCATCTTCCGCATGCGAGAGCGCATGCGCGAGATGGAGTCGGAGCTGGAGGCCACGCGCCGAGAGTTGCAGCGCCTGCGCGATCGCCGGCTGCCTGCGCCGAGAGAATGATAAAGATGAGGTATTTCTTCCCACCCACCCGCCCAGAAGGGTTGATGTCTGGGGGACACCCCCAGACCCCCGGCAGCGGGGCTCCGCCCCTCTGCACTCCCCGTGGGCAAGAAGGCCGCGAGGGTAACGGGATGCTGGACGACCGCTGGCACGAAACAGAACGAGGGAAAGTCGTCCGCAGCTATTTCCATGTCCCGGGAGCAGTCCGAGAAATGCAAATCGCACAGGAGCATGGATGGGCAGTGCAGGAGGTAAAGATCAACGGGGTCACGTTGCCCGGCGCCGACGAGAGGCCGGGATTGCGCCAGCGCTGGCGTACCCGGCTGGTCAGAGAGTCCGATGGCACCGTTCGTCTAAACGCGAGACGTTCTACTGCGGATGTCTGGGACCACAGCGCTCGCACACGGAAGGGACCGAACGTAGAAGTAACCTACGTTCGATGACGACCGGGAACGAGAGGTAACAGCGTCATGATGAGACAAGGCCGGTTCACACAGCAGGCGCAGGAGGTGTCTACAACCCTGCGGCTTCGCAAGAGGGGAAGCCGCCGGTTTCAACCGGCGGGGATGGAACACCGCGGTCGTAGGGGCACCTTCAGGTCGCCACCGACACCACGAAACGAGACGCACGTGGCGACCTAAAGGTCGCCGCTACAGGACGGAAGCGAACCGAGGTATCACCGCCATGATGAGACAAGATAGGTTCACACAACAGGCACAGGAGGTGCTGGCGGCCAGCCAGGAGCTGGTGCGCACGCAGCGGCATTCCCAGTGGGATGTCGAGCATGTGCTGCTGGCGCTGCTGCAGCACCCCGACGGGCTGGCGGGCCAGGTGCTCCGCCGGCTCAACATCGACGTCGATAAGCTGCGCGACCGCGTCGCGTCAACGCTCGCCAAGACGCCGAAGCTGGCGTACGACGTGGTGCAGATCTACACGACGCCGCGCATCGTGCGCATGCTGAAGACGGCGAACGCCGAGGCCGAGCGGCTGAAGGACGAGTACGTCTCCGTCGAGCACCTCCTCATCGCCATCGCGGACGAACGCGAGGGCGAGTCGGCGCAGGTCCTGCGCGAGTTCGGCGCGGACAAGGAGCGCCTCTACCAGGCGCTGGCCGAGGTGCGCGGCGGCGCCCGCGTCGATACGCCGACGGCGGAGAGCCGCTACGGCGCGCTGGAGAAGTACAGCATCGATCTCACCGAGGCAGCGCGGCAGGGCAAGCTCGATCCGGTCATCGGACGGGAGGTCGAGGTGAAGCGCGTGATGCAGATCCTCAACCGCCGCACCAAGAACAACCCCGTGATCATCGGCGAGGCGGGCGTCGGCAAGACGGCGGTCGTCGAAGGGCTCGCACAGAAGATCGCGGCGGACGACGTGCCGGAGAACATCCGCGGCAAGCGGCTGCTCGCGCTCGATATGGGCGCGCTCGTCGCGGGCTCGAAGTTCCGCGGCGAGTTCGAGGAGCGGCTCAAGGCCGTGATGGATGAGATCCGTCGCGCAGAGGGCGAGGTGATCATCTTCATCGATGAGCTACACCAGGTCGTCGGCGCCGGCGGCGCCGAGGGCGCGATCGACGCGTCGACGATGATGAAGCCGGCGCTCTCGCGCGGCGAGCTGCGCGCCATCGGCGCGACGACGCCGGACGAGTACCGGAAGTACATCGAGAAGGACAAGGCGCTCGAGCGCCGCTTCGCGCCCGTCTGGCTCGACCAGCCGAGCGTGGAGGAGACGATCGCGATCCTGCACGGCCTCCGTCCGCGCTACGAGGAGCACCACAAGGTGGAGATCACGGACGATGCGCTCGTCGCGGCCGCGCGGCTGTCGGAGCGCTACCTAACGGAGCGCTTCCTGCCGGACAAGGCGATCGACCTCATCGACGAAGCGGCGTCGAAGAAGGTGATCGAGGCGCAGAGCATGACGCCGGAGCTGCGCGATCTGAAGAAGCGGCTCGATGACCTGGGTGCGCAGACCGAGGCGGCCGCCCAACGCCAGGACTTCGAGGAGGCGGCCCGGATCAAGCAGCAGGTGCTGGAGATCCAGACCGAGTACGACGCGCAGCGCAAGGAGTGGGAGGCGGAGCACACGATCTCCCTGCGCGTGGACGAGCACGACATCGCGGAGCTCATCGCGTCGATGACGGGCATCCCGGTGTCACGCATGCTGGAAGGCGACGCGGAGAAGCTGCTCCACATGGAGGAGCGGCTCCACGAGCGCATCGTCGGGCAGGACGACGCCGTTCGCTCCGTGTCGGAGGCGTTGCGGCGCGCTCGCGCCGGGCTCAAGGACCCGCGCCGGCCGATCGGAAGCTTCATCTTCCTCGGGCCGACGGGTGTCGGCAAGACGCACCTGGCGCGCGCGCTCGCCGAGTACATGTTCGACGACGAGGACGCGATGATCCGCATCGACATGTCGGAGTACGGCGAGCGGCACACCGTGTCGCGGCTGATCGGCGCGCCACCCGGCTACGTCGGCTACGACGAGGCGGGTGGGCTTACGGAAGCGGTCCGCAGGCGGCCGTACCGCGTCGTGCTCTTCGACGAGATCGAGAAGGCGCACCCGGAGGTGCTGAACGTCCTCCTCCAGATCATGGAGGACGGACGGCTCACCGACGGCCACGGCCGCACGGTGAACTTCCGCCACACCGTGGTGATCATGACCTCGAACTTAGGAACGAGCTCCGAGGCGAAGGGGACGTTCGGCTTCGTCACAAGCCGCACGAAGAGCGAAGGCGAACGCGCACAGCTCCATCGGAATATCGAGGAGGCGCTGCGCCGGTTCTTCCGGCCGGAGTTCCTCAACCGCGTGGACGAGATCATCGTTTTCGAGCCGCTCACGCAGAAGGAGCTGGACCGGATCGTGGAGCTGATGCTCAAGGAGGTCGAGGAGCGACTCAGCGACCGCCAGATCACCATCGAGGTGACGGAGGCGGCGAAGAAGGCGCTCGTCGAGCAGGGGTACGACCCCGTGTACGGCGCGCGGCCGCTGCGTCGCGTGGTCGAACGCGAGGTCGAGAACGGGCTGGCGCGGCGCATCCTCGCCGGCGAGTTCTCCGAGGGCGAGCGCGTGCGCGTCGACTATGAGAAGGAGGCCGGCTACACCTTCGCGAAGGTGCAGGAGCCGGTCGCGGCGACCGCGTAAGTCTCACACGACGCGTTTCGACGGTAGGGGCGGGTCTGAGACCCGCCCTTATCTTTGTGTCACCCGCTTAGCCAGCCCACGCACCGGGACGAGGCGTTTGTTTACTGGGTCAGCGGCCAGCCCAAATCCTTCTAGCGTGTACGCTCCGAGCATGGGCATCGATCCTTCGTCGCCGAAGACGACGAGCGTTGGCAGCGCTTGGCCATCCCAGCGCGCCATAGTGACCGCAACATCTCTTTCGATGACTCGCTCGTCGGCTGTCTCGAACTCCCGCCGGAATTGCGGACGGACCCAGCTTGGCTAGCAATTCTCGAGGCACCCAAGTATACGTCGCCCCCGTATCGACAGCGCCTCGACGGTTTCCCATCGTTGGCCCTGCGGATCGCCCATCGCCAGGGAAGCGCTGAACGTGCCCACGAACGTATCCTACCAGACCAACGGCGGTCAGTGTGCCCGCTGCGCCGCGTGGCGGCCAGCGATCCGGCCGAACACCGCGCCGCGGATCACGGACGTCGCGCCGGGGTAGTTGTAGTAGAAGACCTCGCCCATCAGCTCGCCGGCGGCGTACAGCCCGTCGATCACGCGGCCTGCGGTATCGATTACCCGCGCCGTGCCATCGACCTTGAGCCCGCCGAAGGTGAACGTGATGCCGCCCGTTACCGGCACCGCGACGAACGGCGCTTGCTCGATCGGCATGGCCCAGTTGCTCTTCGGCGGCTCGACGCCGCGCGTGCCTTTACCGTCGAGCCGGTCGAGATCCAGCTCGCTGTGCTGGACTGCGGCGTTGAACTCCGACACAGTGCGTTCGAACGCGTCCGGTTGGATGCCGAGCGCGATCGCGAGCTCGTGCAGCGTAGGGGCCTCGATCGGCGGCCCGACGGGGCGCCAGGCGCGGCCGAACTCCTCGCGCTGCACCGCCCACTGGTCGAAGATGCAGAAGGCGACGCCGCCGGCCTGCTCGATGATCGCCTTGCCGAACTTGACGTACGTGTTGTCGCGGAAGTCCTCGCCTTCATCCAGGAAGCGCTGGCCCTGGCTGTCGACGATGATGCCGAGTTGGAAGTTGTAGAGTGCCGTGACGCCGCACTCTGTCTTCGGCGAGCGGGCATCGATCACGGCCGAGTGGTAGTCGCCCCACTGCCCTGCGGGCTGCGCGCCGATATCGAGCGCCATGCGGATGCCGTCGCCGGTGTCGTGCCGCGACCCGCGCAGGATCATCGCGTCGGCATAGCGGCCGAGGTGCGCGACGCGCATCTGCACGTTGGCCTGGAAACCGCCCGTCGCTAGTATCACGCCGCCCGCTGCTTGCAGGTCGACCAGTCCGTCCGGCGAGACGCAGCGCACGCCAACGACGCGTCGTTGCTCATCGACAAGGAGCTGCTGCGCCGCAGTCTCGTAGACAACGGCTCCGCCGCGCGCCTCGAAGCGGCGCAGCAGCGTATCGACGAGGCCCTGGCCGCCGCGCTGCGGCGCCCGGCGGTAGCCCGCCGTGTGCGGATACCCCGCCTCCCACTCGACTCCCAGCGCGGACAGCCACTCGACGGTGTCCGCGGCGTCGCGCACGAGCACATCGATCAGCTCCGCGTTGGCGCGGCCGCGCGACAGGCGCATCAGGTCATCGCGGAACTGCTCCGGCGTGTACGTACGCGCGCCGTACTCGTCGGCTACATGGGGAAAGCGGATCTGCGCGTCCGCGAAGCGAGTATTGCCTCCTCGCTGCTCTGGCGGCGCTTTCTCTAGCAGAAGAACGCGAGCGTTCTGCTCGGCGGCGCTGAGGGCAGCCGAAAGCCCGGCCACGCCGCTTCCGATGGCGATTACAGCGAAGTGATCGCTGGGGATCTTCTCCGCGCTGATGACATTCACGGTGGGCGACCTTCCGATGCAGACTGGCTGCGCGCCAGCTCATCCTATCTCAGATGGCGGCACCGCAGATACGAGTCCCGTTGCCGGACGGCGAGGCGTTTTGCTATGATTTCCAGAACCTGTCAAGGTGGAGTGAGATGGGAAACGTGGCCGTTCTGGTCCTGAACCAGAACTATCAACCGCTCAACGTCTGCAACGCTCGCCGCGCCTTCGTGCTCGTCGACCGGGGAAAGGCGGAGGTGCTGGAGCACGGCGAGGGTGGCATCCGGACGCCCAGCCGTGTGTTCCACCTGCCCTCGGTGATCCGCATGATCTACCTGATCCGGCGTCCGCGGCCCAAGATGCGGCTCTCCCGGCGGGAGATCTTCCAGCGCGATAGGTACACCTGCCAGTACTGCGGCAAGCAGACCCGCGACCTGACGCTGGACCACATCCTGCCTCGCCATCGCGGCGGGCGGCATGACTGGGGGAACCTGACCTCGGCGTGTAAGACCTGCAATCACCGGAAGGCGGGCCGAACGCCGGACGAGGCCAGGATGAAGCTGCTCCATGAGCCGTTCGCGCCGCGGGTAAACAGCTACTACGTGGTCTACCGGCACCTGAACGGACAGGAGAGCTGGCGGAAGTTCCTCCCGGGCTGGGAGGACCCCGAAGGCTACTATTCGTAGCCAACCCGAAGCCCGACCCACCTTCCACGAACCGAACGGCCCCCGAAACGGGGGCTCTTTTGTTTGAAGCGCATCAGGTTTCCTCTGATTTGGCCGACCATAACCTGGAATACAACTGATGGCATCCTCCAGCTTTGTTATCCAGCAGCTCATCCCGACGCTGGCCGGCCAACTCGCGCGGCTGCGACGCACGCCGGGGCGCAACCACACCTGGGTCGAGCAAACGCTGAAGGCATTGGAACGCGCCGATCCTGCGCGCTTCGGGCGCGCACGGCGGCGTATCGGCTTTGCTCGACGGCTGGGCGAGATGGCGGCGCTCGACCCAATGGAGCAGGCGACGGTGTCGCTCGGCCTCTTTTTCCACGACTTGGCGGACGGCCACGGGCGCGGCAAGGGTGCGACGGTCGACGTCTGGATCACCTACCTCCTCAAGAGCGAGGACTGGCTCTGGCCCGCGTTTCAGCTCTGCGAGGAGATCGCGGCCGGCTGGCAGGCCTCCGAGAGCAAGGCGACGATCGTCGCGAACGTCACCGTCGCCTTCGACGGCCAGACCGCCGAGCGCCACGAACGACCGCTACAGGTGATCCAGCAGCTCATGAGCGAAGCGGAATCGGAGCAGGCGGACGAGGTCATCCCTCTGCTCTGGTCCGAACAGGGGCAAGAGCTCTGCGACTATCACTTCCGCCGACGGCCGGGCAGCTTCAAACTCTCGCCTGGCGCCCTGCAGGCCTGCCTCGAGATGCTGAACACGAGCACGCCGACGTTCCGAGGCGGAGAAGAGGCTGTCGCAGCGTTTCAGCTATCCGCTGCTGAGGGGAGAACTCGACGCAAAGGGCGGACGCAAGAAGAAAGGGAGGCTCCAGTGCCCACACCGCGAGAACAACCAGCACGGTCCAACAACCACGAGGCGGCCGGGCAGAACTTCGACCGGCGGCGTGAGGAGCTGCGCGCGCGTTCCGCGTTCGGCTTGCAGGATTTCGCCGCACCGGACAAGGCAGAACGAAACGGCCGGCGGCAGCACGTTGAGGAGCCGCCGGAAGACGAGCCGATCGCCATCATCATCGAGCCGCCGGCAGTCGAGCGGCCGACAACGAAGATCGGAATGCCAGAACAGTACGAAGACGCGCGGGAACCATACGAACCCGCTCGTCTCGTCAAACGCGAGGAGGACCCAGTGGAGCCACGAACAATCGAGCAGACACGGATCACTGACCAGCCACGGCAAGTCTCGTCCGTGCCTCCGGGCCGGAGCGAGGCGCTCGACATGATGCAGAAGCTGCAGGACGTTCGATTGCAGCTCGGGCAGATCCAACGCGTGGCGATGGACGCCGAGCAGCTGCTCACCGGCCTGGCGCCGCAGCTCGACGAGCTGGCGTCATGGATCTCTGAGCTGGATGCGATCGTCGGCCGCTGGCGCGGCAGCAACAAAGTCGAGCGCGCCGCTTAAGGCGCCGGGGGCCCCAATTGAGGCCCAGCCAGGCTGTCAGCTCGGCTGACAGTTACGGCAGAAATCCGTGATCCGCTGTCCGGCCGTAATCTCTGAGATACGCGTGCCGCAAACCGGACACTGATCGCCGCCCCGGCGGTGGATCTTGAGAAAGTCGCGACGTTCCTCGTAGTTCAGCTCGTCCCGCATCTGGGCCGCGACGATCGGTGTCGCCCAGTCGAAGACCTTGTGTATCGCGCCATAGAGCCGCTCGATGGTGATAGCGTCGAGGGTCGTTCGCCGCCGGTAGGGATGGATCTTCGCCGCGAAGAGGATCTCGTCCGCGTAGGCGTTGCCGATACCAGCAACGAATCGCAGGTTTACGAGGATGTTCTTGATCTGTCCGGTGAACTTTCGGATGCGAAGGGCGAACTCCTCCGGCGACACCTCGAGCGCGTCCGGGCCCATCTCCTTGAACTGCGGCACGTCCATCAGCCGGTCCGCGGGAACCAGGTAGATCTTGCCCATCACGCGCTCGTCGCTGTAGCGCAGCTCCCAGCCGTTCTTCAGCCCCAGCGCCATGCACGTGCGCGACCTGCGCTTCTGCTCCGGCTGCACATACTGAAAGCGTCCGGTCAGCATCGCGTTGATCACCAGCACGTGGCCGCTCTTCAGACCGAAGAGCAGGAACTTGCCGCGCCGCGCCGTCTCGCCGAAGGCGTTGCCTTCGAGGACGCGAGCAAACTCCTCCTTCGGCACACGGAAGACAACGGGAATAAGGGCCTCGGCGCGCTCGATGCGCACGCCGGGGAGGCGCTCATTGAGGAAGCCGCGGATCGCCTCCAGGTCAGGGATCTCGGGCATCGTCGCTGCGGGGATAGGAGCCCAG
>CAYQLM010000039.1:0-8152 GCA_964418365.1 uncultured Dehalococcoidia bacterium
CGAGTTCGAGCAGATGGAGATGGAGTACTTCTGCAAGCCGGGTACCGACGACCAGTGGTACGACTACTGGCGGGAGTTCCGCCTCAAGTGGTACCTGCGCTTCGGCGTGCGCAAAGAGAACATCCGCCTGCGCGAGTACGATCCCTCGGAGCTGGCGCACTACTCCTCCGGCACGACCGACGTCGAGTACAACTACCCGTGGGGCTGGGGCGAGCTCGAAGGCATCGCGAAGCGTAGCGACTACGATCTACAGCGTCACATCGAATCGAGCGGCAAGAACCTCAGCTACTTCGACGAAGA
Source organism: uncultured Dehalococcoidia bacterium (assembly GCA_964418365.1). Taxonomy (GTDB): domain Bacteria; phylum Chloroflexota; class Dehalococcoidia; order DSTF01; family RBG-16-68-14; genus JBBDXS01. Next base: position 301 of record CAYQLM010000039.1, read on the forward strand.
GTCGGGCGAGCACATCGTCCCGTACGTCGTCGAACCGGCGCTCGGCGTCGACCGCTGCATCCTGATCATGCTGCTGGACGCCCATCGAGAGGAAGAGGTGCGCGGCGAAAAGCGCGTGCTGCTCGCGCTGCACCCCTACATCGCGCCGGTGAAGGTCGCCATCCTGCCGCTCAGCCGCAACGAGCAGCTCGTCCCGACGGCGCGTCGCGTGTGGGAGCTGGTGCGCCCCTGCTACATGTCCCAGTACGACGACGCCCAGAGCATCGGCCGGCGCTATCGGCGTCAGGATGAGATCGGCACGCCGCTCTGCGTCACCGTCGATTTCGACACGCTCCAGGACGATGCGGTCACCATCCGCGAGCGCGACAGCATGGAGCAGTCACGCATCCCGATCGCCAATCTGCTCGACGCCCTCCGCGACCGCCTCCCCGAGTGCTGATTCGCCCTCCGAATCGACCATAAGCGCTTGCGCCGCTTAGCCGAATCGGCGTATCCTGTTCAGGACGTATGTTCGGAGGTGCGACATGGAAGCGCTCGTCATCGTTCTGTTCATCGCCCTAATCGGTGTGGGCGGCCTCGCGATCTGGTCGCTGTTGCGCCCGGGCGCGCGCCGCGCCAGCGACGATAGTGATGCGCTGCGTCTGGAGCAGCAGACGCAGCGCCTCGAGGCGCAGCTCCAGACCGCGAAAACTGAGCTAGCGCAGCTCGTCGGCGAGGCGCAGCGGAACCTGCTCCAGCAGGTCAGCAACGTTGACCAGAAGGTGGACGACCGGCTCTCGGCCGTGCGCTCCACCATGGACAGCCGTCTCGAGGCGGTGCAGACCACGATGGGCCAGGGGCTATCGGCCGTACAGACGAACCTCACCAGCTCGCTCACGAGCACGCAGGAGACGATCGGCAAGATCGGCGAGCAGCTCGGCGGCCTCGACCAGTCCGCGCAGCAAATGCTGGAGATCGGCCGAAACATCTCCTCCCTGCAAGACATCCTCAAGCCACCCAAGCTTCGCGGCGGCTTCGGCGAGCTACTGCTAGAGCGGCTGCTCGGCGAAATCTTGTCCAACAAGAACTACACTATCCAGCATCGCTTTCCTAGCGGTGTGCAAGTCGACGCAGCCATCCACATCGGCAACAGTCTCGTTCCTGTCGATTCGAAGTTTCCGCTAGAGGCGTTCAATCGGATGGCGAAGGCCGGTTCGGAAGAGGATCACGCAGCGCTGCGTAAGGAGTTCGTCCGCTCCGTCCGCGGCCATATCGATGCTGTCGCGAAGTACATCCTGCCGGATGAAGGAAGCCTGCCTTTCGCGCTGATGTACATTCCCGCGGAGAACGTCTACTACGAAGTGATCGTCAAGGACGACATGGCGGACGGCCAAACAAACCTCTGCGCGTACGCCATGGAGCGCCGCGTGATCCCGGTTTCGCCTAGCAGCTTCTACGCCTACCTACAGGCAATCTTGCTCGGCCTCAACGGTATGCGTGTCGAAGCACACGCCCAAGACATCATCCGCCATGTCGAGCGCCTCTCCGGCGATTTCGTCCGTATCAGAAAGGACTTCGGGACGCTCGGAGCTCACCTGAAGAACGCTTCGGACCGTTACTCTGATCTTGACCGCTCCGTAAACAAGTTTGGCGATCGTCTGCAGCTAACGCTGCACGAACCACTCCAGGCTCCGCTGCCGGACGCCTCGATTGCGCCGGCGCCGCTTGGTGAGCCGGCGCTCACGAACGGCAACAGCGAGGAACGCTAGCCGCACGCAGGGCTCATGATCGGCACAGCGCGCGCATGATAAGAGAAGGCCCCGCCTGAGGCGGGGCCTTCGACGTGCGTGACGTGTCGTGCGCCGCTACGCGGGTACGAGTTCGTTCACCTTCGCGCGGGCGGCTGGCTTGTCCTTGAACCAGAGCGCATTGATCTCCGTATAGACCTTCTGGTCGTCCGGCACGTCATCCTCTGCGAAGATCGCCGTCACCGGGCAGGCCGGCTCGCATGCGCCGCAGTCGATGCACTCGTCCGGGTCGATGTACAGGATACGGTCCTCATCGCCTTCGTCGTGGATGCAATCGACCGGACACACGTCGACGCACGAGCGGTCCTTGGTGCCGATACATGGCTGCGTGATTGTGTAGGTCATATCGATTGCCTCCTCACCGGTGTAGCCTCAGTTGCACCTCATTTTACGTTCGCACCCAGCTAGAGGGAAGGCTTTTACGAAGCAAAGGCTGTCGAAATAGGAAACTCAGCGATAAATTCGGTAGACCACCCCGCTCAGGTAGTCGACGAAGTACAGGAAGCCGTCCGGCCCGCTCAGGACATCGCTGGTACAGCCGGTCGAGATGATGTTGTCCAAGACCACCGTTCCGTTCACGTCGAAGCGGACCGCGTGCAGGGCGCCGCCCTCGTGGAACTGGCAGAAGAACAGCACCCCATCGAAGTCCGGCAGCGCCGCTCCCCGATAGAACTCCATGCCGGACGGCCCGATGGCGTGGTTGTAGAACAGCATCGGCGCGGCGACCTGGTCGAGGGGCACGGAGAGCGAGTAGCCCGGCCAACCGTAGTTCGCGCCGGGCCGGATCGAGAGGATCGCATCCTGCCCCTGCCAGCCGTTCTCCGTCGAAAAGCTGCGTCCGGTGAACTGGTCGATGCCGATGTCGTACGGGTTGCGTAGGCCGTAGGCGTACACGCGCGGATCGGCAGCGGGATCGTTCTTGAACGGGTTGCCGGCTGCAGGCGAGCCGTCGCGGTTGATCCGCAGGATCTTCCCGAACGGCGAACCCACGTCCTGCGCAGCGGCCTCCTGCTGATGGTCGCCCACCATCACGAACAACGTGCCGTCCGGCGCGAACCGTAGGCTGCCCGCGATGTGGCAGCAGGGCTGGGCGACGCCGAGGCTGAGGATCTCCTGCAGGTCGACCGCTTGCCCGCCGGCGACCGTGATCCGCGCCAGCACGGTGCGATAGTCCGGGTCTTTCGCGGAGTAGTAGGCGTAGATGTAGCCGTTCTCGCTGAAGTCTGGATCGACCGTCAGGCCGTCGAGTCCCAGCTCCGAGAAGCCCTCGGGCGTGACCGGCGTAAACGATTTGACCGTAACGAGCGGATCCGGCTGCAACACGCCGTCTTTGACGACGCGGATCGCGCCCGACTGCTGCGCGACGAGCATCGTCCCGTCCGGCTCGAACGCGATCACCGTTGGCTGCTCCAGCCCGCTGACGACGGTATCGACCTTGTAGCCCGCAGGCAGCCGTTCGTAGGTGGCCGGGCCGTCGAAAAACGTGCTCGGCTTGCTCGGGTCGTAGCCCCATCGGCTGGGAGCCCCGGGCGCGACCGTCGGCGTTCCGGCCAGACTCCCCGGCGGCGCCGACGTCGCCAGCAGCGGCGTCGCCGGCGCCCCTTTCGATGGCGTCGCGCACGCCCCAAGAAGCAGCATGCTCCCGAGAAGGAGCGCATACGACCCGCGGCCCAGCCGTCGACACCGAATCGATACGCTCACGCTATCCGCCCGGGCGCTTCCAGAAGCTCCACCAGCGCCGCCCGCCGCCGTTCCGCCGGCCGCTCGCTGGCTCCGGTTCGATCTGTTCCAGCCGCCGGCGCAGCGTGAGCATGTGCCCCGCCAGCTGCGTCGATTCGTCCGCATCCTCAGCAGCGTCGGGAAAGAGGCGCTGCAGCGTCTCCCGAAAGGCCGGCACCATCGATTGCCCGCCGCCGGCGAGCAACGGCGACGCCTTCAGCTCGTTCATTGCGCCCGCGATCGCCGACACCAAGCGCCGACGCTGCTCGTCGCTGAGCTCGATCGTCGCCGACGCGCGGTCGAGCTGCGGTTCGAGCGCCTTCGCCACGTCCGACAGCCGGTGCGCCGACGTTTGCTTCGACGCCGGATCGAGCTCCGAGCCCGGCCGGGCGAGGTGATACTGTAGCGCCAGGTACGCCAGCCTGGCGTCAAGGTTGGTGAGCTGCACTGCTGTCATGGTGTAGCGCTGCAACGATAGCAACGGCGCCGGCTAGGATGAACCGATCCTGCGACCGATTCGGGCCAGTTATGCGGCCATGTGGAAAAGACGGCCGTAACGTGTCACGTCGCTGCGCGGTGCCGGGGCAACTGCATGAGCGCGCGTACAGGAACGCGCCGCAGACCGATGCCCGCTGTGGAAAACGCACGAAGGGCAGCCGCCCTGCGCTTACGCCGAGCGCTACGAGATCAGTTCGAAGACGATGAGGCGTTTACTTGTGACGGCGCTGCCAGCGGGTCTTCTTGAGCCGCTTCCGGTGTTTGTGCTTGCTCATCTTCTTGCGCCGCTTCTTGACGACGGAGCCCATAGGCCTCCCTAGAGATGTTCCGTGAACTGTTCGGGGGTAATTCCAGCTTGACGAATAATAGCGAGGACTGTTCCTTTGGGCAATTCGCTGCGATGCATGGGGACAACGACAGGTCGCCGAAGCCCGGCTTTGGTCAGAATCACATGACTCCCTGTTTGTCTCTTAGCGGTGAACCCGGCACGCTCCAGCGCCTTGACGACCTCTGCCGGGCGCAAGGACGGCAGTTGTTGCGGCATGGGCCGAACTACGAGGCCCTGGCCAGCTCGACAAACTGCTCCGGAATATCGAAGCCTTCTTCTTTCGCGACAGCGAGCCACCCGCCAATTGCGTCCTCGATCATCGAGACGGCTTCTTCGAATGTCGAGCCATACGTAAGGCAGCCAGGTAGTCCAGGAACCGTGACAGTATAGCCGCCTTCAGGCTCAGGCTGAAACTCAAGCACAATGCCGTTGCGGATTACGTGGAACGTTCCGGCCATGACCTCGGATTATATCACGTTGGTTGTTTCGGCCTACGCCAGCTCCCGTATCGCCCGGACGATGCGGTGCGGGCGGACGACCGCCTCGGCTGGCAAGCCGGCGCCTTCGCCATCGACCCACACGGTATACATCCCGAGCGACAGCGCCGGAGCGATGTCGGCGTCCAGGTTGTCGCCCACCATCCATGTCGCCTCCGGATCGCTCCCGCAGGCCTGGAGGGCGTGCGCGAAGACGCGCTCGTCCGGCTTGCCGGCGCCGAACTCGCCCTCAATGACGATGCAGTCGAAGTAGCGATCGAGACCGTAGCGATCGACGCTCGCGCGCTGGCTGCGCGCACCGCCGTTCGTCAGCAACGCGAGGCGCGCGCCTCGCGATCGAAACGCTTCCAACGTCTCGATGGCGCCTGGGTACGGCGCAAGGAACGCCGTCGTTCGCGAGCGATAGTCATCGGCGATGCGATGCGCCAAGGTAATGGCATCGAGTCCACTATCGGCGAAAGCCAGCCGCACAATCTCACGGCTCACCGCGTCGACATCGAGCCGGCCCGAGCGCGATCGCGCCGCGTCCGCCCAGAACCACGCCTGCCGCTTGCGTATCGCCTCGTGCATCTCGGCTGCAACGAACGAGCCATCGCAGTTCACCTCGCATGAGGCGAACCACGACTCCTCCCTCCCCGTCTGCCAATCAAGGATCGTGCCGTCCAGGTCGAAGAAGATAGCTGCGGGCTGGTGGTCCATCTAGCCGCCCAGCCAGCGCTCGATCTGCTCGCTGTGCTCTCGGTAGTGGCCGTCGCTGTTCCCGCCGATGAGCTCGCCCACACGCGGGCTCTGGCCTGCGAACTGCGGCCCGCCGAGCGGCGTCTCGAGCTGCTCTTGGGACATTGCCTCCACCATCGCGACGAGGTCCATGTACGACCGCTGCGCGTCGGCGACGACATCCGCTAGCGGGCGCTTGCGGTTGTCTTGATAGACCTTGTCGTTGATCGCGTCAGTCTGCCGCTGCCCTTCAGCGCCCGACGGTTCCGAAGGGCCGGTCTCGCCGGGCGGTGGCGCCTGAATGGGCTGGTTATTCCGCACCAGTGCCAGGCAGATCTTCTCCCAGGCGCTGATGTGGGCCAGCACGTCCTTCACGGAGCGGCCGCCCTCCAGCGCCGGTTCCGTCATGCGCGCCTCGCCCACGCGCGCCACCACGTCGTCGAGCTGCGCGCGCTCGCGCCGGATGCTGGCCAGGAGCTCGTCCTTCGTCATCGGGGCGGAGGAGTATCCTGGCCGATCGCGAGGTCTTGCTGGCCAGGGAAGTGGATCAGCAGCACGGTCATCGATGCGTCCGCCGTCCAGAGCTTGTGGGTCTTGCCCGCCGGCCAGACGACCGCCTGGTTCGCGCGCAGCTCGCTCGACTCGTCGCCGACCTTCACGAAGCCTGCGCCCGCGATGCAGACGCAGAGCACCGCCTCGCCCGCGGCGTGCTCGGGCATCTCGCCACCCGGCGCGTAATGGTGCTCAACGACCAGCGGGTTCGCGAGGATGGGTGTGGCTTCCAGATTCGTGCAGCCCCACCGCTCGGGCGCGGTGTGCCGGAACCCCTCGCCGTAGGAACGCAGTTTCACCCTACCGCCGCGCCTTCGCCTTCGAGATGGCAACCCTCGCCGCCGGGTTCTCCTGATCTTCCTCCCAGCGCATTGGATTCTCGATGATGTACTGCCGGATGCGATTCATTTCGTCCTCGTCGCGGATGATCCGTTCCCAGTAGTTACGCTGCCAAAAGGCGGCGCCCGGGGTATCACGCAGGATGTTGATGCGTCTTGTCGTAGCCGCTTTGAACCCAGCGATGAACGAACCAAGCGATCGTGGCGGTCGACCGAGTAGGGGCGCACGGCCGTGCGCCCCTACAGATTCGTTTCGCGGACGGTTCAAGATGGAGACGATGGTGTGGATATGGTTCGGCATGATGACGAACGCGTCCAGGCCGAGTTCTTCGCGAAGCACCGCCGACTGCCACCATTCCTGCCTGACGATCTCACCATAGATGCTCGGCACGACCTGTCCGCCCACAACATCGCCGAGGAGACATTCTCTTCCCTTGGTGCAGAGCGTTGTGAAGTGTGTCCCAAAGGCACCGTAGTCATGATCCGCCAGTCTCGTCGATCGACGGCGTCGATCAGTCGATATATTTCTCATGTGCCTACCGCCGCGCCTTCGCCTTCGCGGCCGCGGGCTTCCCGTTCGATGCCGCCGCGCGGCCGTTGCGCTTGCCGTTCCCGCGGCCGAGGAGCGCCTGCCGCAGGTAGAGGCCGGTCGCGCTGTCCTTCGTCTTCGCGACCTCCTCCGGCGTGCCCTGCGCAACGATGCGCCCGCCGCGGTCGCCGCCCGCCGGCCCGAGGTCGATAAGGTGGTCGCAGTTCTTGACCACATCCATGTGGTGCTCGATGACGACGACGGTGTTGCCGCCATCGACCAGCCGCTGGAGCACGCGCAGCAGCGCTGCCGTGTCTTCGAACGAGAGGCCGGTCGTCGGTTCGTCGAGAATGAACAACGTGCGGCCCGTCGAGCGGCGCGACAGCTCCGACGAGAGCTTGATGCGCTGCGCTTCGCCGCCGGAGAGCGTCGTCGCCGGCTGGCCGAGGCGGATGTAGCCCAGCCCGACGTCCTTCAGCGTCTGCAGCTTCGTACGCACGCGCGGGAACGCCGAGAAGTACTCCAGCGCCTCGTCGACGGTCATGTCCAGCACGTCCGCGATGTTCTTGCCGCGGAAGGTGATCTCCAGCGCCTCGCGGTTGTAGCGTTTGCCCTTGCACACCTCGCACGGCACCGTCACGTCAGGCAGGAAGTGCATCTCGATCTCGATGTAGCCGTCGCCCTGGCAGGCCTCGCAGCGGCCGCCCTTCACGTTGAACGAGAAGCGGCCCGGCGCGTAGCCGCGCAGCCGCGCCTCCGGCACCGACGCGAACAGCTCGCGCACGGGCGTGAATACGCCTGTGTACGTCGCCGGGTTCGAGCGCGGCGTGCGGCCGATGGGCGACTGATCGATGTCGATCACCTTGTCGACGAACTCCAGGCCATCG
>CAYQLM010000039.1:8162-26824 GCA_964418365.1 uncultured Dehalococcoidia bacterium
GAGCGGTCGGCGGAGCTGGTCGAGCGACTGGGCCAGGCCATCGATGCCGTCGCACTCACCCGGGCGGTCGCGCGAGCCGTACAGGAGCTGCGCCGCCTTCTTGTAGAGGATCTCCGTCACGAGCGAGCTCTTGCCGGAGCCCGATACGCCCGTCACGCCGACGAACTTCCCGAGCGGCACCTTCACGTCCACGTTCTTGAGGTTGTTCTCGCGCGCGCCGCGGATCACCATGAACATGCCGTTGCCCGCCCGGCGCTCGTCCGGCAGCGGGATCTGACGGCGGCCGCTCAGGTACGCGCCCGTGATCGACGCGCGCGAGTTGAGGATCTGCGATAGGGGCCCGGCCGCGACGACGTGCCCGCCGTGCTCTCCGGCGCCGGGACCCATGTCCACGATCCAATCGGCCGCGCGCATCATCGACTCGTCGTGCTCGACGATGATCACGCTGTTGCCCAGATCGCGCAGGCGCTTCAGCGTGCGGATGAGCCGGGCGTCGTCCGCCGGATGCAGCCCGATGGTTGGCTCGTCGCAGACGTAGAGCACACCCATTAGCCCGGAGCCGATCTGGGTTGCGAGGCGGATGCGCTGCGCCTCGCCGCCCGAGAGCGTGCCCGTCGCGCGGTCGAGCGAGAGGTAGTCGAGGCCGACTTCCACCATGAAGTCGAGGCGCGCGCTGATCTCTTTCAGGATCTGCTTCGCGATCATGCGCTCGCGCTCGGTGAGCGGCGTCTTCGGCGCCGACAGCCGCTTCGCCCACTGCTCCGACTCGACGATGCTCAGGCGCGTGACATCGATGATGTTCACGCCGTCGACCGTCACGGCAAGCGACTCCGGCTTCAGCCGCGCGCCCTTGCACGTCGGGCACGGGTTCGCCGCCATGTAGCGCTCGACCTCGTCGCGGATGTAATCGGAGTCGGTCTCCTTGTAGCGGCGGTCGAGGTTGGGGATCACGCCTTCGAAGGTGTGGTCCCACTTGTTCGTGTGGCCGCCGGCGCTCGTAAACGTCAGCGTCACCGGCGACGAGTCGCCGTAGAGGATCAGATCCAGATGCTTCTTCGCAAGCTCGCGCACCGGCACATCGAGCGAGAACTTGTGCTTCTTCGCAAGCGCCTCCAGCGTGCGCTGCCGCCACGTGCTCGTCGTGCTCGCGCGCGCCCACGGGTGGATCGCGCCTTCGTTAAGCGTGAGGCCCTTGTTCGGGATGACCAGCCCGGGATCGAGCTCCATCTTCACGCCCAGGCCGGTGCAGTCCGGGCAGGCGCCGTGCGGGCTGTTGAAGCTGAAGTTTCGCGGCGCAAGCTCGCCGATGCTGATGCCGCACACGACGCACGCGAAGTGCTCGGAGTACATCCGCTCTTCTTCGCCCTCGATCGCGACGCGCACGACGCCGCCGCCCAGCTTCAGCCCTTGCTCGACGGAGTCCGACAGCCGGTTCGCGCTCGCCGCCGAGCCTTCGCCCGCCGCCTCTTCCGTGATCAGGCGATCGATCACGATGTCGATCGTGTGGCGCTTGTTCTTGTCGAGCTTGATCTCTTCGTCGAGGTCCCACACGCGGCCGTCGACGCGCACGCGCACGAAGCCAGCCTTGCGCGCGTCCTCGAAGACGTGCGTGTGCTCGCCCTTGCGGTCCTGGATGATCGGCGAGAGGATCAGCAGCCGCTTGCCCGGCGGCAGCGCCAGGATCGCATCGACGATCTGCTGCACCGTCTGCCGCTCGATGACGCGGCCGCAGTTCGGGCAGTGCGGCGTGCCCGCGCGCGCGAACAGCAGCCGGAGGTAGTCGTAGATCTCGGTCTGCGTGCCGACGGTCGAGCGCGGATTGCGGCTGGCGCCCTTCTGATCGATCGAGATCGCGGGCGAGAGGCCCTCGATGTAATCGACGTCGGGCTTCTCCATCTGGCCGAGGAACTGGCGCGCATACGCGGAGAGCGACTCGACGTAGCGGCGCTGCCCTTCCGCGTAGATCGTGTCGAATGCGAGCGAGCTCTTGCCGGAGCCGGAGACGCCGGTGATGACGACGAGCTTGTCGCGCGGGATCTCGAGGTCGATGTCTTTGAGGTTATGCTCGCGCGCGCCCTTGACGATGATGGCGTTCTGCGGCACGGTCTGGCACCTCCGGTGGGGGCAATAGTAGCCGAGGCCTGTGACCCCGGCATGTCAGTAGCCGTTGGGGGCGGCCATCCGGCCACCTAGAACCGAAGGTGTACTCTATCACAGATTCAGGTTTCGAACAAGGGTGCTAAGGTGACGCTTTACGGCCGCCAGGATGCACCGTAGTCGAAGCCGCCGCGGGCCGCGGGCCCGCTGTCGACGACGACGCGATGCGTTCCGTCGCCGTCCATAACGTAAAGCGTGTTCGATGCAGCCACGTCGTTTGCCAGGAAAAAGGAGTACGCGATCTTCCGGTGGTCGGGCGACCACGCAAAATCAACCTCCGTGACTCGCACCAGCTTCTCTAGGCCCGAGCCATCGATGCGCGCGCGATAGCCGTTGTTGTCGTTGTCTGCCCAGTAGACCCACGTGCCGTCTACTGAGAAGCTTACGGTGTTGCTCGAGATCACCTGCTCGAACTGCGCATCCTTACGCACCATCGAGTCTTTGATCGGCTTCGCCTCGCCAGTGCGCAGATCGATCACGCCCAGTCCCGGCGCCCCGTCCGAACGCTGGCGGCGCGTCAGGTAGACCGCGTGCTCGCCGTCCGGCGCCGTCCGGAACTGCGTGCCGTTGTCTAGCACATCAACGCGCGTAAGGTTTTCGTCAGCGACGGCAGCATGCACCGGCGATCCCGGCGCCGCCATCAGGCCCAGGTGTAGCACGTTGGCTGCGTACGTCGGCGACTGGCCGTCTTGCTGCGGCGGCTCGTAGTTCTGCGCGACGATGAACGCATCGCCGCCGAGCGCCCACGCCAGCGGCACGAACGGCCCCTCTACGACCGTTTCCTGCTGCGTCGTGTCGAGAGAGTAGATCGTCATCGGCTCCTGTAACGAACGCTTGAATGCAAGCTTCCGTCCGTCCGCCGACCAGACGGGAAAGCCGTAGGCGGCCATAACGCTCGTTAGGTCCCACAGCCCCAGATCAGCGATCTGCCGACCCGCCGTATCCGCAATCCGATATTGCCGTCCGGCTGTGTCCGCGACACCTGCTCCATAGAGGAGCGCGTTGCTGGCCGGCGACCAGTACATGTCGGCTAGCCCGGGCTCGTCGACCCGACCCACGACAGTGCCGGCAGTATCCAGTAAGACGATCCGGCTCAGCTCGTCGTTTGCGCCGCCGCCCGAGTCCAGGCAGGCGATAATCGTGCCGGTCGGCGACCACGCCCGGCGCGAGGACTTGCCGCACGTGCCGTTCTGGACCAGCACATGCTGCTCATTCGTGTCAGCGTTGTACAGTACGAAGGCACCGTCTTCTCTGAGGTACGCGAGCTGATGCGATGAGCTTTGGCTCGATGACGAGGCTGGGCTCGCCGTATCCCCGCCGTCGGTGCGCCACAGCAGCATCGCCAGCAGGCCCAGGCCCGCGACCGCCGCGACGAGCATCGCGCCGCCGAGAGCCCAGCCCGTCTTACGCCAGGCGAGGCCGATCGGCGCGAGCGCGAGCGCCCACCAGGGCCGGCGACGCCCGATCGCGGCGGACCACGCAGCGGCCTCTTCCCGACTCGAGACGCCGAGCTTGGTGAGGATCTCCGAGACGTGGAACTTCACGCCGTCGCGGCTGATGCCGAGGCGATCGGCGATCTCGGGGTTGCTCAGCCCTTCGCGGAGCAAGGCGAGCACCTCCCACTCGCGCGGGGTGAGCACATCGGGATGCGGCGGGCGGCCTCGTCTGCTCATGATCGCAGCTTAGGCGAGATACGGGAGAATTACACTACCCAGGGGAAAGAACCATAGAACCAGTGGAACCTTTGAACCAGGCGCGAGCGGCGCTTGATGAGGTTCTGTGGTTCTATGGTTCCGTGGTTCAGCGCATCGGACGCGCTCTCAGCAGCCGAACCGCCGCCATTGCCGCGATGGCCCTGCCGGTACTCGCCTACGGCATCGCGGCGTGGAGCCGGCGCTGGATGTCGGACGACGGCTACATCTACCTCCGAGTCGTGCGGCAGCTCCTCGACGGGAACGGGCCGGTCTTTAATCGCGGCGAGCGCGTCGAGGCGGCGACGAGCCCGCTCTGGGTCGGGCTGCTCGCCGGAGCGAAAGAGGTGCTTCGGCCGGTCGACCTGCCATGGCTCGCGGTCGTGCTTGGGCTGGCGCTCTCGATCGCCGGGCTCGCGCTCGCGCAGTGGGGCGCGTACCGGCTTTGGCGGCGCGGACGAGGCGTCATCGTGCCGTTCGGCGCGATCGTCATCGCGGCGACGCCTGCCTTCTGGGAATACGCGACGTCAGGGCTGGAGACCGGACTGTCGTTCGCGTGGCTGGGCGCGTGCTTCTGGGCGCTGGCGCGAGAGGTGACGAACGGCGGCAAACAGGACAGAGCTAAAGCTCTGTCCCTACATGCTGCCGCTCAGCGACCGTTCCCGAATTGGCTGCCGCTCCTGCTTGGCCTGGGGCCGCTGATCCGGCCGGACTTCGCGCTCTACTCGATCGCCTTCCTGGCCGCCCTGCTGCTCATGCGCCCATCGATGACCTTGCGCGCGAGGACGCAGGCCGTCGTGCTGGCGGTCGCGCTGCCGCTTGCCTACGAGGTCTTCCGCGCCGGCTACTACGCCGCGCTCGTGCCCAACCCCGCGTTCGCGAAGGAGGCCTCGACGCCGAACGTGACGCAGGGCTGGTACTACCTCCTCGATACGCTCCAGACATACTGGCTGTTCGTGCCGGCGCTGCTGGTCGCCGCTGCGGCCGCCCCGTGGCTCGCGACGCGTCCCTGGCGAACGCAGCGCGCCGCCACCATCCTCGTCGCCGCGACGATCGCGGCGGCGCTTGCCCACGGCGCATACGTGATCTATGTCGGCGGCGACTTCATGCACGCGCGCATGCTACTGCCGGCTATCTTCGCGCTGGCGATGCCGCTCGCCGTCATCGAGATCGAAGACTGGCGGGCGCTGATCCCCGCGTTGGGCGTCATCGCGTGGGCGATCGTCTGCGCCGCGCTCCTTCGTCCCGCGTACGATGGCATCGGCCCGCACGGCATCGCGAACGAACGCGCCTACTACGTTTCGCTCGCGCACCACGCCCACCCGATCACGTTGCAGGACTACGAGCTCAGCTACGGTGTGGCGCTCGCCGAGATCCAGTCCGCCAGCGTGCCTCCGGGCGGCCTGCTGCTGCAGGAACGAGGCGCGCAGACCGTACGCACGGCAGGAGTGCCGCTGCCGCTACGTGCGGGAGTCCCGCAGAGAGATGTCGTCGACGCCACCGCTATCGGCCTCGTCGGCTACGTGTTCGATGACAACGTCTACGTGCTCGACCTCCACGGCCTGGCCGACCCGATCGCCGGTCGGCTGGAGCTGACCGCGCGCGGCCGGCCCGGTCACGAGAAGGGGCTGCCCGAAGCCTGGGTTGTCGCGCGCTTCGCTGATCCGACAGCGTTTGTGCCGGCGGGGATCGTCGCCGGCGACATCGCTGCTGCCCGCGAAGCGCTCGTGTGCGGCGATATCCGGGAGCTGCTTGCTGCCACCTCCGACGCGATGACACCCGGCCGCTTCGCGCGCAACATTATCGACGCGTTCCGGCTACACCGCATGCGCATACCAGCGGCGCCGGCGGAGGCGCAGCGAAGGTTCTGCTAGAGCTTCGGCGTCTCTGCGCTGCCGGGCAGGTCGATCTGGTACGTGCGGTACAGCAGCGGGATGCGCAGGATGCCGATCAGGTTCAGCCCCATCACAATCAGCAGCACGCCCGCCACTTTCTCGATCGTCGAGAGGTTGTCGCGCACGAAGTTGGCGTGGCTCGACGAGAAGTAGCCGATCGCCCCGGTGGACGCGCCGAGCGCAACGAAGAGCAGCGAGAAGCCCGCGACGAACGCCACGGAGTGACGGAACGTCACCCAGCGCCGCTCATCGATCGCGTCCGCGCTCACGCCCGCCAGGTGCGCGAGGTAGGCCGGCACCATCGGCAGGCAGCACGGCGAGATGAACGCGATCACGCCGGCGCCAAACGCCACGATGAACCCGCCCGGGCTGGCTACGTCGATGCCGCTCAGCTTGCCCTCGCCGCCGCTGACGGTGGTCACGCCGCCCGTGAAGTATTGATTGAAGATCGTGAACCTGTCGAGAAAGATCAGCGCGCCGATCGTGATGACGAGCAGACCGCCGAGCAGCTCCAGCACCGGCATGATCGGCCGCACCTTTCGAATGCCGCGCATCACCTGGCCCAACATCAGCCCCGCGAGCAGGAACGGCACGCCCAGCCCGAGCGACCACGCGCTCAGCAAGAACATTCCGTGTAGAACGCTGCCGCTCGCCGTGGAGAGCGCCAGGATCGCAGCCAGGATTGGGCCGATGCAGGGCGTCCAGCCGACGGCGAACGCCGCGCCAATCGCGAACGACTTGCCGTAGCGCCCGACCGCCGGCCAGCCGCTCTGCTGGACAGCCTGCCTCGACTCGGTCACCGGCGACTGCGTGGCGGTCATCGTTGGCCCACGTTCGCGAAGGGGTCGTCTTCCTCGCTCGCGCCGTCCAGCCCCAACAACGCCAGCCGCGCCGCGTCGTAGCGCTCCTTCGCGCGCGCCTCGCGGTTGAGCAGGCCCTTCAGTTTCGGCGGCTCCAGCGCTGCCCCGTCGAGCAGCGTCCGGTGAAGCGCCTGAAGCTGCTCCTGCCAGGCGTCATAGGCCTCGCGGTACTCCTCCGCTCGCTTCGGATCAATACGCATTACTCGTAAAGTATAGCGCCGCACGCCTTCGCTACAGGCCGTTGTAGGGGCGGGTCTAAGACCCGCCCCTACGCCCGGACCTACTACTGTGGCGCGGGCGTGGGGATGACCAGCTCCTGGCCGATCTGGAGCGATGTCGGGTCGGTGATGCCATTCGCGGCCATCAGCTCATCCGCTGTGATGCCGAACTGCGCTGCGATCGTTTCGGGAATGTCGCCGGCCCGCACAACATACGTCTGCTGGCCCGGCGATGGCGTTGCGGGCGGCTGTTCGGTCGCCGGCTGCGCCGTGGGGCCTTCGGTTGGTGCGGGTGGCGTAGCCGTCGGCGGAGGGGTCGAGCCCTGCTGCGCACTCGGGATCACCAGCTCTACGCCCGTGATCAGCGATGTCGGGTCGGTGATGCCGTTCGCGGCCATCAGCTCATCCGCCGTGATGCCGTACTTCGCCGCGATGGACGACGGCGAATCGCCCGACTGCACAACGTAACGCTGGCCCTGCACGGCCTTAGGCGTGCCGCTCACGATTATCGGAGCGGGCAGCGTGCTCGGCAGCGTTGCCGAGGGGACGTCGTTCCGGTTGGCCTGGCTGTTGCTCTTCGAGCCGCCGCCGCAGGCTACACCCGAGGAGAGAACGGCGAGCAGCGAGAGAAGCAGAGAGAATGTCCAGACAGGGACGCGCACCGGGGCCTCCAGCAATCGGGGTCGCGGCGACTAGTATAGCATCGCGCTGGGGTTACGGCGTCACGGCGGGCGTCTCGCCCTGCGTTACGTCTTGCAGCATGGCGAACCCAACGTCGGCGATCGCCTGGAGCGTGTCCTGGCGGACGTTCGCGACGGTATCTCGTGGCGTGTGCATGATCCCCTTGTCGTCCGCAGAGAACAGCAGCGCGGGAACGCCGGCGTTGCTGAAGCTCGCGTGATCGCTGCCGTACCCCATGCCGAGCGTCGTGATGAGGAACGCTTGTCCCTCCCGCGACGCAATGCCCATACCGCGCTGCGCAAGGCCATCGTCGCCGATGAGCTGCGGCGGCGGGACGCCGGCCGTCACGTCGTAGTTGAACATGACCCGTAGCTCGGAGCGCTGGTCCGCGCTCAGGTGCTGCACGAAGTACTCGCTGCCGGTCAGACCCTCCTCCTCCGCGCTGAACAGCACGAAGCAGTCGCCGGTAAGATGCGCCGCCGCAGACGCGCGCGCCAGCTCGAGCACGGTCGCCGCGCCCGAGGCGTTGTCTGTCGCGCCGGCGGAGACCGGCACGGAGTCGTAGTGGCCGCCCGTGATCGTGCGACAGCGCCCGTCGGGCGGACGCGCGATGACGTTGTGCGCGGTAACGACCGGCGTGGGTTTGGACTCCACGGTGACGCTGACGGGCCCCTTGTCGAGCAAGTCGCGCAGGTTATCGCCATCGCGCTGATCGATGATCACGGCGGGTATCGGCGACTCGTACGCAGCGATGAACCAGCCCGCTTCTTTGTTCGCCACAATGGCGCCGGCCGCGCCGGCGGCCCGCGCGCGGCGGAGCATGTCTGCGAGGATGACGTCCTTGCGCTGGATCAGGACGATCGCGCCTTGCGCGTCCGTCGAGAAGTCTTCTTCGCGACCTGTGCCGGCGTCGACGATCGGGCCGGTGGCCGTGCCGGCGGCGGAATATATGAACGGGAAGGCGCGCATCGCCGGTCTGCTCGCCGGCGTGACCGTCGCCGGGCGCAACAGCTCGCCCGTCGCGGAGAACGGCTCCAGCTCTACCGTGTAGCCCCAGCGCTCGAGCTGCTGCGTGGCGTAGTCGCTCGCCTGGGCTTCGGCATCCGAACCGGCGAGCCGCGTCCCGATCTTGCCGGCGAGATACTGGATGTTCGTCATGATCCGTGCAGCCTGCGGTTGCGCCGGCCCGAGATCGCCGGCCGCCGGTCGTGACGCTGTCGAAGAGGTGCGCGCCGCGCTGCCGCCACACGCGCACGCCACGACAACAGCAAGCGGCAGGACGATCAGAGCGATACGCGATCGAAGTGGCGTTCTCAAGGAGGCGTCACGGACGCTGCCGGCGCTTCGTGCGGAACCAGGTGCGCAGTCGATCTCCCAAGCTTGGCGAGTGGAGCACCATCGGCTGACCTCGCCAGTGCTTCTCCGTCGCGGATGCGCCGCTGCTACCAGTGCGACTGAAGAACGAGAGCGCGAAGCTCCCCAGCAGCAGGACCACGCCTGCAATGAGGATCCAGTAACCGGCACTGGGATAGCTGTAGCGGACAAGGAAGCCGGCGAGGATCAGGCCCAGCGCGCCGAGGATCACCTGGCGCAGCGAGATGTGTGTCACCGGCGCGACGATGGACTGCAGCAGCGAGGTCACCGCGCTGGACGAGCGCTTGCGCACACGGCTCGCGACACTTTCTTCGGGGAGAAATGTGTCGAGCCGGTTGAGGATATCCTCGATCTCGCGCTGGACCTTGTCTTCGGGCATGGGGACCGGCCTGCAGATGTCTGGCAGATGTATTGTACAGCACCTGAAGGGCCGCCACGGGTGGACGCGCTAGCCTGTCGCTGTTACGATATGGGCCTATCGGAGGAAGATGTCCATGGCTCAGCAGACAGACGTCCCGAACCTCAAGGCGTCCCAGGTCGACGAGGTGAGCAACGTCCTCGCGCGCGCGTTCTTCGACGACCCGATGACGATGTACATGATGCCGGACGAAAACAAGCGCCGCCGCGCGCTCCCCTGGTTCTTCCAGAAGGCCGCGCAGGTGTCGCATCGTTACGGCGATCCGTTCACGACGGCCGGCAAGGTCGAAGGCGCGGCGCTCTGGCTGCCCCCCGGCAACACGATCCTCACGCTCCCGAAGATGATCCGAGTCGGCATGCTGGCGGCACCGTTCAAGTTCGGCCTGCCGACGTTCATGAAGTTCCTGTCGGCGACGAACCAGCTTGAGCATCTGCACAAGCGCGACGTCCCGCCTGACCACTGGTACCTCTTCGTCCTCGGCGTCGAGCCGGAGCGCCAGGGCCAGGGCTTGGGCGGCAAGCTCCTGCAGCCGATCCTGGAGCGCGCGGACCACGATCGCCTGCCCTGCTACCTGGAGACGATGAAGGAGATCAACGTCACGTTCTACAAGAAGCAGGGCTTCGAGGTGGTCGTAGACGATCAGTTGAAAGACGGTCCGCGCTACTGGACGATGAAGCGCGACCCGATCGGATAGCGATCCGCGCTCCCTCACCCCAACCCCTCTCCCTGAGGGAGAGGGGCAATCGAAGAACAGTCCTGAGAAAGGAACGGCAATGACCACAGCGACAACAACGCAGCAGATCGTTGAGATGTACGGTAACGCCTGGGGCGAGACTGACGCTGTGAAGCGCGCGCAGCTACTCGAGCAGGCCTGGGCGGACGGCGCAACGTACACCGACCCGCAGTCGCACGCGCAGGGGCGTGACGCGCTCTCCGAGCTGATCGCCGGCTTCCAGGCGCAGGTGAACGGCGCGCGCATCGTCGCCACGAGCGGGGTCGATCAGCACCACCAGACGTTTCGCTTTACCTGGGCGATGCAGAGCGCCGACGGCGCGACCATGATGGAAGGCATCGACTTCGGAGAGCTGGCGCCCGACGGGCGCATTCAGCGCATCGTGGGCTTCTTCGGCCCGCCGCCAGCCATCGGCTAGCGCCCGAACGGAAGACCGGCAGACGTAGGGGCGTAGCTTTAGCTGCGCCCTGGCGACCGAAGGTCGCCGCAGACTACCGGCGACAGCACCCGGGGGCGCCGTTCGGCACCAGATTCTCCTTCGGACCGAAAGATTCCTCGCTATCGGCCGCCTACCAGCGGCCTAGCCGCTCGGAATGACAGAACAGGTGGCGTCTTTCTAGGCGCACCTGAGGGGCCGGCTTTCTTCGAGCCTTTAGCTTCGAACCCCTACGCTGGACACTTCCCTTAAGAACTCCACCACTGCCTTCTTGAATCGCTCGTCGCCGACGACGGTGAGGTGCTCGCGATCGGGGATCGTCACCAACTTCGCCCCGGGGATGCGCCGCGCGATCGGCTCCGCGCTGCCAACCAGGACGTCGTTAGCGCCCACGACGATCAGCACCGGCAGACGGATCTTGCCCAGCGCGTCGACATCGGAGAAGCGGCCGGCCTGGCCCACCGCGGCGAGCGCGCGCAGGTCATTGCCGGTGCGCTCCGCAAAGATGCGGAAGCCCTTCGCGACGGGGTCGGTCACCGTGGTAGCGTCCGCGGCCAGCATCCCCGCCGCGACGGGCGAGTCGGGTCCCCTGCGTAGTCGCCCCGCGCCCACGCCGCCCAGAATCGCGGACGTGAACCGCTCCGGGTAGCGCACGAGCAGCCCCATGCTGACCGCGCCGCCCATCGAGTAGCCGAAGAGATCGGCCTTCTCGATCCCGAGGTGGTCCATCAGGCGGATGACATCGTCGGCCATGTGCTCGCCGTAGGCGGCCGGCTCGTAGAGCTTGGCGCTCTCGCCGTGGCCGCGGCAATCGAGCGCGATCACCTGTCGCAGCGGCGTCAGCGCATCGATCCAGCCTGGCGCGACCCAGTTCTGCCGCAAGCTACTCGCGAAGCCGTGCACGAGCACGATCGGCGGCTTGTCATCGCCGAAGACCTCGTAGTGAATCGCTACGCCGGCGGAGTCGAAGAAGGGCACGACTCTACGTCATCCTGAGCCGAGCGGGGAGGGAAAGAGAAGGCGGCAGCGGGGTGGAGGGCGAAGGATCTTTCGCGCCGACTCATCGTCTACCTACTGACTTCAGTCAGCACCAGCACGTCGTTCAAGCTGCCGGAGCGGAAGCCCGCGAGATCGAGCGTGACGTACTTGTAGCCGAGCTCCTTCAGCCGCGCGACGACCCGATCGCGCTCGGCGACAAGTGTCGCGATGTCGGCCGGCTCGACCTCGATCCGAGCAACGTCATCGTGGTGGCGTACGCGGAGCTGGCGGATGCCCAGCGATCGCAGGAACGCCTCCGCCGAACCGACGCGCTCCAGCGCTTCGACGGTGACCTGCGTGCCGTACGGCAACCGCGAGGAGAGGCACGCCATCGCGGGCTTGTCCCACGTCGGCAGGCCGCGCTCGCGCGAGAGCGTCCGGATCTCGTCCTTCGTCAGCTCCGCTTCGATGAGCGGGCTGCGCACGCCGTGCTCGGCCGCGGCGATTCGGCCCGGCCGGTGATCGCCCAGGTCGTCGGCATTGCAGCCGTCCAGAACGAACGCATAGCCGCGCTCGTTCGCGAGCGCCGCCAGCAGCTCGTACAGCTCCGTCTTGCAGTGGTAGCAGCGCTGCGGCGAGTTCTCGACGTAGCCGGCGCGGTCCATCTCGTGCGTGTCGATCAGCTCGTGCGCGATGCCGATGCGCGTTGCCAGCTCACGGGCTTCCTCGACCTCCGACTGGGGGATCGATGGCGAAACACCCGTGACGGCAAGCGCCCGGCCCCCCAAGGCGTCGAAGGCAGCCGCCGCGACGAAGGTGCTGTCTACTCCGCCCGAGAAGGCAACGACCGCCGACCCCAGCCCCTTCAGGATGGCGTCGAGACAGCCTGCCTTCGCCTGGATCACGCTCATTAGGTGGAACCCTTAGACCGGTTCGATCTTAGCACGCTTGCCCAAAGCTCGCCCGAACGCGCTCAGGTACAGGCCATCTACCCGTAGGTCGATACGTACTTGGAGAGCCCGGCGCGGCCGGGTCTTTGCCTATGGGTAAGCAGTCCATCGTGCGGTTTGTCCTCATCTTCACGGGCGCCACGCTGTGCGTCATCGCCGCCGCCTGCGCCATGCTGGCGATGCTCCGCGTTCAAAGCCTTCGCGATCAAAGTGAGCATGCAGCCGGGGCCGTCAGCACGGGCGCCCTCGGGCCGGCGCTGAGCCGCGAAGCGGGCAGCCTGAGCGAACGCGACCTCTCGTCTTTTACCGACACCGCGACCGGCCTCCTTGGAGGCGATATCGTCGCCATCCGGCTATGGGGCCCAGACGGTACGCTGCTGGCCCAGGCCGGCGACGGCGCCGCTCCCGAAAACAGATCCACCCTCGCGAACGCGATCATCGGCGGACTGGGGACGAGCAAGGAATCGGCCGTAAGCGGCGAGGTGCTCGCCAGCTATGCGCCGCTCGTTCCTGGCGCCTTCCTGGAAGTGCAGCAGCGCTACGAGCCGATCGCCACAACGATCTCCGACAGCACGAAGGAGCTGGTCATTCAGCTCGCGGTCGGCGGCCTGCTCCTCGCCTTCTTGCTGCCAATCGTCCTCTGGGTCACGATCAACGGCCTCATGAACGAGTACGGCCGCTTGCTCTTCCTCCACCGTACCGGCCAGTCGATTCGTGAAACGCTCGACCTCATCGACATGCTCGCCAATTTCTCGCGAGATGTCGTGACGTATACCGGCGCGCAGATCGCGCTCGCCGCGCTCGTCGAGGACAACAGCGGCGACATCATCGTCAAAGCCAGCTACGACGGCCTGACCAAGACCGCCTCGCACCACTACCGTAAGGTCGAGGAGTGGTACCTGCGCCGCTGCATCGGTACGGGAGAAGTCATTCAGTCGAAGGAAGACGGACTGCCATACGAAACGCTCCTCGGCTTCGATCCGACGTTGCGCGGCAAGGTCAAGGTCCTCTGCGTACCGATTCCTGGCCGCGAGCGCGTCGCCGGCCTCGTGATGGTCGTCCGCTTTGCGGCGCAGGGGCCGTTCAAGCCCGCCCAGGTCCAGATGGTGCAAGAGATGGCCGCGCTCGCCGCGATGGCCGTCGAGCAGGCGACGCTGTTCTCCAAGGTGCGCAGCTATGCGGAGGAGGTCGAGGTCGGTTACGACAGCACGCTCAAGGTGCTCACAGCCGCGCTCGACACGAAGGATACCGTCACGCAGGGACACTCAGAGCGCGTCGCGCGGCTCACCGTCATACTTGCGCGAGAGGTCGGCGTGCCGAACGAGCAGCTCGTCGACATCGAGCGCGGAGCGCTGCTCCACGATGTCGGGAAGATCGGTGTGCCAGACAGCATCCTGCACAAGCCGGCTTCGTTGAACGACGAGGAGTGGGAGAAGATGCAGAAGCATCCCCTCATGGCTGGCCTCATGGTGTCCAAGGTCGGCTTCCTGGAGAACGCCATCCCCATCCTGCTCTACCACCACGAACGCTTCGACGGCGCCGGCTACCCGTTCGGCCTCGAAGGCAAAGCCATTCCACTCGAGGCGCGCATCTTCACCGTCGTCGACGCGTACGACGCCATGACCTCCGACCGTCCCTACCGCCTCGCCTTGGACAACGAAGACGCGATGGCCGAGATCATTCGCAACTCCGGCACACAGTTCGATCCGGAGATCGTCGAGGCGTTCATTCGCGTGATCGAACGCATCCGCCCTACGGAAGAAGAAGCCGCCTAACCCGAACTCGACTTCGATTGACCGGCCATCCGCCCAGGGCTATGATTCCTTGGCCGGAGGGAGGCCGGCCAGGCGACTATGGCTCCTTCGAACGCGTTTCCAGGTAACGTTGGCTTTTACCTGGCCCTCTCCTTTTTCTTTTCGCTCTTCGTCTTCCTAGCGGGTAGCCGCGTGCTCGTGATGGCGCGGGGCCGCCGCGACGACCGCCTGGGCCCGCCTCGCGACATATGGGAGCGCATCGTCACCTTCCCGCCGTACGTCCTGGGGACGCTGCGGGTGAACCGCTCGTACTACTGGTACGCGGGCCTCCTGCACACGCTCATCTTCTGGGGCTTCATCGCTCTCCAGGTCAGGACGCTGAACTTCCTGCTGGACGGCATCAATCACAGCATCAGCCTGCAGCACATCTTCCGCTTGCTCTACGACGGCTTCCGCCCCGTGATGGACGCCTTCAACGTCCTCGTCATCATCGGCGTGGCGCTGGCCGCCTTCCAGCGCCTGATCCTTCGCCCCCGACGCCTCACGCTGAACTCGGACGCCTGGATCATCCTCTTCTTGATCTGGTTCCTCATGGTGAGCGACGTCCTCACCAACAGCTTCAAGATCTCGCTCGACCGCGGCAACCGCGATGCGCTTTCGTTCTTCGCGTTCGGGCTGGCCAATCTGTGGGACCGGATGGACATCAGCCACACCACGCTCGCGCACCTGCACACCAGCTGGTGGTTCCTCCATCTCACAGACTTCCTCGTGTTCCTGTGTTACTTGCCGGTCTCGAAGCACTCGCACCTGCTAACGGCGCCCCTCAACGTCTTCTTCCGCCGCCTCCAGCCGACGGGCACGCTGCAGCCGATCCCGAACATCGAGGAGCGCGAGGTTTTCGGCGTCGGTAAAGTGACGGACTTCTCGTGGAAACAGATGCTGGACTTCTACACGTGCACCGAGTGCGGCCGCTGCGAGGTAGCCTGTCCGGCGTCGGCCACCGGGAAGGACCTGTCGCCCAAGAAGATTATGCACGACATGCGCAGCGTGGCCGAGCTCGAGGTCAAACGCGCCACCGGCGTCTCCACCGAGAAGGGCGATCTCATCGGGGCCGTCGGCTTCAACTCGATCTGGGACTGCGTGAACTGCGGCGCTTGCCAGTACGAATGCCCCGTCTACATCGAGCACGTGCCGGCGCTGATGGACATGCGACGCTTCCTCGTCATGGACGAGGCGAACATGCCCGAAACAGCCGCCGCCACGCTGGTGCAGCTCGAGCAGCGCGGACACCCGTGGCGCGGCACGCCGCTCACGCGCACGTCGTGGATGGAGCAGATGGAGTTCGAGGTGCCGCGGTTCGACGGCAAGCAGGAGTACCTGTTCTGGGTCGGCTGCACGGGCGCGCTGGTCGAGCGCAACGTGAAGGTGACGCAAGCGCTCGCGCGGCTGCTCCGCAAGGCGGGCGTGAGCTACGGCTGCCTGGGCGACGAGGAGACGTGCTCGGGCGACCCGGCGCGCCGCCTCGCGAACGAGTACCTCTATCAGATGCAGGCCACCCAAAATATCGAAACGTTCAAGCAGAAGGGCGTGCAGAAGGTGGTCACCACCTGCCCGCACTGCTTCAACACGATGAAGAACGAGTACCCGCAGTTCGACGGCATGTTCGAAGTCCGGCACCACACGCAGGTCCTGGCCGATCTCGTCGCGGATGGCCGGCTGGAGGTCGATCAGGCGATCGCCGAGAAGATCACCTACCACGACTCCTGCTTCCTCGGCCGACACAACAACGTGTACGAGCCGCCGCGCGACGTCATCCGCGCCATACCCGGCGCTGAGCTCATCGAGATCGAGGGCGCCTGCCGCGAGCGCGGCTTCTGCTGCGGCGCCGGCGGCGCGCACATGTGGGTCGAAGAAACGAAGGGTACGCGCATCAACCACGCGCGCTGCGGACAGGCGCAGGCATCGGCGCGCTACACGGGCTCGAAGATCGTTGCGATGAACTGCCCGTTCTGCATCCAGATGTTCGAAGACGGCATCCCGTCCGTTGAGAGCGACGAAGAGAAGCGTATGAAGGCGCTCGATGTGGCCGAGCTGCTCGAGCAGGCCGTCTTCGGCGCGAACGGCGCGAAGCCGTCGGCCGCGCCTGCGGCGGAAGCCGTACCCGCGGGCGGCGACTGATGGTCGAGCCACCGCCGCCGGAGATGCCGCCGCAGAAAGTGCTGTACGCCTTTTACGTCCTGCTCTTCGCCATCTTAGTGACAGTCCTCGTCCTCGTCGGCGTGTACACCTAGCCGGCCGGCAGAAATCAAAACCACCGTCTCCGTGAAGCATCGCATTGGTCTCGTGATCTACGAATCGTTTGTGCACGCGTGCGTGCTTGATCTACCCGGCTGCATCGCGGGCGGCCGCGATCGCGCTGAGATCGATGCCCTGCTCCCGCTATCGATCGTGGAGCACATCGCCTGGCTGCGAGCCAACGGCGACGCGATCGAGGACATCGCCGACTGGGAGGTCGCCGAAGAAGTCGATGTCCGTCAGGCGGCGGGCGGCGAGTTCTGCTTCAGCGCAGAGCGAGAGCCGCTGTCCGGACAAGAGCTGGAGCTGCTTATCCAGCGCATGGGTTACGCACGAGCTGACGTGCTGGCAGCGCAGCGTTCGCTGCCGGCAGAACTCCTCGACTGGCTGCCGTCCGCGTCGACGGTGTCATCGCCCGATCCGTGGGAGCCAGAGCCGCGATCGATCCGGCGCATCTTCGAGCACGTCCTGCAACTGGAGGTCTATTATCGCGATGGACTGCGCGATGGCGCCGCCGCCGGCATCTTCGAGAACGTCGTCGATCCTGCAGCCGAACGCGCGCAGACGATCGAGCTGTTGCGGTCGCTGTCGGACGCGGATCGCAGCCGTGTCTATCATCCCGTCAGGCCGGGCCACAGCGAGCCTGACGAATGGACGGTGCGGAAGGTGGTCCGGCGGATCATCTCGCACGAACGCGCGCACGCAGGGGAGATCGTCCAACGGCGCACGTGGTTCCTGCTGGGCATCCCGCGAGCGACGTAGCGTTAGCGCCGCGGGCGCGCGCCGTTCTGCGAGAGCTCCCACTCCGGCCAGCCCTCCTTGCCGCCGATCAGCGGCACGAAGCGGCACTCGCCCAGCCGCTCCAGCGTGACGCCGGCATCCGTCTTCGTCACGCGCACGAGCTGCTGGCTGCGCCTGCCGCCCACCGGCAGCACCATCCGGCCACGCATCGCAAGCTGATCGATGAGCGATTGTGGGATCTCCGGCGCGCCCGCCGTGACGACGATCGCGTCGTACGGCGCGTCCTCAGGCCGGCCGAGCTCTTCGCCCACGAGATGCACGCGAACGTTGGTATAGCCGAGCGCCTCGAGCCGTCGCGCGGCCGTCGATGCGAGCTCCGGCACGCGCTCGACGCCGATCACCTCACGGGCAAGCTGCGACAGCAGCGCCGCCTGATAGCCCGAGCCCGTGCCGACTTCGAGCACCTTCTCATCGCCCTTGAGGCGCAACGCCTGCGTCATGATCGCGACCATCAGCGGCTGCGAGATCGTCTGGCCTTCGCCGATCGGGAGCGGGCGGTCGTCGTAGGCGAAGCGCTGCAGCTCGGGCGGCACAAACCGTTCGCGCGGCACCGAGGCGAACGCCTGCAGCACGCGCTCGTCGCGGATCTCGCGACGCATCGCGCGCACCATGTCATCACGCTTGGCTGAGAAATCGAGCGGGCGCGGCTCCACGGATCACACCGCCTTCTACAGACAGCGTAACACGCGCAGTCCGGCGTGCGCACAGTGCGGAGCTAGGCGGGCGGCTCGAACGTCCGCGCCGTCCAGGAGTACTCGATGTGGCGCTCGTCCGCGATGAGCAGCAAGATCTCGGAGCGGATCGAGAGGACGTGGTCGGTCTGCGCGGCGGCGTCGGCGTCGTGGTCGGAGCGCCACATCGACAGCCGTCCGATGCGCCCCGCGACGGCATCGCCGCCGGTGATCCGGTAGCCATGCAGGTAGCCGGGCTGCGACGCGAAGTAGCGCATCAGCTCGTCGTCCATGCGCGCCACGTCTTCCTCGTGACCGGCTTTCGGCGTGGCGAGCGAGAGGCGGACGTAGACGACATCGTCGGCCATAGCGCACCTATCTTACGGGGAACCAGGAACAAGGAACCAGGGGGTGGAAGCGAGAAGCGGGAGGAGCGGACTAGCGCCCCTCAGCGAGCGCCTCGTCCGCCGCGAGCGCCCGCCACGCCGCGAAGCCTAGCTCTCCAAGGATCACGTTGCCCTCGGAGCTGCGGCCGGTCCCGGGCCCCGTGCCGCCCTCGCAGAACGCCGACATCGCGAAGTGCCCGCGCGCCCCGTGGAAGATCGCTCCTGAACAGCGCGCGGTCATGAACGAGCCACCCTTCTCTGCCACCCAGTTCGTCTTGTGGTCGGGCAACATGTTCAGCTCGTTCCACGGGAGCAGCCGCGTCAGCTCGCCGCGACCGTCTAGCCGGCGCATGATGCGCAGCAT
>CAYQLM010000040.1:0-26136 GCA_964418365.1 uncultured Dehalococcoidia bacterium
GCATACCGCCGGACATCACCCACATATACGCCATCAGGCCGAAGTAGTCGACGGCTGTTCGCATCGATTCGCTCCTTGGGGCTGCCATCGCGGGTCTCAAACTTAGGTATCGGCCGCGCGCGCCGAACCTTTGGCTTGTGCCTGGGGAAGTAGTGAGAATCCCGCGCTTGGGGTAAGCTGGGACGGGCATGACAACGGAAGGCCAGCCTCGACAGCATGCCATTGAGGTGCGCGGCCTCCGGCTCCATTACGTCGAGTGGGGCGAGCAAAATGCCCCGGCCATCGTGCTGCTCCACGGCCTCACGGCGATGTGCCGGATCTGGGACCGCCTGGCCCTGGCGCTTCAGGACCGCTACCGCCTGCTCGCTCTCGACCAGCGAGGCCACGGCGACAGCTCCTGGCCGGCGCAGCCCGACTACAGCACCGACGACTACGTTGGAGACCTGGAGGCGGTGGTGGCCGCCTGGGGCCTCGATCGCTTCGTGCTGATCGGCCTCTCGATGGGCGGAATCAACGCGATGGCCTACGCGGCCCGCCATCCCGAGCGAGTCACGCGCCTCGTTTCGGTCGATATCCGCCCAGCGATTAAAGCGGAGAAGCGGCCCGGCATCGAGCAGGCCAAAGCGACCGCGGAGCAGGGCCATCCAATTGTGCCGAGCATCGACGCTGCGTTTGCGCTGCGCAAGCTGACTCATCCGTACACGAGCGACGACGCGGTCCGCCACCACGTGGAGCATCAGTGCCGGCGGGTGCCGGATGGTCGCTGGACGTACAAGCAGGACCCGCGAGTCAGCTACTACTGGCGCCCGGGCGACCTCTGGGAGGAGCTGCCGAAAATCCGCGTGCCGGTGCTGATCGTGCGTGGTGGCCGCTCCGAGGTGCTGCCGCCGGAGACGGCAGAGAAGATGCGTGCCGCGTTCCCAAATGCGGAACTCGTGACCATCGCTGAAGCAGGTCACACTGTGCCCGAGGACCAGCCCGAGCAGTTCATCGATGCCGTCGAGAGCTTCTTACGGAAGCACCCGGCCTAAGCCACTTTGCTTCGGCGCGCCGCGTTGGCGATCGACTCCACCACAGCGGGCGCAACCATCTCAACCTCACCGGCCGCTCCATCGAGAGCCGCGTGCAAGGCCGCGCCATCGAACAGTGCGAGCACCGCGCGTGCCGCCCCGGGGTTGTGCGTGTCAGCGAGAACTCCGGCAAGCATCCCATTCCAGGTTCGATAGGCATCGGCCAGCCGGTCGCCGGCGCGCTTGTTGCGCCGCGCTTGCGACCAGAACTCGACGGTGATCTGGGGCTCCTCATTGGTCGCGTGCCAGGAGAGTGCCTTCGAAAGAGCCGGCGCTAGCGTCTCCGGCGGATAGGCGATGGCCGCTCCGAGCTGCCGAGTTCTCTCCTCAATCCAGGCATCCAGCAGCGCGAGCAGCGTTTCTTCCTTCGAGGCGAAGTGAAAGTAGTACGCGCCCTTGCTGCACCCTGCCGCCTGAGCTATCTGGTCGACGGTCGACTGCTCATAGCCGAGCTGGGCAAAGACGCGACGGGCGGCTGCCAGGAGCTCGCGGCGTGTGCGTTGAGCGCGCAATTGCTGGGGCGGCTTGCGTGACATGCTCTGTAGACAGTATCGGCTGACCGGTCGCAGGCCCGAAATCAGATTCAAATTCGGCCCTGTTGTAACGCCCAGACGAAGGCCTGCGTTGGTGATTAGGTGGCCAAGAACGTGGCCAACGTGAACCCTTGGCAGGGAGCGCCTCTCGAAAATCGAATATCGAGGCGCCGACAAGGGCAAACCCTTCGAAAGAGGGGGACGCAAAGCCACGGGCCTACTACTCGAGACCAGCCGAGAGTAAGGGCCGCCGGGCTGCCGAAACGCCGACTACGTTCGACACCCGCGCTTCTCGTCTCTCCAGCCCTCTTGCCAAGGAATCCCCCTCGGAGCCTCCCGAAAGGGGAATCTGCCATGTCTAATCGAGACGAGAACATCCTCCAGAACATGCCGCTCGTCGCCTTCGTAGTGAATCGGCTCTCGACCGACCGTTCGCGCACCCTCGGCCTGGAACGTGAGGACGCGATGAGCTACGGCGTCGAAGGCCTCATTCAGGCGGTCGACGGGTTCGACCCCGACCGCGGGACCAGCTTCGCCAGCTTCGCCGTAAGGCGCATTCGAGGCTCCGTGCTGGACGCCGTGCGCCGGTCCGACCCCCTACCCCGCTCGCTACGCCGGAGCACCCGGCAGGTCGAGCAGGGCGCCCAGGCGCTGGCGACCCAGCTTGGTCGCTGGCCGACGAAAAAGGAGCTCGCGATGAAGCTGGGGGTCACTCCCCAGGAAGTCCAGGAGATACAGCGCCACGCCGCGTCCCGCTTCGTCTCTCTGGAGCATCTGCTCCAGGACGGGCCCGGCGAAAGCGCGCGCCAACGCTGGGACCCCGTCGATAACGACGACCGCGATGACCCGACGAACGCGATGGAACGGCGCACGGCGCTTCAGATGCTCTCGGAGGCCGTGGGCGAGCTGAGCGAGCGGGATAGAGCCATTCTCCAGCTCAGATACGCGGAATCTCGGCCCTTCCATGAGGTCGGCCGGCGGCTGGGCCTGTCGGAGTCCAGAGTCTGCCAGCTTCACAAGCGCATCCTCCGCCAACTGCGCCGACAGCTTGCGGATGTTCTGGAGGAAGCGGCCTAGCTACTACGGCCTAGATTCGAATCTGTCGATACTTCGTCAAGGACTGCCGTACCGCAGTTAAGCAACGTGCCCGCAACAATGAAGGTTATCGAGCAAGCCTTGTCGAGCCTCACGGGCCAGTCTGCGCCCGTGGCTGAGACCGCGGCCACGCCGGCGGAGCCGACCTCGTCGCCGGTCAACGTGCTCAACCTCCCTGCTCGCTGCTACATCGCGATCATCGTTCTCCTGGCGACAGCCTGCATCGCGCTGTTCGCGAACGACCTCACAACAACGGGCTGGCCGGGGCTGGTGACGTTGGTGGTGCTCGGCATTATCCTGGAACGCGCGGGCATCCGTATCTACGGGGACACGTACGTTTCAGCCGGCGTGGTGGCGCTCTTCGCCATCGCCGTGCTCTACGGCGCGCCGGGCGTGGCGATCGCCGCGCCCATCTTGGTGCTCGGGGCGCGCATTTATACCTACGCTAAGTGGTACCAGACCGTATTCGACATGGGCAGCTATACGCTGGCGAGCATCAGCGCCGCGCTGATCTTCCATGCGATGCCTGGTGTCGGACCAACTGCTTCGGCCTGGTGGATACCGGCGGCAGTCCTTGCGACGGGCGTAAACTATGCGATCAGCAGCGGCCTCGTCGCTACTGCCGTCAGTCTCAGCACGGGCGCGCCTGCGGTCGGCGTGTGGCGCGACCAGCACCAATGGATCCTGCCGTACTACATCGTATTCGGCTGTCTCAGTCTCGCTCTCGCAGCGGCCTACGAGGCGCTCGGCGTGCCCGGCATCATGGCGTTTGTCGCGCCGCCGTTCATGATGCGGTTCGCGTTGCAACAGTACGTATCCAAGACCGAAGAGACTGTGCTCCAGCTCAAGCAAAAGAACGCCGAGCTGGAGACCGCAAACGACAACATTCTGGCCATGACGCGCAC
The DNA here is from genome assembly GCA_964418365.1 of uncultured Dehalococcoidia bacterium. Taxonomy (GTDB): domain Bacteria; phylum Chloroflexota; class Dehalococcoidia; order DSTF01; family RBG-16-68-14; genus JBBDXS01. Next base: position 3,604 of record CAYQLM010000040.1, read on the forward strand.
CCTCACCGAGACCTACGACGGCACACTCGAGGCGTTGGTGCTCGCTCTAGATGCGCGCGACCATGAGACGAAGGGCCATTCGTTCCGGGTGGCGCAGTACGTGATGACTATCGCAGCGCATCTTGATGTCGAGGAGCAGAGCCAGGAATGGATCGATATGCAGCGAGGAGCGCTGCTACACGATGTCGGCAAAATCGGCGTCCCAGACTACATTCTGCACAAGCCAGGACCGCTGACGCCGGAGGAATGGAATGACATGAAGCGCCATCCGCGCATCGGCCATGAAATGCTGCGCGACATCTCGTTTCTCTCGGGCGCCGCGGAGATCGTCCACTGCCATCACGAGCGTTTCGATGGCAAGGGCTACCCGAGGGGCCTCGGCAGCAGCCAGGTGCCGCTGGGCGCTCGCGTGTTCGCCGTCGCGGACGCATTCGACGCGATGACGTCGGACAGGCCGTATCGAAAAGCCTTGCCGCCGGAGATGGCGCGCGAGGAGGTCATCCGCCACAGTGGGACGCAATTCGACCCCCACGTCGTTCAGGCGTTCTTGCTAGTGTACGACCAGATCGCACACAAGGCGCTCGCCGGCCGGCACGAGGAGCACGCCCGGGCCGCCTAACTAGGTATCGCCGTCAAACACAAGTGGGGACGAGATTGCTCTCGTCCCCACTCACTTTCGCGTATCTGGAGCGGGTCCTAGCCCCAGCCGATGCCAAGCACCTCGGGGGCAAACGGGACTACCGCCGCCGCTACCATGACGCCGATCGCCAAAATTCGCTTCATTGCGCTCTCCCTCCTTCCTTGGCAATTTGGCTGGACTTGCCATGCATAGCAAACCAACCCGTCAGTTTGGTTGTACGCCTGTATTTCCCACCTGTCAATCCCCTTGGGCCGTAATAGGCTGCGCGGTGTTGCTTTGCGCTTCGACTTATGTCGCGTCGAATCTAAGGTACGCTCCAAAGTAAGCTGCGCAAGCCTTGTTGACAGCCCATTGCCAGGCGGTATCATGAAGGGCGCAGACTCACCTCGACCTACGAATTGTGGGTGCCAGAAATGCAGATCGACTGGCAAGAGACGATTGAAGAGATCCTTGCGGATAAGCTTGCCTGCCCTCGCTGCGGCAACTTCACCGAGGAGATTTTCGCTGGCTACACACGCGAGCCGTGGGGCGCAGAGTTTGCCCCCCGCTGCCGCTTCTGCACTCGAAAGGAAGAGTGCGACGCGCGCAAATTGGTGATCCTCTGCCCCAATTGTGCCAAGGAGGTCCAGCTCCGCGCGCGCGCTGTTGATCAAGAGACGTTGATGACGATGCTCTTCACGGACTGCAGAAAAGACCTCGACGAGGCGCTCGACTACCTTGCTGAGTACTGGCAGGAAGACTTGGAGGTACCACCCGAGGAGACCGACAAGCGGCTCGAGGACTTCGACGCGGAAGCGTTCGCTGAAGAGGACCAGTCGAGGCGCCGGCTCGAAGAGGAGTACCTGACGTACCACCGCTGGTTCAGGCAACGTGGCCTGCGCGTCCCGGAGCCAGGCTGGCGCTCCGAGTACGTCGAGGAGATCCTCGCGCTCGCCTACCCGACGCTGCTCGGCGACTAGACAAACATCTCGGAGACCAGTCGAACGGCTCCGCCTAGCGCAGAGCCTGTGTTATGATCCGCGCCGTGAAGCAACGATCCGCGCTCATCACACTCGTCGTAACGCTCCTGGCGGCGGTCGCGCTTGCTGGCTGCAGCGGCGGCGCCAGCGGCACGTCCGACGCTGATCTCATCGCTGCTGCCGGCAAACTAGGCGCGTACCGCGTCGGCGTCACGACGATCGATCTCGTCGACAGCTCGCGCCCCTCTGCCGCGAACGGCGACGTCCCAGCGTCGAACGAGCGCAAGCTGACGACCGAAGTCTGGTACCCGGCAGATCCCGCATCGCAGCCGCCGGAAGCGCGCGACGCGGCCGTCGACGAAGATGGCGCCCCCTACCCGCTCATCATCCTGGCGCACGGGCTAAGCGCCAGCCGCAGGCTCTACGCCTCGTACGGTCAGTATCTCGCGAGCCACGGCTACGTCGTCGCTGCGCCCGACTTCCCTCTCAGCAAGATCGGCGCCCCGGGCGGTCCTCGTCTGAACGCCGTGCTCGAGCAACCGAAGGACGTCTCGTTCGTCATCGACCAGCTGCTCGCTTTCAACAAGCAGTCCGGCCACGCGCTGGAGGGCGCGATCGATGCCGACAAGATCGGCATGACCGGCCACTCGCTTGGCGCGCTGACCACCATGCTCGATGTCTACGGACAAGACCGCGATGATCGGATCAAGGCTGCGCTGCCCGTGTCGACGGTCGGCTGCTTCTTGCCCGACAACTTTGGAGGCGACTCCTCCGTGCCGATCATGGCTCTCGGCGGCACGGACGACCTGATCACGCCCCCGGTGAGCTCAGACCGCGGCTACACCGTCGCGAACCGGCCGCGCTATCTGGTCCACGTCGTCGGCGCGGACCACATCCGCTTCGCCGACGTGCACCTCACCGACGCCGCGCTCGAGGCGAGCGGCGGCGTCGCCGGCGCGGTAGGCGGCGGGAGCACGTTCGTAGCGGACGCCGTGCAGACGGCGCAGACCTTAGGTGGCGACGCCACGAAGTGTCAGGCCTCCGCTGCGCCTACCGATCCGCCGATCAGCGGTGAGCAGCCACGACAGATCTTGCACACTATTGCCGTTCCGTTCTTCGACGCCTACCTGCGCGGCGACAAGGCATCGAAGGCGCTACTGGCGAAGCTCCCTGATCTTCTCCCCGGCGTCACGCTGCAGTCCGACCCGTGAGCGCTTCTCAAGCGCGCGTTTTGCTGGTCTTCGACTCGCGCGGCGGGCTTACGGAGCAGCTTGCGGAGGCCGTCGCGGAAGGTGTGCGGTCGGTCGGTGGCGCCGAGCTGCGCTACCGCCGGCTGGACGACACGGACCCGAAGGAACTCCTCGATATGGACGCTTTCATCGTGGGCTCGCCGAACTGGAGCGGCATGACCGGCAAGCTGAAGGAGTGGTTCGATCACAGCGGCGACCTGTGGGAGACGGGCGAGCTGGCCGGGAAGATCGGCGCCTGCTTCACGGCGGGCTGGTCGCGCTCTGGCGGCACCGAGGCGACGCTGCTCCAACTCATGCACCTCATCCTCTCGCACGGCATGGTCTTCGTCGGGCTGCCCTGGAGCGAAACGATGCGCCGCTCCGGCTCGTACTACGGCGCGACGGCGCATGGTGACGTGACGGACGATGATCGCGCTCAGGCGAGGGCGCTGGGATGTCGCGTGGCTGAAGCTGCGCTCCGGTTGGCGGGAAGGTAGCTACTGGCCGGACGGCGCAAGAGCGCGGTCCATCAACGTGCCGCCACTGGCTGCTTTCGATGAGTCTCCAACGCCGCACCGAGCCGTTCCAGCAGCTCAGCGAGGCCCCAGCGCCGCTCCGCTGAAATAAGCGCCGCGTCCGGCCGGTGCTCAGCCAGTCCGAGGTCATAGTCTTCCAGATCGCTGAGGTCGGTGACGCGTGCGCCATCCGGGCCGACGAGCTGATCGATCTTGTTCAGCGCCGTGACGCGCGGCTTGTCCGCCAAGCCGAGCTGGGCGAGCGTGTCATCGACAGTCTGGCTCTGCTGCGCCGCGTCTGGGTGCGTGATGTCGACGACGTGGAGGAGCAGATCGGCGTCAGCCAGCTCTTCCAGCGTTGCCTGGAATGCCGCAACGAGCTGTGCCGGCAGCTTCTGGATGAACCCCACCGTGTCCGTCAGAAGCGCCGGGCGGCCGCTCGGCAGCCGGATCCGGCGGGTCGTCGGGTCGAGCGTAGCGAAGAGCTGGTCTTCTACCAGGACGTCCGCCTGCGTCAGTGCGCGCATCAGCGTGCTCTTGCCTGCGTTCGTATAGCCGACGAGCGCGACGACCGGCACGCCGGCGCGCGCGCGATGCCGTCGATACAGCGCGCGCTGGCGGCGCACGCCCTCGATCTCGCGCTTGAGCCGCGTGATCTTGTTCCGCGCGAGGCGGCGGTCGGTCTCTAGCTGCGTCTCGCCGGGTCCCCGGACGCCGATTGCCCCGGCCATCCCACTCCTGCCGAGACGTTCGAGGTGGCCCCACTGCCCCGTCAGCCGCGGCAGCAGATACTCCGCCTGGGCCAGCTCGACCTGCAGACGGCCTTCCTTGGTGCGGGCGCGCATCGCGAAGATATCGAGGATGAGTGCGGCGCGGTCGAGCACCTTGACGTCGAGTGCGCGCTCCAGGTTGCGCTGTTGCGAGGGCCGGAGCTCATCGTCGAAGACGACCATCGTGAAGCCGTCTGACGGTTGGCGGCTCTTGATCTCCTGCAGCTTGCCGGGGCCGATGTAGTTCGCGGGGTTCGGGCTATCGAGCTTCTGGACGACATCGCCGACGACGGTGGCTCCGGCGGTGCGCACGAGCTGGCCTAGCTCCTCCAGCGAGCTTTCGGTCTCCCAGCGCTGCCCGGGCCCGCGTCGCCGCGTCTCGACCGCGACGAGCAGCGCTCGCTCTTGTTCTCGTCCCGTCGAATGGAGCTGTCGTGCGATGAGAGAGCCACCTCCGATCGACAGAATAGCATAGACTCAGTCTTGACAACGGTCGGCCCAGTTGGGATAGCCAGCGCTTGGAACGTACAGAGTGGCGACACCGTTGCTGTACAGGACTGGCTCATTGGCCGGGTAGAGGCGATCCATCTGTTGAACGGCCTCGTGCTGACGCTCGCGGCAGCGATTGGCGCCTACGAACTTGTTTCCTAGCCGGGCGACCGAGTAAGATCGAGAGGGAGATCGCCATGCTGCGAAGCGCGCTACTCGTAGGACTCGTGGTGATAGCGTCGGCATTGGCCGTAGGAACAGTCCGCGCGAAGGAGCCCTTGACCTTCGAGAAGATCGTCATTGCAGGAGGCGGACGAATCGACTCGCCGATCGCGATTACCGAAGAGACCGACCTCGCCGGTACTGCACTGGATAGCGTTATGCCAGCCAACCCCCAGGAGGATTTCGGGACCGCATACCGTGTGCTTCTCGACCCTGTAGGCTCCGACGAACCGTTCGCCGTGACCTACTACGCGTCGCGCACCGGGGACCGGGGATACATCTATCGGGCCGAGACAGTCTCGATCGGCAATGGCACACTCGACCCGGGTTGGACTCGCCCGTCACAGGAGCTCGAGAATGCGCTTCGCGAGTACGGGGCGGTGAACGCCGAAGGCACAGCTGGCAGCGGTTCTGAATTCGAGATGTGGCCCGTCGTGATTCCGGTGGGCATCGTGACGTTCGTGCTAGTAATCCTGATTTCGGCACTCCTGATTCGAAAAGGGTGGCGGCGACTGCCGCAGACAGCCTGACCTATATCACAGCATCTATCGGAGGCCCGGTCCCCGTTCGATGCACCAGCGGGATTTCCCTGCGGCTCTGTAGCCTCGCGTCAGGCCTGCCGACGTGAACGTCCTGATCATCGGCTCCGGCGCGCGCGAGCACGCGATCTCGTGGAAGTTGCGCCAGTCGCCCCGGCTGGACGACCTCTTCGCCGCACCCGGCAACCCCGGCATCGCCGAGCTTGGAACGAACCTGTCCGTCCGTGATACGGACGCCGATGCCATCGTGCGCGCCTGCCGGGAGCACCACATCGACCTGGTCGTCGTCGGCAACGAGGACCCGCTGGCAGCGGGCCTAGTCGACCGCCTCGCCGTCGAAGGCATCGCCGCGTTCGGGCCGAGCCGCGCGGCGGCGGAGATCGAGTGGTCGAAGGTGTTCTCGAAAGAGCTGATGGCGCGGCACGGCATTCCGACGGCGCCCTTTCGCGCCTTCGATAACGCGTCAGCCGCCAAGACGTACGTCGAATCGCACGGCGGGCCGCTCGTCGTGAAGGCCGATGGCCTAACGCGCGGCAAGGGCGCCGTCGTTTGCGACTCGACGGCGCAAGCGCTGGACGCCATCGATGCGATCATGGTGCGGCGCGACTTCGGCGCATCGGGCGAGCGCGTCGTCATCGAAGAGCGCCTCTCGGGCCGCGAGGTGAGCGCGCAGGCGTTCACCGATGGCCGCACCGTCGCGCACATGCCCTTCGCCTGCGACCACAAGCCCATCTTCGATGGCGACCGCGGCCCGAACACGGGCGGCATGGGCGCTTACAGCCCCGCGGACTGGGTCTCCGACGCGCTCGCGCAACGGATCAGAATGGAGATCACCGAAGCTGCGCTGCGCGCGATGGCGGAGGAAGGGCGGCCGTATCGAGGCGTGCTCTACCCCGGCCTCATGATCACCGGCGACGAGCCGAGCGTCATCGAGTTCAACTGTCGCATGGGCGATCCGGAGGCCGAAGTCGTGCTGCCGCGACTCGAAAGCGACCTGCTCGACGTGCTCTGGGCCGTCGCGAACAACCGCCTGCACGAAGTCGAGCTGCGCTGGTCGAACGAAGCGTGCGTGGCGATTGTCCTCGCCTCGGGTGGCTATCCCGGCGCGTACGAGACGGGCTTCGCCATCGATGGCCTCGACGACGTCGATCCTGACGTCATCGTCTTCCACGCCGGCACCAGCCGCGCCGATGACGGTTCGCTCGTGACGGCGGGCGGTCGCGTGCTCTGCGTTGTCGCCTCGGGCGATACGATGGACGCCGCGCGCGAGAAGGCGTATCGGAACGTGGAGCGTATCCGCTTCGAAGGCATGCACTACCGCCGTGACATCGCAGCGCCGAGGGCGGTAGCAAGCGTGAAGGAATGACCCGTTTCGCTGAAAAGGACCTAGAGATTGTGCTGCTCGATTTCCTGAGGAAGCGGTTTCCGAAGCTGGAGATTGGGGCTCGACTACCGTTGCCCTATGGCGCAGGCGCTGCGATTAGACAGGAGTTCAAAGTCGACATCCTGCTCCAGGATCCAGCTCCCTCAAACGATAAGAAGCCTTCGCCACGTCTAGCAATCGAGTTGAAGGCAGGCGGGGTCAATACGCACGATCTCCTAGCCTACTCGGCAAAGGCCAATCTACACCGTGCCCTGTGCGGCTTTCTCCGCTACGGTATCTTCGTGGCTGGTGATAGTTCTCGCGGCGTTACAGCAAAGTGGCTCTGGCACGGACACGAGTTTGATTTCATGTTCGGCTGCAAGAATGATCGACCGTCGCCGGCTGAGCTGAGAAAGCTCGAGGAAATCGTGGCTTACGAAGTCGGCATTTCCCGGCAGTTGGAGAGATGGGTGAATCAGAAGCGCGGTCCGTATCCAAGCCCGTTGTGGAGGAAGGCAACAATTGGGTAACAATCTCGTCGCCGTCCTCATGGGCTCCAAGTCCGACACTCCGCTGATGCAGGAATGCCTCGACCTGCTGACTAAGCTGGGCATCGCGCACGAGTCGCATGTGATGTCCGCGCACCGGACGCCGGATAAGGTCCGCGACTTCGCCGCCGGCGCGCGCGACAGCGGCATCGAGGTGATCATCGCCGCGGCGGGCGGCTCCGCGGCGCTACCCGGCGCAGTGAAGGCGCACACCGCCCTACCCGTCATCGGCGTGCCCGTGCCGTCGAGCGAGCTCAAGGGCCTCGACTCGCTGTACGCGATGGCGATGATGCCACCCGGCGTGCCCGTCGCGACGGTAGCGATCGGTTCGTGGGGCGCGCGCAACGCGGCGCTGCTTGCGGCGGAGATCCTCGCCCTGAAGCACGACGACATCCGCCGCGCTTATGACGACTACCGCCGGCAGCTGGCGTCGGGGTAAACTGGGCAGGGCTGAAGCCCCGCAGCTACGGCCCGATCCACTTGGGGGCCGCATGTTCCGCACCAACGCCGAAGCCACCGCCGTCGATATGTTCCCCGGCGTCGTGCGCCGTACGCTCAACAGCGGCGATCGCACGACGCTCATCGAGGTGATCTTGTCTGAGGGGGCAGTCGTGCCGGCTCACTCGCACCCGCACGAGCAGACCGGCTACGTGGCGCGCGGCCGCGTCCGCTTCGCCATCGACGGCCAGGAGAGCGAGCTGAACACCGGCGACGGCTACCTGGTGCCCGGCGGCGTCTCGCACGAGGTGACCGCTCTCGAAGACTCTATCTGCATCGATTGCTTCTCGCCGGTGCGGGAGGAGTACCTGTGATCGAGCGCTATACCCGGCCCGAGATGGCCCGCGTGTGGTCGGACGAGCACAAGTACGAGACCTGGCTCCGCGTCGAGATCGCCGCCTGCGAGGCGTGGGCGGAGCAGGGCGCGATCCCGCAGGACGCCATCGAAGGGATCCGTCACGCCAAGTTCGACCCGGAGCGGATCGCGGCGTACGAAGTCGAGATGCACCACGACTTCAACTCCTTCCTTCGCTCCGTTGCCGACAGCCTGGGCGACGAGTCGCGCTTCGTCCACCTGGGCCTGACGTCCTACGACGCCGAGGACACTGCGCTCGGCCTGCGCCTGGTCGAGGCGTCGGACATCCTCGCGCGCGAAGTCGCCGCGCTGGTCGAGGTGCTGGAGCGCCGCGCCGTCGAGTTCAAGGATACGCTTTGCATGGGCCGGAGCCACGGCGTCCACGCCGAGCCGACGACGTTCGGGCTCAAGCTCGCGGGCTGGGTGGCCGAGATGCGCCGCAACGCGACGCGCCTCGCCGAAGCGAAGGCCGACATCGCCGTCGGCAAGCTAAGCGGCCCGGTCGGTACGCACGCCAGCGTGGCGCCAGCGATCGAAGAGGCGACGTGCGCCAAGCTCGGCCTCGCCGTCGATCCGATCAGCACGCAGGTGATCAGCCGCGACCGCCACGCGCGTTTTGTCGCCACCTTGGCCGTCATCGCCGCGTCGCTCGATCGCTTCGCGACAGAACTGCGCCACCTCCAGCGCACGGAGGTCCTCGAGACTGAGGAGCCCTTCGGCGAGGAGCAGACCGGCTCCAGCTCGATGCCCCACAAGCGCAACCCCGAGAAGCTCGAGCGCATCTGCGGCCTGGCGCGCCTCCTGCGCGGCCATTCGGTCGTCGCGTTCGAGAACGTGGCGCTCTGGCACGAGCGCGACATCTCGCACTCCTCTGCCGAGCGCGTAATCCTGCCCGACGCCTGCATCACGCTCGACTACATGCTCGATCTGTTCACCGGCCTGATGCGGGGGCTCAACGTCTACCCGGAACGCATGCGCGAGAACATGGAGGCGAGCTACGGGCTGCCGTTCTCCCAGCGCGTGCTGCTGGCGCTCATCGACAAGGGGATGAAGCGACAGAACGCGTACAAGATCGTCCAACGCAACGCGATGGTGTCCTGGAAGGAGCGCCGGAGCTTCCGCGACATCCTCGACGGGGACGCGGACGTGACGAAGCGCCTGTCGTCGTCGGAGCTGAACGAGCTGTTCGACTACGCCTACTACACGCGCTACGTGGACGACAGCTTCCGGAGGCTGGGCCTCGCATGATCGCGCAGCGGACGCCGCTCCGGCAGCGCCGCGATGTGGGCCAGATCATCCAGACGGCGCTCAACGTGTACGGTCAGCACTTCGGCCCGTTGTTCAGCATCTCGGCGGTTGTCATCCCATTGGGCATAGCCGTCGGCATCTTCCAGACGACCGTAAAGAACGAAGCGGTTGGCATTCCATTGGTAGGCGCGCTCGCCGTCGCGCAAGGCGCGGTCAACCTCGTCGCCAGCGCTGCGCTCATAACATCCCTCGACGACATCGCAGAGGGGCGGGCACCTGACTTCAGCCGCGCCTTCGATCTCGCAACGGAGCGATTCTGGACGCTGGTCGGCGCACTTCTTCGCGTAACGTTTCACGTGCTGCTCTTCTTCATCACCATTGTAGGGATTCCGTGGGCGATTCAGCGTCTCGTGCGCTGGCTATTCGTCCAGCAGGCGGTGATGCTCGACGGCACCAGCTCCAGGGCGGCGCTCAGCTACAGCGCCGACGCCGTCATCGGTAACTGGTGGCGAACGCTGGGCATCTGGCTCTTCATCTCCGTCCTTGCCGGTGTTCCGGCGGGCCTGATCGCCGCCATCTTCTCGCTGGCGCCTATCGCCGTTTCGAGCACGGCAACGGCGTTTATCGACGCGCTGCTCCTGCCATTCGTCGTCATCGGCACGACGTTGCTGTATTTCGATCTCCAATCGCGAAAGGAGCCCGTAGCTGCAGGGCTTTAGCCCTGCTCTACTCGTCATGCGGCTACGAACGTCTCCTCGACTGAAGCACTTCGATTACGTAGGCGCCTACGCTTACAACTTGACGCTTGTAACCCGCCGGCGCACGTCCATCTTTACCTCTGCCGACGTGGTAGACATTGCAGTTCAGGCGCTTACCGAAGCCTGTGAGAAGCATGCGTTCACCGTTCATGCCTATTGCTTCATGCCAGATCACTTGCATTTCTTGACGTCCGGGTCCGATGAGTCGTCGCTTCCTTCCTTCGTAGCCCTGTTCAAACAGCTCTCCTCGTACCGGCTGAAACGCATAGTTGTAACCGCTGTGTGGCAGATAAGCTACTACGATCGTGTCCTTCGCAGTGAGGATGACATGGGCGCTTTGATGCAGTACATCTGGGAGAACCCAGTGCGGGCAGGGCTGGCGGACAGAGCTATTGAGTACCCATACTCCGGGCCAAGGGCGTTGCAGACGGAATATGAGCAGGCCTGAAGGCCTGCAGCTACGAGACAAAGGAGAACCCTAATGTCAGTCCTGCTTGAGACGCCGCTGCCGAACCAGGCGCACCGCGGCAAGGTGCGCGATCTGTACGACCTCGGCGATCGATTGCTGATCGTCGCCACCGACCGCATCTCCGCGTTCGACGTTGTGCTGCCGACGGGCATCCCGGGGAAGGGCGCGGTCCTCACGCAGCTCTCGGCGTTCTGGTTTGCGCGCATTTCCGAGGTTGTGCCGAACCACTTCCTGCGCCTCGCAGACGGCTCCGCTGCGGACGAGCTGCCCTTCGCGCTGCCCAAGGAGCTAATCGGCCGGAGCACCATCGTGCGCAAGGCGGAGCGGCTGCCCGTCGAGTGCATCGTGCGCGGGTACATGGCGGGCTCGGCGTGGGCGGAGTACCAAAAACAGGGCACGGTCTGCGGCGTGCGCATGCCGCCGGGCATCCAGGAGAGCGAGCCCTTCCCGGAGCCGCTCTTCACGCCGACCACGAAGGCCGATGTCGGCCACGACGAGAACCTGACGAGCGAAGAGTACGTCTCGCTCCTGGGGATCGAGGTGGCGAACGCGGTGCGGCTGCGCAGCCTGGCGCTCTACAAATACGGCGCGCTGTTCGCGCGCGAGCGCGGCGTCATCATCGCCGACACGAAGTTCGAGTTCGGCCTGCTCGACGGCGAGCCGATCGTCATCGACGAGATCCTCACGCCAGACTCGAGCCGCTTCTGGGACGCCGAAGCGTACGCGCCCGGCAAGCACCAAGAGGCGTTCGACAAGCAGTACGTGCGCGACTATCTCCTTACGCTCGACTGGGACCACACGCCGCCAGGACCGGAGCTACCGCCGGACGTGGTCGACGAAACGGCGCGGCTCTACCGAACGATCTTCCGACGGCTCACAAGCTTCCAACGGCTCATAAGCGAAAGGGCCCGGCTTTAGCCATGTTCCTCGCGCGCGTGTACGTCACGCTGAAGCCGACGGTGAACGACCCGCAGGGTCTCGCGATCCGGGGTGGCCTGCAATCGCTCGGCTTCTCTACGGTCGAGAGGGTGCGCGCGGGCAAGTATCTGGAGATCACGCTGGACGGCGGCGACAAGGCGGCGGCCGAGGCGCAGGTGACCGAGATGTGCCGCAAGCTCCTCGCGAACCAGGTGATCGAGGACTTCCGCTTCGAGATCGACCAAGCGTAGGGGCGAGGGCCCGTGCGCCCTTACGGCCATCGCGTTGACGGCCTCTCTCTATCGGCGCTAAGCTGGCGGCGCTATGGAACAGCAGATCCGCTTCTGCACCACTTCGGACGGCGTCCGCATCGCCTACGCGGTCGTCGGTCAGGGCCCACCCTTCGTCAGTGTGCCGGGATGGGTCAGCCATCTGGAGCTGGACTGGGATGAGGGCTACCGGCGCGTACTCTTGGAACCCGTCGCCGAGCACTTCACGGTCATCCGCTACGACAAGCGCGGCACCGGCTTGTCGGACCGCAACGTCAACGACTTCTCAACAGAGGCCCGGCTGCGCGACCTGGAAGCCGTCGTCGACCATCTGAAGCTCGATTCGTTCGCGCTCCAGGGCATCTCGGAGGGTGGCCCCATCGCCATCGAGTATGCGGTTCGGCATCCTGAGCGCGTGCGAGCGCTGATCCTTTCGAGCACCTTCGCGAAGGGGGAACGTTTGGGGCGGAAGGAGACACGCGACGCGCTGGTCGCGCTCGTGCGCGCGGAGTGGGGCCTGGGGACGCAGACGCTGGGCAGCTTGTTCATGCCAGGCGCGACGGCTGAGGAACATCAGCTTGCGCTCCGCTATGCGCGCGCCGCCTCGAGCCCGGAGCATGCAGCCGCGTTGCTCGAGGCAGTCTACGCGTCGGATGTCTCGGCGCTGCTGGGGCGTATCGCGGCGCCAACCTTGGTCCTTCACGCGCGCCGAGACAAGGCTATCGCGTTCGAACACGGACGGGAGCTCGCAGGGACGATTCCCAACGCCAGGCTCGTTCCATTTGAGTCCGACCGTCACGCTCCGGACAAGGCCACTGCTGAGCAGATGGCACAGGCGATCCTCGCCTTCCTTCAGGAGGTGGGCCCATCGACGGCGCGTACTCCAGCAAGCGCAGATTCGTCACAGCCAGTCACGATCCTCTTCACTGACATCACTGGCTCGACATTCCTGACGCAGCGCCTCGGGGATGCGAAGGCGCAGGAGCTCGTGCGCGCGCACAACGCCATCGTGCGCGAGGCGCTGAAGGCCCACGGCGGAACGGAGATCAAGCACACAGGCGACGGCATTATGGCGTCGTTCGCGTCGTCCAGCGGCGCGCTTCAGTGTGCTGTGGAAATCCAGCGTTCCGTGGATGCGTCCGCCATCGAGAACCTTGCCGTCCACGTTGGCGTTAACGCCGGCGAGCCCGTCGCCGAAGAAGCTGATCTGTTCGGCACGTCAGTGCAGCTCGCCCGGCGCATCTGCGACCAGGCGGAGGGCGGCGAGATCTTCGCCTCGGATGTGGTACGACAGCTCGTGGCGGGCAAGGACTTCCTGTTCGCCGACCGCGGGGACGTGGCCCTGCGTGGCTTCGAGGACCCTGTGCGCATCTACGAGGTGCGCTGGCGGGGCGAGCACTGACGCAGCGCTTTCAACTATGCCTCCCGACCGCAAGCTCTCGATCGCGCGCTACCAGACCTACGCCAAGGCGTATGACCGGCAGCAGACGCGCAACGCCGCCGTCGAGCAGAACCGCAAGCGCGTCGTCGATCTGCTGCGACTCAATCGCGGCGATGTTGTCCTGGACGCCGGCTGCGGTACCGGGCTGAACTTCCCGCTGATCGAAGAGGCCATCGGCCCTGAAGGCACGCTCATCGGCATCGACCAGAGCCCGGAGATGCTCGAGCAGGCGAAGGAGCGCATGACGGCCAACGGCTGGCCGAACGTCCGCCTCGTCGCCGCGCCCATCGAGAGCATCAACCTGCCTGCGAAGGGCGACGCGATCCTCTTCGGCTTTGTGCATGACATCCTGCAGTCGGAAGAAGCGCTCGAGGCCGTTTTCCGCCACGCGAAGCCCGGCGCGCGCGTGGCATCGATCGGCTACAAGTGGGCGCCCTGGTGGGCGCTGCCCTGGAACTACGTCATCTGGAACATGACCCGACGCTCCGTCACCACGCGCGAGAACTTCGGCGCACCCTGGCGCAAGCTCCAGCGCTTCGTGCCGGACCTGCAGATCGATTCCACCTTCGGCGGCGCGATGTACCTGGCGTCGGGAGCGACGAAGAAGCCTTAGAGCGCGGCGTCCAACGTGGGGCGCGGCGAAGAGCTAACGACTCTAATCTCGTAGGCGAGGCTTTCCAGCCTCGCCGCTGACGCCGGGCCAAGCCTGGAAAGGCTCGGCTACTTCTTGATAAACCGAATTAGAGCGAAGCGTCCAGCGCCATCTTCAGCTCCGGGCCGATGCGCTCCCTGCGCTCCGGCAGCCCGGCCACCTCCAGCCGGTGCATGTACTCGTTGAGCTGGCGGCGGAAGGCGGCCATCGTCATGCGCTCGCCCTCCTCGCGGCTGCCCAGCGTGTGGCTGAACAGCACGCCGAGCGACTCGCCGAAGTGCGGCGACGCGCTCGCGAGGCCCGACGCGCTGCCGCCGCGGATCGCCGGCTCCGAGTAGTCGAGGTAGCCGTGGATCTCTTCGCGACGCCACGGCTGCGTCTCGAGGATGTACTTCAGGTGCATCACGCCGAACGCAACGTGTCGCGATTCGTCCTGCGCCGCGAGCCGGAAGATGCGCTTCTCCGCGTCACACGTCGCGATGTACTCGCCCATACGGAAGATCGACTGCACCAGGCCCTCGCCCTGCAGGTGGAGGATCGATGACATCTCGGTGAAGTCCTTGGCGTCCATCACGAAGCGCAGGCCGGCGTTGCCGCTGCTGATGAGCAGCCCGCCGCCGTTCGCCAGCGCTCGCTTGCGAAAGACATCGAGGTGGCGCGCCTCGTCCATCACCTGCGAGGCGAGGAAGAGCTTGACTTCGTAGTGGTCGTTGCTGATGCGCGGAAGCCACGCGCCCGGCACGTCGCCCGCGATGAACTCGACCTCGGTGAGGAACGTGCAGAACTGGCACATCGCGCGCTCGACGCGGTCCGGCAGCGGCTGCAGCGTGTCCCACGGGATGTCCGTCGCCGACGACCACTGGCGCTGCACACCCTCCTCGTAGAGCAGCGATGCGTTCTGCGACCAGGTGTCGGCCTTGGTGCGCAGGAACTGCCGCGCGCGCGGCACGCCATCGCGGGCGGCGGCGCCGCGCGCCTTCACCGTCCAGCTCGCGCTCTCGTCCGGCGACACACCGTACGATCCGACGTTGATGTCATCGACCGTGAGGCCGCGGCGGCCGGGCCGGGCGCGCACGCCCCACTCGGTGCCTGGCTTGAGCCAGCTCAGATCGAGATCGGCGGGCTCGGGCTCCGTCTGGAGCATCTGCAGCGTGTCTTGCGCAAAAGCCATCGAGTTCCTCCTGGGGCGGGGCGTGATTACGCCGAGATCGTAGCCCAGGAGGCGGAGGGGTGTCAACGAAGAGAGCCAGCAGGTAGTGGGTCAGTTTGACCAGCACTTAGCCTTTACTCCCGCAGTCCAAATCACACGATAGACATTGCTTCGGGAATCAATTCCCGCAATCTGCGCGAGTTGGTTCCGTAGGTCAACACACGGGTCGGTGGTCGGCTGTACAACGACTGCCGGAGATGACTCCCAAGGGGCGTCTGCCACGACGGGCCAGATTGCGAAGATGAAGGCAATGACAGCGATCAGCAGAGCGGCAAGAGGGACAAAAGCCGACCACTTCATGAGGATGCAAGTATAGCGGGGAGCGGTCAGCCACGCTCCCCAGCCGTGCCGCCTACTTGTTCTTCGGCAAACAGTACAATGATGCCACAGTCCCATGGAGGTGAGAAGATGGCCGCGCCAAAGAGAACGCGAATTATTCCCGAACCGGAAGAAGGCACACGAGCGGTGCTCAAGCTAGGCCCAGGACTAAGCGCCCCGATGATTCGCGGCAAAGATTCCTCAGGGCCGAACGTCGTCTGTGGCGGATGCGATACGGTTCTCGTTCGAGATAACGCTAGCATCATCAGCAACGTCGTCTTCTGCTGTCCTGGCTGCGGAGCATTCGGAGAAGTCTAGCCCCAGAATCTCTAGTCGGCCGCCCTGGGTTCGGGTGGCGATGTGGTTCCTCCTCTTTGGGCGAGGCGCGACGAACATCCATGGCCAGCTTCGGGAATCCGCGAGGCGAGATTCCTCGCTGCGCTCGGAATGACAATGGGCGCCGGGTATCACCGGCCCGTAGGCTCGAACTGGCGGTCCGGCGACGAAAACACGATGTACGCCCGCGCAGCCGCCGGGCCGTCGTTGAACAAGCGATGCGGCACGCCGCGCGGCACGACGATCAGGTCGCCGGCGCGAAGACGCGTCGATTGGTCACCGAGCGTGTGCTGCACCTCGCCGTCGAGGACGTAGACGACCTCCTCGCAGTTCGGGTGCACGTGCTCGACGTTGCCCTTGCCGCCATCGAACGTCGCGAGGCCGATCGTTTGCTCCGCGCCCTCGGGATCGCCGTCGCGCACGGCCCACTGCACGCTCCCGAAGTCGGTCTGCTCCGCCGCGCCGCCGACATTGCGGCGAACCTGGTGCTCGATTGGTGGGATCTCCACTACGCCTTCAGCGTGCCTTTGGTGCTGGGCGCGTCGCCCGCCCGGCGCGGATCGACGCGCGTAGCCGCGCCCAATGCCCGGCCAAGCGCTTTGAACAGCGCCTCGGCCTTGTGGTGATCGTTCACGCCGGTGCCTACGCGGGCGTGCAGCGTCAGCTTCCCTTCGCTGGCGAACGACCACAGGAGGTGGCCGACCAGGTCCGCCGGCAGCTCGCCGATGCGCGTGTCCGTCCACATCGCGTCGAGCACGGCGTAGCCGCGCCCGCTCAGATCGAGCGAGACTGACGCCAGCGCGTCATCGAGCGGCACCGTAGCATCGGCCATGCGCACGATGCCTTCGCGCGTGCCGAGTGCCTGGTCCAGCGCCTGGCCGAGCGCGAGGCCGATGTCCTCGACCGTGTGATGCTCGTCGACGCTGAGGTCGCCTTTCGCGCTGACGGCCAGGTCGATGACGCCGTGCTTTGCGATCTGCGACAGCATGTGATCGAGCATCCCGATCCCGGTATCGACCTGCGCCTCGCCTCGGCCGTCCAGATCGATGGCGACGCTGACCTTCGTCTCCTTCGTTTCGCGGGACACGCTGCCGCGCCGGTTAGCCACGCTGGCCTCCGATCTCCTGTAGCGCGCGCACCAACCGGTCTGTGTGCTCCGGCAGGCCGACGCTGATGCGGACGCAATCACGCAGGCGAGGCGTGTCGAAATAGCGCACGAAGATCCCCCGTTCGGCGAGACGGTCGCGCATCGTGCGGCCGTGCATGCCGTCGAGGCGGCAGAGCAGGAAGTTCGCCTCGGACGGGTACACTTCGACGAACTCCAGCTGCCGGAGCTGCGCGGCCATGCGCTCTCGTTCTTGCACCAGCGCTTGCACGGCAATCATGAGGTGCTCGCGCTCCTCCAAGGACGCAAGTATCGCAACTTCCGCTGCGACGTTCGGTGTGTACGGTTGTTTGATCTGCATCAGGACATCGATCAGCGCCGCGGGCATGATACCATAGCCCGCGCGCAAGCCGGCCAAGCCCGCCCACTTGCTGAACGTGCGCAGCACGACCAAGTTCTCGCGCTGCGGGACGAGCGGCGCGAAACTCCCGTCGGCGAACTCGACGTACGCCTCATCTACGACGACGAGCAGGTCTGTCGCCAAGAGCGTTTCAAGCTCGTCCGCAAGCAGGCGGTTTCCCGATGGGTTATTCGGTGACGCGACGAACACCGCCTTCGCATCGCGCGCTGCGGCACGGAGCCCATCGATATCGAGCGTAAAGTCGTCGCGGCGCGGCACATCGATCGTGCGCCCGCCCGCCACGCGCGCCGAGAAGCCATACATCCCGAACGTCGGCGGGCAATCGATCACGGCGTCGCCCGGCGCGAGGATGGCGCGTAGGAGCAGATCGATGATCTCGTCGCTGCCGTGTCCGGCGATGATGTGCTCCGGCCCCACGCCCACGTACTGCGCGAGCGCGCTGCGCAGCTTCCGCTGCTGCGGGTCGGGGTATCGATGGTAGCCGTCGTAGCTGCCGAGCAGCTCCAGCACGCGCGGCGACGGGCCGTACGGGTTCTCGTTGCCGTCCAGCTTCGCCACCTGACCGGCAGGAACGCCGAGACGCTCGGCCAGCAGGTCGCCCGGCTCGATCGGCTCGTAGCCTAACATTGCTAGGATGTCGGGCCGAACCAAGCGCAGAATGCCGAAAGGGGGTTTGGCAGTCATTACGGGGGCATGGTAGCGAAACAATTCCCTCTCCCCTACCCCTCTCCCTGAGGGCGAGGGGAAAGATGGCCCTCTCCCGACGCGTCGCGTCAACCCTCTCCCCGGGGGCGAGGGGCCGCGCCGGACTGAAGTCCGCGGCATGAGGGCGAGGGATGCCCCGACCTCTCCCCGACGCTTTGCGTCGTCCCTCTCCTGAGAGGAGAGGGCTCGGCGGCGCGCATGGCTCCTTCGCTCCGCTCGAGGACAAGCATGCGCCTCCGCCCCTTCGCTGCGCTCGAGGGCAGGCTCCGGCGGATGTCCGACCTACAGCGGCAACCTTGGACCAGCGGGAGCCCATGAAGGGCTCCCCTACACGCGGGCGCACGGCCCCTTTGGGCCAGGGCGCATCGCCATGCGCCCCGACGCGCGGGAGCGCGTCACCGCTCAACTGCCCTTCCCGAGACCGTCGTAGGCTGCGTATTTGTAGAGGTCGGACAGCGTCGGAAAGTTGAAGACGTTTTGGGTGAAGAAGTCGATCGTTCCCTGGAAATACATGCAGGCCTGACCGATGTGGATGAGCTCTGTGGCCTGCTCACCGATGATGTGAACCCCGAGGAGCCGCCGGCTTTCTGGATCGAACAGAAGCTTGACAAGCCCGCTGGTGTCGCCAAGGATCCGAGCCCGTGGATTCAGGCGATAGAAAGCGCGCCCCACTGAGAAGGGCTGACCCCGCTTCCTGAGCGACTGTTCAGTAGAGCCAACCATCGACACCTCGGGAATTGTGTAGAGCCCGTAAGGCATGAGGCTCGACTCTTCGACTTTGTACCCGAACGTGAACATGTGGCTAACCGCGACCCGCGCCTGCTCCATCGATGTCGAGGCGAGCGCGGGAGCGCCGATGACATCACCAGCGGCGTAGATGTTGGGGACCGCCGTCTGGAAGTTCTTGTTCACTTCGATACACCCGCGTTGGCCGGTCCGTACGCCGAGACGTTCCAGGCCGAGCCCCTCGATATTGCCGTTGCGGCCGACACAGAAGAGCACGGCCTCGGCTGGCAGCTTATCGCCGTTGGTGAACGAAACAGTGACGCCGCCTGCAGCATCTGCGCGGTCGATCTGTCCCAGCTGGCGGTCGAAGACCAGCGATATGTTGAGCGCTCGCATCCGTTCCATCAAGATCGCAGCCACCTCCTCATCGAGAAAGGGAAGGAACTGGTCGTCGTTGTCGATCAGCGTTACCGAGATCCCCAGCGCGGCAAAGAGCGTGGCATACTCGCAGCCGATCACGCCGGCGCCGACGATGATCAACGATCCCGGGATGCGCTTGAGACGCACGATGCTGTCGGAATCGTAGATGGTCTTGCTGTCGAACCGGATGTCCGGCGGGCGAGAGGGCCGGGACCCGGTCGCGATGAGGATGAACTCGCCATCAAGCGTCACCGTGCGTCCGTACTCATGGCTCACCCGCACGGTGTTCGCGTCTTCGATCGTGGCCGTCCCCTGGAACAGCTCGATGCTGTGCCGCGCGATGTTCTGGCCGGCGAGCGCCTGGTGGCTCCGAACCACCTCCTGCTCCCGGTAGGTCAAGTCGCCGACCGTGACCTCTCGGTTGAAGGAATAGTCAACGCCAAAGAGACCCCGCTGCGCCAGCCCTGAAAGGTAGAGAGCCGTCTCACGTAGCGTCTTGCTGGGCAGCGTGCCGGTGTTTACGGCTGCCCCGCCGAGGTCGCCCTTCTCGACCAAGGCAACATTCTTGTCGAGATAGGCGGCGTGCGCAGCGGCCTTTTCTCCGGCGGGCCCGGCGCCAATCACGATCAAGTCGTAGCGAAATTTCCGATCCATTACAGCAGCCCTTGACTTCAACCGGTACTGCGCCAATATATGCGATGCCTTGCAGAAAGGAGGCACCGATGGCGAACCAGCTCGTATTCTACGACGACACGGCCCAGGGCTGGGAGCGCGCCTCTACGCCTTCCTGGGCGTCACACGAGTGCGCGATGGGCGACGCGGCGGGCCAGGCCGGCCAGCGGAAGCCCATGAAGGGCTCCCCTACGCGGCGGCACCGGGGCGCGGGCGGCCACATTGGGCCGCCCCTACATATCTTTTTCCAACCGCAGTTCGATGCTGCGGGCATGGGCCGTGAAGCCCTCGGCGCGGGCGATCAGCGCCGACGCCGGGCCGATCGCGCGTAGGACCGCCTCGTCGACGGCGACAACGCTCGTCGTCTTGAGGAAGTCGTGCACGCCCAGCGGCGAAGCAAAACGCGCCGTGCCCATCGTCGGCATGACGTGGCTCGGCCCCGCCGAGTAATCGCCCAGCGACTCCGGCGAGGTCGCGCCGACGAACACGCCGCCGGCGTGGCGCACCCGCAACGCCCATGTCTGCGCGTCGCGCACGAGCAAGCAGAGGTGCTCCGGCGCGAACTCGTTCGCCAACTCGAGCGCTTCGTCCAGGGAGCTCACGACGACCGCGCCGCCGCGCGCGTCGAACGCCGCGCGCGCGATAGCTTCTCGCGGAAGCAACTTCAGCTGCCGCTCGACTTCAGCGCCGGTGCGCTCCGCGATCACTCTCGAAGTCGTGAGCAAGATCGGCGTCGCCAGCTCGTCGTGCTCCGCCTGCGCGAGCAGATCCGCGGCGCAGAGCGCGGGATCTGCCGTCTCGTCGGCGACCACGATCGTCTCGCTCGGGCCGTACAACGCATCGATACCGACATCGCCGAACACTTCCCGCTTCGCCAGCGTGACGAAGATGTTGCCCGGCCCGCAGACCTTATCAACCTTCGGCACGGTCTCCGTGCCGTAGGCGAACGCCGCGATGCCCTGCGCGCCGCTGATCCGGTAGACAGCGTCCACGCCCGCGATGTCCGCCGCGACGAGCTTGGTCGGCGCCACGCAGCCCGACTTGTCCGCCGGTGACGCGATGAAGATCTCGTCGACGCCAGCTGCTTTCGCCGGCAGCGCTGTCATCAGCACCGACGATGGGTACACGACCGAAGTGCCCGGCGCGTTGATCCCCACGCGCGCCAGCGGTGTCACCTGCGCGCCGATACCGTCCTGCTGGAAGCTCTGCGCCGCGTGCTTGCGCTGCTGCTTGTGAAACGAGAGTATCCGCTCCGCAGCGAAGCGCAGCGCCTCGACGACATCAGCGTCGACCTTGTCGTACGCGGCGCGGATCTCCTGGGGATCGACGCGCAGGGATGTGTACACGGCGCCGTCGAAGGCTTCGCAGTAGCGCAGCACCGCGGCGTCCCCCTGCTCGCGGACGTCCCTGAGGATGCGGCGCACGGCTTCCTCGACCGTCGAAACGTCGCCGCCCACGGCCTCCTTGGTGCGTTGCCAGACGGCGTCCGGCAGGTCAGCCTGGCCGAACCGCCGGCGAAGCAGCAATGTCTTGCGCCCTTCGTTGGCCCCGATAACAATCTTCACGAGAGATACTCCCGGATCGCCTCGATGGCGCGGCGGCGCGAGCGCTCCTCGAACGCGGCCAGCCGCTCCGGCGTCACCTCGCGGATCGATTGCTCCAGCAGATCGGGCACGTCGCGCAGGAACTGGTCGATATCGGCGTCGGACTCCACGCCGTATGCCGCGAGATGCCGGCTCGCGAGACGGCGCAGGTCGGGCTCGCGAACCACCGACTCGGCCGAGAGGTCGCGCCAGCGGCCCAGCGTCTCGCGATCGATGAAGCCGGCCTCGATGTCCAGATCGCTCGCGAGCAAGTCGCGCCTGATCGCGTCCACCACGTGCGGTTCGTGCCCGCGCCTGTCCAGCTCGAACTGCAGCACGCGGTCCAGGATGTTGGCCAGCGGGCCGCCCTTGAGCAGCGAGCGCTCGCCGAACGCCGGGCGGTAGACCTCGCAGATCCACGCTTCGTCCATCTCGAGGTGCGAGATGTAGCCACACAGAAACGCAACCGTGCTCTCGTTCAGGCGCCCGGGCGAGGCTAGGTCAGGGTACGCCTCGAAGATAGCCGCGACACCGCTCTGCTCGTCGAAGTTGTTGAGGTTGAAGAAGTGCGTCCGCTCGCGCTCCCAGCGCGTGATCGCCCGCACATCGGGCGTCGTCGCGCCCAGGTAGTACGCGCCTGGATTGCACTCGAGGAAGCGGTGGCCAACTTCACGCGCCAGCTCGCGCGCCACGGTCATGTGCATGCGCGGGTAAGGCATGGCAGCTACTCGATGATCTTGTTGAGCGGGTACTCGACGATGCCCTGCGCGCCCGCTTGCTTCAATCGCGGAATGATCTCCCGCACGACGCTTTCGTCGACGATGGTGTTGATCGCGACCCACTCCTCATCGGCGAGCGATGAGATAGTCGGGTTCTTCAGCGCCGGCAAGATCGCAATGACCCCATCGAGGTCGCTTCGGCGTACGTTCAGCATCAGCCC
Organism: uncultured Dehalococcoidia bacterium; assembly: GCA_964418365.1. Lineage (GTDB taxonomy): Bacteria > Chloroflexota > Dehalococcoidia > DSTF01 > RBG-16-68-14 > JBBDXS01. Next base: position 25,922 of record CAYQLM010000040.1, read on the forward strand.
CACTTTGCCGTCCGCGGCGAGCGCGCCGGCGAGCATGAGCGCCATGTCTTCGATCTTGCGCTTCTTCCATGGATCGCCCCACGCTTTGTGGCTGGCGATGAGTCGCGGCGTGCTCTCGATCACTGTCGAGACGATACGCAGATTGTTCGCCTTCAGCGACGTGCCGGTGATGGTCGCGTCAACGATTGCGTCCGCGAGCAGGGGCGGCTTCACCT
>CAYQLM010000041.1:0-25471 GCA_964418365.1 uncultured Dehalococcoidia bacterium
CAGATCGCCTCCGGGTCGTGCTCCACCCAGCCGGGCTGCGGGTAGATCTGCGGGAACTCGCGCTGCTCCGACGCGACCGGCGCGCCTTCTTCATCGAAGAGCACCGCGCGCGAGCTGGACGTCCCCTGGTCGAGCGCGAGGATGTATTTGGGCATGTTCAACCTGAGCCTGTCGAAGGTACGGGGCGAGTGTAGCGAGGGATGCTGGGAAGCGTTAGGGCTGGCTACGCGCTAATGGATATAATTGACGGGACGAGAATCCACCATGGATACGTTGGACAGAAGAGGGGCCATGCTACGAGACGAGGCGCTCGCTATCCTGCGGGCCCATTCGGCCGGCCTGGCCGCCTTCGGCGTCAAGTCGCTGGCGCTCTTCGGCTCGGTTGCAAGAGGCGAGGCGGGACCAGAGAGCGACTTGGACCTCCTGGTCGAGTTCGAAGGCACCGCCACCTTCGACCGCTACATGGGCCTCAAGCTGTATCTCGAAGACCTCCTGGGCTCCTCGGTGGACCTCGTGATGCGGAAGGCTCTCCGGCCCGGGATGGTGCCCTCGGTGGAGCGAGACGCTGTCCGTGTCGCGTGACCCGCGCCTCTACTTAGAGGACATTCGAGACTGCTGCCGCAAGGTCATGCGCTTCACGGAAGGCATGACGAGAGAACAGTTGGCGACCGACGAGAAGACCTTCGACGCCGTCATGCGTAATCTGGAAATTGCTGGGGAGGCCGCGAGACGCACCCCCGAGGAGTTGAGAGATCGGCACAGAGAGGTGGAGTGGCGCAAGATCGCGGGCTTCCGCGACATCGCCATCCATGCCTATCCAACGATAGATGAAGATGTCGTCTGGGACATCGTGCAACACAAGGTCCCGCAGCTGCTTCAGCAGGTCGAGCGCATCCTGACCGCCGAGTTCGGCGACCGCGGCCAAGGTCAGTAGCCGTCCTTCCGCTTCCGCTGATCCAATCTGCGGGAACTCGCGCTGCTCCGACGCGACCGGCGCGCCTTCTTCATCGAAGAGCACCGCGCGCGAGCTAGACGTGCCCTGGTCGAGGGCGAGGATGTACTTCGCCATGACGGGGCGAGTGTAGCAAGAGGGGGGTCAGGGGTCAGGAGTGCTCGGCGAAACGAGTTCGAACGGCCTTTCCGGCCCGAGGCCGAAGAAGCGCGGCGAGAGATTTGGAAACGAGGCCGACCAGAAGACAAGCAACGCTTCGTCTTGCGTGAAGGTCCAGCTGTCTCGGTCAGAAGGAGAACCACCGTCGCCGCTGTATGTGTTCGGTAGGGTCTTGCCTTGCCAACCAGCCGTCAAAAGTCCATAAGCCGGGTTTCCCGGACAAGAATCGTTCTTGCCTATCCCCAGAACGCGAATGTCGGCGCCGGCAAGCATCGCATCGATGTTCTCGGGCGTCATCGGAGCGACTCGCGCTCCCGCTCCACAACCGCCCCATCCGCCAATCCACAGGTTGGCGTTGCCGTCCGGATCTTTGACAACCCGTCCAAGAAGCGCACCATCGCGCATTTGCAGCGCTGTCGTCATGCTTTCAATGAGGCTTGCATAGTCGCCGAGCGCGAATGGGAGGGACGGCGTTTGCACTTGTGTGAAGACCGGCGTCGCCCTACCGTTGCCTCCACCGCAGGCGGACAGCACGAAGGGAATCGAGAGGAGCAGAGCGAGAGGAAGGAGCCGGCGCACAGGGGATTCTCCCACCAGAATTCGTGGTCGGGATTATAGTGTCTGGCTTGGCGACCGACAAGCGATAGCAGCCCGAATCCAATAAACCACACCGCTTGAACGAGAGGCCGCGACGCCGGTAGCATAACGCTGGTATGTCGCTCGTCGCGCATCTGGGGACGCTGGGGCTGCTGGTGCTCGATCTCGCGCTTGGCGGGCCGGTGGTGCAGCACCTCATCGGGCGCTGGGGTCTCATCGGCTTCGAGTTCGTGCTGATCCTGGGCTACATGCTCCTCGTGCTGCAGTTCGTGCCGTGGCGCGACTCGGGTCGAGGCGGCGGGCCGCGCCCACCGGAACCGTAGGCGAGGGTCTGTCGACTCTCTCATGTCGGGGTCTTAAGACCCCGACCTACGGCCCTGCGACGACAGCAAACCTCTCGCACGGCGAATGGCCCCGGCACATTCATTCTGTTTGACACCTTTTGAATTCGCCGTTACCCTCAGATGTTGTCTGGCGGCGGGACGAACTGAGCACCGGCCCTGGCACCCCGGTCGTTCTGAGGAGGACGCTGAGGAGCCGGATCCGCTGGGCCGGAGAAGGACGCCAGTATCGCTGGCAGGGATGGCCAGAACGAATCGCAGGGACGACCGATGAGGCCGCGCACCCGCCGCGCTTCCGCCCACAACTCAGCCCGGGTATCTCGCTATCCTGCGCTCCTCGCATCGCGAACGGCGCGCGTCGCCGCCGCGCTGTTTGCGCTCGCCGCGGTTACGATCGGCGCCGGCATGGGCCTTACGCTGCGCGGCCACGCGAGCGGCGATCCGTCCGGAGGCGGCGCGCTCGATGCGCTGCTTTCGCGATCTCACAACGTCATCGTCTTCAGCGAGTTCGGTGTCGATTCCGACAAGATCTGGGCGGCAAACCCGTCCGATCCCGGCGATCGCGTCGAGCTTGGAACGGCGCCGCACGCAGGCGGCTACAGCATCTTCCCCGCGCTTTCGCCGAACGGCGCGTACGTTGCCTACACAGCGCTCGGCAGCGACGCCGCGGACTCGCCCGACACCTCGACGGGGCAGCTCTCACTACTCGATGTGCAGAGCGGCTCGACGCGGCTGCTCGCGAGCGATATCGATCTGCGCAGCGCGCCCGTCTGGTCGCCCGCGAGCGACGCTGTTGTCGTGCGACGCGCGACCGGCGGCGATAACAGCGCAAACAACGCTCTGCTGCGCGTCGATCTGAGCGGCGCGAGCGAGCCGCTCGTCGCGGCGGCGGCCGGCCTCTACGCGATCGCTTTCTCGCCGGACGGCGCGCTCTACTACGCGACGCTTTCGGCGTCCGGTACGGACCTCATGCGCGCGACGGCGATGTCCGCGGGCGCGGCGAGCCCTTTGACAGGCTCAGGACAAGGCGCGGCCGGCGCTCCGCAGCCCGTCGCGCACTTGAGCGACGGCATCGCGCGCAACTGGCACCTCTCGCCAGACGGCAAGCAGCTCGCGTATCTTGCCCAGGCACCCGCCGGCAGCGCGACGGCGTTTGTCGCCCAGGTACTCAACATCGATAGCGGCTCAGCGCGGACGCCGCTCGGCGCGGACGCGGGCGCGCAGTTCAACCCGATCTGGGACAGCGACGAGGCGATCACCGTCGGACGCGTGAGCGACGACGAGCACGCGGCGCTGAAGATACCGAGCGGCGGTGGCCCTTCGGCAGGCTCAGGGCAAGCTGCGGCAGGATCGCCGCTGCCCGCGCCCGCGTCGGGCTTCGACGTGCCCCTGTCGTGGTCGCCGGACGGCGCGTGGCTGATTGCACGAGCGTTCGATGGCGCATCGCCGGCCGACCCCGGGCCGAGTCACGTCGTCGCGGTCGACGCGAGCGGCATACGCCATCAGCTCTCGCCGCAGAGCGACATCGAAGTTGCCGGGTGGTTGGCCGCGCCGTGACCCGCCTGCTGATCGTTGCGCTCGTGTTGCTCGCCGCGTATGCCGCGTCGAACACGGCGGCGACGCCGCGGGCGAACGCATGCGCCTTTGCGCACACGCCCACTACCTACGAAGCGGCGCAGAACCGCGGCGCATACCTCACCGGGCTCAACCTCGCCGCATACAACATGCTGTTCCCGACCGACGCGTTCTTCGGCACGGCGCGCATCGACACCGGCACGCGAACCGACCGGCGCATCGCCGATACGCCGTACATCCCACCGGTGCTGCTGAAGGCGATCGGCTGGATCGAAAGCGCGCTCGCCCAAGGCGCGACATCGACGCCGTGGAGCTCGGTCGGGCCGGCGCTGGTCTCGTTCGACTGCGGCCACGGCATCATGCAAGTGACGAGCGGCATGACCGCTCCTGCGGATAGCGGCCAGCCGTCGCGGCAGCAGGCGCTCGTCGCCGAGGACTACCTCTATAACATCGGGCGGGGCGCGGCGATCCTCGCCGACAAGTGGAACGGCTCCCCGCAATACCGCCCCATCGCCGGCACGGACACCGATAGCGATCCGGCGATCGTCGAGAACTGGTACTTCGCGCTGTGGGGCTACAACGGCTTCACCGGCCCCGGCGCGAACCGCAGCAACCACCCGATGGACCCGACCTACGCGGCCTGGCCGCGCACGGGCTTCAGCTGCGGCTCACTGAGCGATGGCTACGGTCACAGCTACTCGAACTATCCGTACCAGGAGATCGTGCTGGGCTGCATGGCGCGGCCGCCTTCGGTCGCCGGCACGCAGCTCTGGACGCCGCTGCCGGCGTCGCTGCCCAACCTAAGCGACACACTTTGGTCGGGCCCGCTCGATCTGACACACTGGTCCGCCTGCGCGTCGTCGTTCGACTGCGCGGCGATGGACATCCCGTCCCCTCAGCCGGCGCACCACGACGACACGCCCCGGCCCGAGGATGGCGCCGCCGGCGACCTGCTGGGCGCGCCTTCGCTCGCGACGAGCCGCAGCGCCGTGAGCGACGACGTGAGCCAGATCGTGATCTCGAACACCGGCTCCAGCATCCTCCCCTGGCGCGCCGTGGCCGGCCAGTCCTGGATCTCGCTCGATAAGCAGGGCGGTGTGGCGATCTCGCAGGACGTCGGTTGCGCGAACGACTGCGAGCGCAGCCCGACGCTGACGATCACCGTGACGAATGCGCAGGGATCGAGCGGCTGGGTAGATATCGAGTCGCTCATCACGGGCCAGGTCGTGCGCGTGCAGGTGCTCTCGCGCCGGTTCGACGTCAACTGCGACGGCGCGACGAACCCCGTCGACGCGCTCGTGCTCCTGCAGTACGCGGCGGGGCTGGTGCCATGGCTGGACTGCGTCGCGAACGCCGACGCCAACGGCGACGGCTCGGTGAACCCGCTCGATGCGGCGCTGATCCTTCAGTTCGACGCGGGACTTTACATACCGACGCCGGTCCCCACCCCATCGCCGACGGAAGCGCCGGCGCCGGACGCTACCGCTACCCCCGGGACGCTGGGCACGCCGTAAGGCGGTCATTATTCACACCTGTGATATACTGGCGCTGGAGCGCATATGATAGGCCACATTCTCGGATCGGTGCGGCGCAACCACGCGCTGGAGCACGCAACGATCGCGGTCCTCGCGAACAAGCTCGGGCACGACCTGCGCGTCGTCGGCCGCGCGACGTTCAACGGCTTCTACCTGTACGGTGAGCTGAACGACGAGCAGGTGCGCGAGTCCGCGGAAGAAGCGCTGCGCCGTCTCCGCGGCGGCGAAGGCTACCTCGCGATCTCGCCGATGTGCGGGACCAACCTCGCCGTCGCCGGACTGCTCGCCGGCCTCTCGTCGCTGCTGGCGCTGGGCAATCGGGGCCGTCTTGAGCGCACGCCGAACGTGCTGCTCGCATCGATGCTGGCTGTGCTCGCGGCGCAACCGCTGGGCGGCCTGGCGCAGAAGCATGTCACCACGCACCCCGACCTCTCCGACACGGAGCTGGTGAGCATCCGCAGGGGCGGCCGGGGCGCCGGCCGGTATCTCAAAGTGACCACCAGACGCGCCGAGCCAGCGTTCGCCTACGCGTCCCCGTAGCTCAGCGGACAGAGCGGCTGCCTTCTAAGCAGCGGGTCGCAGGTTCGAGTCCTGCCGGGGACGCCATTCGCCGCTACCGGGCCGCGCTCTCCGTTTGCCGCCTACGGTATTGATCGCCGCAGCCCTTTTGTCATGGGCGCGTGAGCGCTGTGGTAAGAACGGCGCTACACTGCCGCTATGCCTGCCGCCCGGCGAGCAGCGGGGCTCGCCTGATGCGATCTCGCCGAGTTCGATAGAACGGGACGGGAGTCGAAGGGAGACGGACATGAAGGTCGTGCTCTTCAGGAACCATCCCAAAGACGGCACGTATGGTAACGGCTACCGAATACTCAGCCAGCACTTGGTTGAGGTTGTCTCCGCCATGCCTGGCTTCGTTTCGGTAGACCAGTTCAGAGGCCCGGGCGGTGAGGTGTTGATCATGGCGAAGTTCGAATCGGACGCCGCGGTTGCGCAGTGGCGGGAGCATCCCGAGCACCGCGAGGCGCAGGGCAGGCGAGACGAGTTCTACGCCGGCTACGCGGTCCAGGTCTGCACCGTCGATCGGGAGTACGCTTGGCAGCCTGCGTAGGCGGTCATTGACGATGCAAGCACCGCAGCACAACGAGCTCACGCCGGAAGAGCGCGACGTCATCGAGCTCAAGGGCACGGAGCCACCGTTTACCGGCGAGTACGACGCCACCTTCGAGCCCGGCACCTATGTCTGCCGGCGTTGCAACGCTTCGCTGTATCGCTCCGACGACAAGTTTGACGCACACTGCGGCTGGCCCGCTTTTGACGACGAGATTCCTGGCGCCGTGCGGCGTCTCTCCGATCCGGACGGCCACCGCATCGAGATTGAGTGCGCGGGCTGCGGCGGACACCTCGGGCACGTCTTCCTTGGAGAACGCTTCACTCCGAAGAACACGCGGCACTGCGTGAACTCGCTCTCGATGAAGTTCGTCCCCGCCCACTGAGTCCCATTATCCACTCTCTACGGGCCAGCCACGCAGTACAGGTTCGGGAGGCTCGCGAAGTCGGGCGGCAGCGGCGCCGGGCATTGCGACACGTCGCCGGATTGCTCCATGGCAGCAAACACGTGATACGTCGTGCCGTCCGATAGGTACCAGTACACGCCACCGGTCGGTTCCGCAGGCAGCGAGCCGACGACATCGAGCAGCTTGCAGCCGGCGTCGAGCTCGCGATAGCGGCAGACGCTCTGGACGCCATCCGCGAGCGGGTACGCGCCGTTGCGATCGTGGTAGGTCTGCAGCGCGGCGGCGATCGCTGCCAGGTCGTTCCGGCGCTGTTCGTCGCGGCGGCCGGGCGCGGCAACGTCCGGCGTTGGCGTTGCGGGCGGCGTGACGGTGGGAGTCGGTGTCGGTGTGGGAGGCAGGACAATGTCCTTCGCGGCCGGAGCGGAGCTACCTGCCGGCGGAGTCGAGCCGGGCGCCGGCGTGACGCCGTACGGGGTGAGGAAGCGCTCCTGGTAGGAAGCGAGATAGACGCGCCGCTCCGGGTACGCTGCGAACAGCTCCGCGCGGCGCTCGGCCACGTCCCTCGCGATGACGACGTCGCCGTCCAACGCGGGCGAGTTCAGATCGAAGACCGATCCGTAGCAGTTCCAGACCGTGCACGGCTCGACGAGGACGAGCGCGTTCTTCAGGTGAGCGTGCTCGATGAGCTTGACCAGCCGGCCGTCCGATTGGTTGAACCCTTGCAGGCTGATCGCGTTGGGCGGCACGAAGTCCGACGACCAGGCGGCGTCGCGGCTCAGCAGCCAGCCGGAGATCGACGTGCCGATTAGAACAGCGACGAACACGTACACGACGACGACGCCCGCCCATGCGGGGCGCTCGGCGGGGCGAATGAACAAGCCACGCAAGGGCCGCGCGGCATCCGCGAGGAGGAGCGCGGCGCGGTCCGCTCCGCGGGCGGCGACCAGCATCAGGAACGGAGCGGCCGGATACCAGTAGCGCGGGCCGTACATGATCCCGTGGCCGATGTACAGCGTGTACACGCCGATCAGCAGCACGGCGCAGGCGAGGAAGAACCAGTCCCAGAGCTTACGGCTGGCGAGCACAAACGGCAGCAGGACGAACAGCAGGCCGATGCGCGCGGACCAGCCGTTCAGGACGAGCAACAGCAACGCCATCTGCGTCTGCTCGTTGCCGATGCCCATCGCCACGGTGTGCTTTCCGCCGAAGCCGATGTGGTTCTCGAAGCCGGCCGCCGCGTAGCCCGTGTTCAGCGCGCCGCCTCTGGTCGCGTAGTTGTACAAGAGAAACACCAGCAGCATGACGGCTCCCGCGCCGGCAAAGCCGCCGATCTGCAGCGCGCCGTTCTTGCGCTCCTCCTTGCGAACGACGTGGCTCAAGAGCACCAGGCCGAATGGCAGGACGAGGGTGATCGCCTCCAGCTGGCGCGCGTCGAACGCCAAACCGAAGAACAGCCCGCTCAGTGCGCCGAACAAAAGCGGACGCCTGTCGACTAAGAGCAGGAAGAAGAACGACGCCAGCAGGTAGAACGTCGCGGTGTTGTGGCTCATGAACTCGCTCGCCGTCATGAAGAAGAACGGCGAGGAGGCCATGAGCACCGCCGCCAGCAGCCCGACGCGAGCGCCGTACACCTTCCGCCCGATGGCGTAGAGCAATGCCACCGAGGCGCCGCCCAGCAGCGGCGGCACCGCCCACATCGCGCCGAGCCGGGCGCCGATCGCCAGCGCGATCGGATGGCCGAACGAGTAGACGCTCGCCCACTTGCCGTGCTGGACGATGATGAACGGCGGCGTTTCGAAGTCGAACACCTGCGAAACGGGCGGCGGCGACCCGAACAGGCGGCCGGACGCCAGCATCTTCGCCTGGAAGACGTAGGTGACGGAGTCCTGCACGTGCGCCATGCGCTGCGTGTACGCGCTGATCAGGAAGAGCGCAACACCGAACGCGCCCGCCGCGACGGCGCCCGCAACGAGCCACGGTAGCCGTCCGAGATCATCGGGCCGATCCGTGAGGGCGCGCGGAAGGCGAATGCGGTCGAGCGGCACGAACTGCAGCGCCGCGACAGCGACAAACGCCAGCGCGAGGAGCGCGAAGATCAGCAAGTACGGCCGCAGCACCATCGCGACCATCGATTTGATCGTCTCATCCCGGGCGGGTGCGATGACGCCGCCCGGCGCGCGCGCGACCACATCACCGTTGCTGATGAGCGCCAGGCCGGTGTCGACTTGGCGAAAGGGACGCAGGCTGAACACGACGCCCGTGCGGCTATCCTGCGCGCGCAGCAGCACGGCCGCGCCCACGATGTTCTTGTACTGGAGATCGACGGCGTAGTCGGTCCAGGACCGGCCGGGCAGGAAGAGCGTCCCATCGCCATTGATGCCGGCGACGCCGTCGTGGCTGACGTAGGGGCCCGCGACCGTCCAGCGCTGCTCGTAGCCGGACGAGAAGTCGTCTTGGAAGAGGAGCCGGCCGCTCTGGAGATCGGTGACGCGCACCCAGTCGATGCCTCTGGGCTCGGGCAGGCTGGGAATGGTGGCCGTGTTGAGGATAGCGAGCGCCAGGCTCCCCTGCGCGGGCGCTTCGAACGTCGCGCGGGCCTTCAGCTCGCCGTCAACGTACCCCGCAAACTGGTTGCCGCGCGCTTCGACGCGGACGCGTATCGTTTGGCCGCCGCGGCTCCACAGATAGCCTGCCAGCAACACGGCGTTGACGAGCACGAAGACCGCGACAGTCAGCCGCACGGCCGGCGACATGTCGCGCAGGCGAGCAGCGATCGGCCGCCGCCACCCATCGACGGCGGGTTCAAGGACGGGCGGTGGAGGCGCCTCGGGGGGAGCTGGCGGCTCGGCTAGCGGGCCGAAGGGTCCGTCTTGGGCTTCTGGCACAACGAGCGGATTGTAGCAGGTGGCGTCGCTTAGCCCAGGCGCGCCAGTGCTAGGAGCCCAGGCGACAGAGCTATCGGGCGTTCAATTGAACGCTCCTACATTTGCGGCGCGGTCTGACCGTAGTGGTAAAGGACGTTGAGCATATCGGCGATGGTTACTGCTCCAGCAAATGACGGCCGCTTGTCGCGCGTAGGACACGCCATGTTTCCATAATGTGCGCTGTTTGCCGGCTCGAAAGGCACCCCGGGTGAAGGCTGAGGCGCCTTGGTGTTGCCGCCGAGCGTGGCGCAACAGCACGCGCTTCCTGGTGATAGAAGGAGCCTCTTGACAACGCGCCTGTCGGGCGTATACTTGGTTCGTCTTCCTTGTCCCGGTGGATCGCGAAGGGCGCTTATTTCGCGGAGGAGGGACCGCAGATGACCACGAGATGTAAGCTTGTTGCAGGTCGCATCGCACGCCTCCTGCTTCTCGTAGCAGCGTTCAGCTTCATGGCGTGGCTGACGGGCGGTCCAGCAGGACGCTCATTCGCGACTCATGCGATGCCGTGCTCAGATGTCGACGGTGACAGGACAGTGTCGAAGATCGACGCGGACATTGAGTCCACGTACTTCATGCTAACCGTCCCGCCTGCTCCAGCGGCGGCCGACATGAACGCGAGCGGGACTATCACCGTATTCGATATCGCGGCTGTTGCCGGCAATATCCAGCTCTACACGCTGTGCCAGGACACGCCGTTCACCTGGAACGGTGGCGTTCCGCCCGCCAGCGGATCAGGAACGTACGGCCCCGATACGGATGGCGATGGCTGCCCGGACGTCGACGAAGGCGGGGTAGCGGCTAACCAGGGCGGCGTGCGCGACTATCTCAATCCGTGGGACTACTTCAACCCGACCGGCGACGGCCAGAACCGCGTCGACGATATCCTGATAGTGCACAACCTTTACAACAAGGACGCGGGCGACGCGGGCTACAGCACGGTGTATGACCGCACGTCCGTCGGACCGAACCAATGGAACCTAGGGCCGCCGAACGGGCAGATCCGCATCGACGACATCCTCGAAATCGCCAGGCAATACGGCCACGACTGCCCGTAGCCTGCACGGTGATGTCATAGTGTGCGGCGAGCGAGTCGTGGCGGGAACGCCACCCTCTTGCGGCCTAGCCAAGTAATACAGGTTCGGAACCTTCTGTAGGGGCGTTCAATTGAACGCCCCTACATTGATCCGTCACGGTGCCGTTTGTCCGTAGTGATGGCGTGAGCGGCGTTCGTCTACAATGTTTCCCATGACCACCACATCCGCGTTTGCGGAGCACTGCGAGGCCGCGTGGCGCGCGTACGACGCGACGCTCTGGCAGGACGCCGTGCCCGAGCTCGAGGCGGCGCTGTCGCTCATCGCCGCTGGCGATGCGCCGGCGGACGGCGAGGCGGCGCTGCTCACGCAGCTCGGCGCGTGCTACTGGAACCTGGCCGAGGCGCGCACGGCCTGGCGCACGCTCCGCCGCGCGATCGCGCTGTGCCGCGAGCGCGGCGACAACGTCGGGATGGCGCGCGCGACCATGGAGATCCTGCGCATCTGGGGCCCGCCCGACCGCCATCGCGCGATGGCGGAGGAGGCGCTCGCCGCGCTCGGCGACGCCGACCCCTACCTGCGCGCGAACCTGATCCTCCGTCGCGTCTGGTATGACGACGACGACTTCAACGAGGTGTTTGCGGAAGCGATGGCGATCGCGGAGCGGTACAACTTCGAGGACCTGCTCGCCACGCGCAAGCAGCTCGAGAGCCGCCGCGCGTTCGACGAAGGCCGCATCGACGACGGGCTTGCGCTGAACGACGAGACGCACGCGACGTTTGCCCGCTTCGGCAAGCACGACCAGGCCTCGGGCGTGCTGCGGGGCGCCGGCTTCGTCACGATGGCCTACGGGCGGCTCGACCAGGGCGCGGAGGTCTCGCGACGCGCCTACGAATACGCGCGCGACGTCCATTTGCTCTTCAGCGAATCGCTGCCGCTGACGGACCTCGCGGGCGAGGCGTTCGCGCGCGCGGAGTACGATCGCTGCCTTGAGCTGGTCGCCCTGCTGCCGAACACGACGGACTTTCGCGGCGATCTCTACAAGATGTGGATCACGGAGCTGCGCGGCGACGTGGACGAGGCGGTCCGCCAGATGGTCGACCCCGATCGCGCGGGCGGCGCGCCGACGGCGCTCTCGCAGACGCACTGCGCGAACGCCGGCGTCCTCTTCCACGCCGGCAACGAACGCGCGGCGACACGAGAGCTGAACGCCTGGGCCGACCTCGCACGGCAGTTCAATAGCTGGCTCGACGAGCTGCCGCCCGTCGCCGATTGCCTCGTGGCGCTCGGCGAGCAATCACTTGTCGAAGAAGTGCAGGCACGATTCGATTTCTTCGCCGGCAAGCCTACGGCTATGTATTACTGCACGCTCCAGGGACGCGCGCTGCACCCGGCCCACGGCATGGTCTCGCTGCGCCTCGGCCGTATCGATGAGGCGGAGCGCGCGTATCGCGACGGTCTGGCCTGGTGCGAGCGCGAGCGCGTGCCGGTCGATGCCGGGCTCTGCCACGTCGGGCTGGCGGACATCGCGCGATCGAAGGGAGCTGAGGAAGAAGCGCGCGAGCACCTGCGGGCGGCGGCTTCGCTGTTCGAGCAGCACAATGCGAGGTTGTGGCTCAAACGGCTCATCGAGCCGCGGCGCTTGTAGAGGCGACTATCTGTTGCCCGCGCCTACTCGCTCTTACCGAAGAACCAGATGCAGTCAATCGCACTAGCGTAATGCGACGCGCCGAACGATGAGGGGATTCGAATCGGATGTGGGGAGGCAGACGTCCTGACCGGGTTTTGCAACGGCTGTGCCATCCTCCCACGAGTGGCCCCGCAGGCTCGTGAAGTCCACGACGACGTCGCCCGCGGGCGCCGGCTCGATCGGAGTCACACAAGCGCCCCCGCCGATGTTCTCAAGGAATCCATCCGGTCTCAGGAACCACCGCCGCGCCTGGTCGGCGCTGGACCGCTGCGCATCGACGCGGACGAGTTCGTAGCGTCGCATCTCGAGCGTGCGGACCGTGACGCCAGAAGTCAGATAGAACACACCGGCCAAGTCGGCTCCTTTCCGCACCGGAAAATCGATAGCCTTCCACTCACCTGTGCCGTCTATGGACACCTGTTGGAGCGTATCGCGAGCTCCCGTGGCATCGAGCCCTCCAAGCGTAAACGATGGCGGCCCCCGATCGAGGTATTCAATGTGGATGCTGTAGTCGTCATCCACACCATTGGCATGGTCCAGATCAGAAGGCGACATGAGCCAGAAGAAGGTCGTGTCAGACGCGGTTTGGAGCAGGCCGTCGGCCGTAATTATCCAGGCACCGGGAGGCTGGTACCCACCAAACACGCCGACGTTATACTCCGTCGTCGTGAGCGGGTGCAGCTGGTAGAGGGTAATCCCGTACGTATAATTGTGAAGCACATCGACACGGAAGGACGAGCGTAGCCCAGGGAGCAACATGTGACCGCTTGACCCCTGGAGGACGAGCAGGGTCTCGTCATCTACCGAGCGACGCAGGATGGGGACGAAGCCGTCCGTCATCTGCTGAAAAGTCGCCGACGAGAGCCGCGTGAGGGCAGCGGCGTCCTCGCCGTAATACTCCAGTGACCTGCCTTGGGAGCCTGGCGCGATGACAACGGGCCGTTCCTTGAGGTCGGCCGCCACAGCTCGCCAGTCCTGCCGTGATGGCATTTGATAGAACTGGTCGACACTTATGTTCATGAGAACGAGCATTGCGATCCCGCCCAGGAAGACGGCGGTGTATCCCACGGGCGCGAACCTCGCCAAACGCCGAGAAAGCGCCGTCGCCTCGACGAAGCCGAGCGCTGTGACGAATACCAGGCCGGGAATGTACGGCGCCACCTGCCGCGTGTCAAACACCGGTTCCAACCACATCGAGACCAAGATCTGCCCGACCGGCACCAAGGCGATCGCTCCGACCGACAGCGCGCGCGGGTCCCGCCAACGCTTCGCCAGTCCGTAGAGGCCAAGCAGCAGTAGCGGCAGGACGAGCGCCAGCCAGGCGCCCTTGGCCTCGTCCAGACCCAACACTGAGCGGGCGGTCTTCGTCACGAGAGCCACGCTCACTTGCGGATAGCCTCCGGTGCCTCCCGGGCTCGGGTGCGCGAGAAAGGTGGACCACCAGGGAATGTACGCTAGGACAAGCACGGCTACCAGGACCAGACCCGCGACCAAGATCCACGCGTTTCGCTTCCGGACCAGCCGGTCCACGCCGTACACGGCGAAGACCAGCCCTTGGGCCTCAACAGCAATGAAGCCGCTGTAGTGGGTGTAGATGAGGCCGGCGGCGAGCGTGGCGTATGCGGCGAAGCGCCAAACCGAAGGCTTAACGATGAAGCCCGCCAGGGCGACGGAAGACGCCAGACTGAGAAGGCCGAGGAGCGCGTACATACGCGCCTCCTGGCTGGCGGCCAGATACACGCTATTGGCGAGCAGCAACAGAGAGGCGGGAAGAGCCAGGAGCCGGCCGCCGACCCGCCAGGCGACCACGGCGAGAAGGACGACCGTTGCGGCACCGGAGATAGCCGATGGCGCCCGCAGCGAAGCCTCGGAGTTGCCGGCCAGCTGTACCCAATAGTGAAGAACGCCGTAGTAGAACGGAGGATGAACGTCGTGAGCTGTACGATCAAACATATCCGCCAGCGAGACGTTAGCGAATTGCCAGCTTATCACTTCGTCGAGCCACAGACTCTTGCGATCGATCGCCCAGAAGCGGGTGAATAGCGCCAGGATGGACACAAGGCACAGGCCCACCACGGCTGCCTGCTCCTTCGACAACAGAAGATTCAGCCGCCGATGCAGATCCGCTGCAACGCTGCGCCAGTACGCAGCACCCTCCGGCACCCGTCTATTCTACAGAGTCTGGAGCTGTTCACGGCCACATACAGCTTCCTCGGGCTCGCGGACATCGCGCGATCGCGGGGAGCTGAGGGAAGAAGCGCGCGAACACCTGCAGGCTTCGGCTTCGCTGTTCGAACGGCACAACGCCAAGTTGTGGCTGGACCGGCTGGTGAAGCCGCGGCTGAACGCCGACGGCTAGCGTAGGGGCGACCTTAAGGTCGCCACCGGCGCACTTCGTGAGGAGAGATTTCGTAGGGGACGGTCTGGACGTCCTGGGCGAGTAGCCCGCCCTTACTCGTTCTCCCCGTAGGAGAGGGCCTGGAAGACTTGGTACAGCCTGCCGGTGCGGCGCCACGATGAGGCGAGCGTCTGCCCGTCCTCGACTTGTTCCTGACCTGTCAGACGCTGGTGGAACATCGACCTCTCGGCCTTGATGCGGTGCTCGAGACTATCGAGCACTTCGCCCCGCTGCGCTTTGTCCAATTTCGCCATCGCTTGCATCTCTCCTGTTTCGTTCCTGCTTCTCTAACACCTAAACGCGGAGCGAGGCTGCATGATACAGCTCTAACCAAACCCGCCAATCGCTCCGTTCAGCGCCGGGAGCGCCCGCGCGAACAGCCCCCGCTTCAGCGCCCCAACGGTCTCACGGTCCTTCGCGGCGAGGCCGCGCGCGATCTCGATGGCGCGGGACAGCACGTCATGTTCCGGCGCGACCTCTTGCACCATCTGTCGGGAAAGCGCCTCGTGGGAGTTGTAACGTCTGCCGGTAACGAGCGTTTCGTGCACGGTCGAGCGGGAGAGGCGCGCCTCGAGCAGCGCGTACATGCCGGGCGTGAGCGGCTGGCGCATGGCCAGGTCCACCTCCGGCAGGCAGATGTAGCCTTTGTCGGAGCGCATGACGCGGAAGTCGTGCGCCAGCGCCAGCATGAACCCCGCCGCGAACGCGTGGCCGTTGATCGCCGCTACCGTCGCCATCGGAAACGTGAGCAGCCGGGCGAACAGCCGCTGGAGGTCCGTCACGAACGCCTCCGGCCGCTCGGCCCCGGTCGCGAGCCACGGGAGATCGAGACCCGTCGAGTAGAAACGGCCGGCGCCGGTCGTCACGAACGCGCCCTCGCCGGTCGACGCCTCGACTT
This sequence comes from uncultured Dehalococcoidia bacterium, assembly GCA_964418365.1. Classification (GTDB taxonomy): domain Bacteria; phylum Chloroflexota; class Dehalococcoidia; order DSTF01; family RBG-16-68-14; genus JBBDXS01. The sequence continues at coordinate 15,615 of CAYQLM010000041.1, forward strand.
CATCGAGCGCGCGCGTCACGGCGTCGACGAAGGCGCGATTGCAGGTGTTTTCTCCGTCCGACATCGTCAGGACGAAGACCGAGCCGTCGCGGGTGAGATCGATGGACATGGCTAGGCGACGGGTCTGCTACAGCGGACAGGATCGGGAGCCGACGGAGCACTCAGCACACCGCAAGACCTGCTTCTGTGGCTGGCACCGTGCTTGGGTGCACTTGTTGGTTTTCCTGTGGCCTTCCGCTTAGTTTGCTTCCAGACGTAATGCTTTAGCGCTAGGAGTTCCATCCAAAGCTGTTCGTCGTGCCAAACGCGATGCCCCCTACCGAGACTCTCAACGGCATCCTTTACAAGTGGGAACTTGGACTTGTACTCTTCCGTCCCATTCGCTCCAAAGTATCGGAAGTCGCTGCTTAGGAGGACGTTCGCTTTCGGATAGCCTGGGAACTCCCCCAGATCGTGAACGAGATCGTCAGGACGATGATGGAGGGCGCCCGGACGCCGCACAAAGCGAACTCCGCGGCGCTCATAGATGCAGTCGGCGCGACCAAAGAATCCGCTTTGTGCGTAATAACCTCCGTTCTGCACCCTCTCCATTACAACCGCAATGTATATTAGCCGGTTGTCTGAGTGAAGCGAGTTGGCCGCGAACCCGAAGATTAGATCACCCGCCTCCGCCGTACTCCGAATCATTGGTTTGCAGATTGCTAACGAGAGCAATCCGCCCTGCATGCACGGAGCACCGCCATTGTCTGCGGTCAGTTTGTAGAAGTATACCCTGCTCATCGCGCGTGCCCTCAGTTGTTTGACTGAAGTAGGACCGGATCTCGTCCTTCTAGCCAGCGTAGAAAGCGCATGGGATCGCGAAATTGCGGAAGTCTTGCACTGCGCTGCACGTAGCCGTCCTTGACTGACAGTCCTCCCCATTCTTCCAGTATGTCCCGCCGTACTCGATACGCACCATCACGGTACTCACCGAAGGGGAGGCAGCGCTGGAGTCGGCCGGAAGAGCCGACGCGGCCACGCAGGATCAGGTCCTTGGCATTTGGTTGTAAGATGCGACGCGAATGGGCGTTGATATCTCGGTCCTGCGCGGAGACGTCCGCAGCGAGAACGAGAGCATCGATCTCGAATAGTCCGATGATGGCATACACCAAGCGATCGGCGCCTCGCACGTCCTCCAACCCTGCGTAGAAGACCGCCAGATCCCCAGGCCCCAGCTTGGTGCGCAACTGTTTAGCGCGCTCACCAGCATCCCCGTACGTGAGATGTTCAAAATCGGGATCCAAGTGCATGTGCTGCGTCCTTAGGTGGGGTGGGAGTTGTACGCCAAAGCTCCGCAGCGTCGCTTCGAGAGCGCCATACGGCTTTTCGAACCCTGGGTGGACTGGGCTATTCTCGGGGATGGCCACGTAGACGAACTCGCCCGAGGCGCTATCAACCGGACTATTCCACAGACCACCGTCTATTCCACGATCAGCCGCGACCCGTATGAGAAGGGCATTCATCACGCCCTCCCCAGGAGCTGCATGCCGGGCCGGCAGGCCTCGGCCAGCCGCTCCTGCTCGTCCGCGCTTAGCTTGTCGAACCGAGTTGGCGGCACGCCGCGGATGAGCGCGGCGGCTCGATCGACCCAGTCACCACCTGCGTCGAGCTCGAAGAAGTCACCGATGGCGCGCAGCGTCTCGCGCGGCCGCGCGATCAGCTCCTCGAAGCGCACCTCTAGATATTGGTCCGCGTTCAGCTTCGTCGCCGCGCGATAGCCGCGCGTCAGCTCCTGCGTCCAGTAGCGTCCGAAGTACTCCACCGGCGGCCGCGATGCCAGCATGCGGCTGATCGGATCGCTCGCGTCGGCGGCGCGGCCGGACTCCAGCGTCCGCAGCTCCGCAATTGATGGCTCAGCACTGCCTTCGAGCTGGAACAGGAGCGAGATCGCGAGCCGGTAGGCCGCGTGCTCGCGCATCGAGAGCGCCGTCTCGTGGCCGTCGCGATGTATATGAAGGAAGCGTCCCTCCGGAAAGGCGCGCTGGAGCTGGCCGAGGTAATCGATGGAGGAGCCGGAGCGCTCCACCCAGCAGGCGCGCCCGAGCCGCTTCGCCAGCCACTCGAACAGCGCCCGGTACTGCGCGGGCAGCGCGCGACTGGGCAGCGTGCGCGCGAACGCCAGCGTCTCGTCGAAGAGCGCGTCCGGATCGTCGGTGAGCCGCGGCAGCGTCGAGACGAGCAGCCACGGCAGGCCCTGGTCGCGCGCGTAGCGAGCGTTCGGGCCGAAGGGATAGGTGATCTCCTCGACCTCGTAACCCCGGCTGAGCACCATCGTGACGAACGGGTGCTCTTGCGAGATGAGCGAGGCGAACGCCTCACCGGCGACCGGCTCAGCGCCGAACCGCTTCGTCATATCGAGGCCGTTGAAGAACTCGAAAACGCTGAGCAGCGCCGGATGCTCGGCGAGCATCCGCGAGAGCAGCGTCGAGCCACAGCGGCCCGTCCCGACGACAAAGCGATCCATTCGCAACGCCACCTTTGGCGCGTCCGGCGCGCGCGACATGATACCATCAGGCCGCCATGTCATCGAATGGAGATCCGGCAGACGAACGCATCATGTCGGGTGAGGCGTGGCGCGCGCTCTGCGAGACGCTCCAGCGCGCGAGCAGCCTCGTCCTGGGCGAAGGCGTGCCGGACACCCCGCGCGATCGCGCGGAGGGCTTCCGATACCTCACGCGGCTGTTCGCGGCCGGTCTCGTCACCTGCATGGAGTTCGCCGATGCGGACGAGCCGGAGTTCGGCCGGATGGTGGACCATCGGATGAAGTGGGGCCTCGATTGCCCGGACTGCCTCTACCTGTACGCAACAATTCGCGGCGATGCCGAATACCGCGTGTGGGGCAACGTGGGCAGCGCGAACCACATCGACATCCAGGTGAACTACGGCCACTTCGCGCTCGGGGACATCGCACAATGGGGCACGGTGTCTTCGATCAACGGCCTCGAGCTGCAGACGGAGGCGGACGGCGCCTTCGAGCTGTTCCTCGGCGGCGAGAAGGGCGCGGGCAACTGGCTCCCGCTCGCGCCCAATGCCGAGTTCGTCCTGGTCCGGCAGTACTTTAATGATTGGGAGCGCGAGCGCCCCGCCGATCTGCTCATCGATCGCATCGGCGCTCCCCTAGCCGCCCCGCCACCGCGCACCGACCAGATCGCCGCGCGGCTGGAGCGTCTCCGCATGTGGATGGAGCGCGGCGGTTCGCTCTGGGAGCGGATGAGCCAGGCCGCGCTCGCGCTGCCGCCGAACAGCATCAACGTCTTCCTGCCGCAGGACAGCAGTCGGCGCGCCGGCCTGCGCGGCCAGGCCTATGGGCTCGGCAACTTCTCCTGCGCGCGGGACGAGGCGGTGGTCATTGAGTTCACGCCGCCTCCCTGCCGCCACTGGAGCGTCGGGCTGGCGAACTGGTACTGGGAGAGCCTCGATTTCGCCACAAGGCAAACGTCGCTCAACGGCCACCAGGCCGTGCTCGATGCCGGCGGTGTGTTCCGGGGCGTGATCGCCCAGGAAGATCCCGGCGGGCCGAACTGGCTCGATACCACAGGCCTCGAGCGCGGGACCCTCACTGCGCGCTTTCTCCTGGCCGAGTCCTCGCCGGAGATCTCGCTTCGAACCGTGAAGCTGGCCGCCCTCTCCGCCGCCCTCCCAGAGGGCACAGCGCGGATCGATAGGGCGTCCCGCGCCAGCGACCTCGAGGCCCGCCGGCGGGCTGTCTTGCGCCGCTACCGGCGCTGAGCCGGGCCGGCAGCAATTCGGCTCGAATCTAAGCCCAGGGTCATCCGTCTGACCCTTCCGGCCGATACTAGTCCCAGGATGGAAGAAGGCAAGGACAGACGGGACAGACTCGCGCGCCTCCAGCTCGAGCGGATGAGCCGGCAGCCGGACAAGGGCTGGCAGTCCGGTCTAGGCCAGTTCATCGACCGCTGGAGCGGCTTCACGACCGGGGCGCCCTGGGAGAAGGCGTTTTTCGCCGGAGCGGTCCTGCTCGTCGCGGCTCTCGCCATCGGCGGGCTGTTCATGCTGATCACGAGCGTCATGGGTGGGAGTGACGGCAAGAAGGACGTGTCGGCCCACGTGGCGCGCCCGACCGCGACGCGCTCGAGCGCACCGCCCACGCCCACGCAGACGGCGATCGTGATCGCGGTGCCGACCTACCCAACTGCCGAACCGACACCGAGAACGGACTGCGCGGCCATCGGCGGCAGCTCGTACGCCAGCGATGCTGAGCGCGAGTTCTTCCTATCGAACTGCACCTCGCCGACAGAGGTGCCGAAGGACACGCCGACACCGGCATCGAGCCACAAACACAGCGGCCCGCCGCCGACATCACCACCGCCCGAGCCCACGAAGCCGCCTCCGCCGCCCCCAGGCTTCACCGCGAGCGACGCGATCAACGCCGGCGCATACTGGATGAGCCACAACGGCTACTCCAATGTCGGCTCGTGCAACGCGTTCGACACCGGCAGCCACTGGGTCGTGACGTGCAGCGCGACGAGCGCATCGGGACAGACGACCGTCTCCGTCTGTGTCTATCAGGACCCGCTCGCGGTCCGACCTTCAGACCAGTGCTAACCAGCTAGGGTGACTCTTCGCTACGTCCCCGGCGTCTGCGTCGCGGGTACCGGCGTCGGCGAGCTCGGAACCGGCGTGTTCGTCGGAACCGGCGCAGGCGTTTCGGTCGGCACGAGGGTTGACGTCGGCTGAGGCTTGGCCGTCGCCGTCGGGCTCGGTGTGGGGCTGGGCGTCGTGGTTCGAGTTGCTGTCGTGGTTGCCGTCACGGTCGGGGTCGCCGTCGCCTGCGATCCGCCGCCGCCGCTAAACGTTCCGGCCGCGCACAACGATCCGAGGATGATCGCTACGATCAACACTCCGCCGCCAAGCACGGCCAGCAATGCCCCCCTTGGCGGCCCATCTCCAAAGAGCCTATCGAACGACCCGGCGCCTCCCGGGCCGCCGGCCAGCGGATCGTAGCTGTACGGCGGCGCGGCAGCCGGACGCGGCGCGGGCGCTACGGGTACAGGTGCTGGCGCCGGTGCGCGTCCCGGTTGCGCTGGCGTCCGCGCAGGAGGCAGCTGTCCGGACCGGGTCGCCGGTGAAGGCTGCTCCGCTTGCGCCGGAGCCGGTGCGGTCGTTGGGATCACCGCCGGAGCTTCGGCGACTGCTGCGGCAGCCGCGCCGCCCGGGGCGACCGCATCCAGCAGGCGGTTCAGCATGATCTGCTGCCAGTTCGTGGGCGTCGGCACCAGCGCCAGAGCGCTCAGCGCCTCTGCTGCGCTGATGAAGCGCCGCCGCGTCGCCTGGCACGTCTGGCAGGTGCTCATGTGTTGCACGATGCGCTTTCGCAGCGCCGCCGACCAATGGCCTTCCGCCATCATGAAATCGAGGTCCAAACAAGCATGCCTTCCGTAGACGAACAACACGTGCGACGAGAAGGCAGCCTCGAACGCCGTCTGCACCTGCTGGAGCCGAGTCTGGATCGTCTGCGGCCGCCCTCGCAGCACGGCCGCGATCTCCTCGAGGCTCAGCCCGCGGCGCACGCTCAGATCGAGCAGCTCGTAGTCGTCGATGCGCAGCTCGCGCGCGGCCTGCCACGCGAGGCGGCCCAGCTCCGCTAGCTCGCCCGTGGCGTCGGCGCTTACCCGCGCCTGGTCGACGAACGCAAAGGACTCCTCGCCTTCGGTCACGCCGCCGCGCTTGCGGCGAATGCGCGCCGCCAGATCGTGGCGGGCCGCGGCAAACACCAGCAGCCGGAACGAAGGGATCGCGTCGGGGTGGCCGAGCGCCTGGAACGCGCCGAGGAAGCCAGCTTGCACGACGAGCGCCGCCGCGTCCCGGTCGCGCGCAATCCGAATGGCGTAGTCGTAGAGGTACGGGAAGTAGCGATCGTAGAGCTGGCGGAGCGCGGCTCCCTCCCCAGCGGCAGCTCTCCGAATGAGATCTTCGTCGCTTTGTTGTTCGGTGACCATCCCTGGTTCCGCCCACTAGTGTACACCCTCACGAGCGCAGGTTCAGCTTTGGTCATAACAGATACAGCGCGCCTGCCGGGTGGCAGCGGGATGGCCAGGCTATATAATGGATGCTTGGAACCAGCAGCCGCGACTTGATCCGAGCGCAGACCCGCTGGCGACACGTTTGGGAATCGGGTGAGCGCGTAGTTAGAGAGGAGTCTGGCCAGCGCGGATGCGGCAATGCGTCGCGTGGCCGGGACAGGACATGACAGAGGCACGAGCGAAGACCATCGGTGAGCTGCGGGCATCTGGCTACCGGGTGGTCTCCGTCAAAGAAGAGATCCGTCACAACCTCATCAAGCGGATCCGCGAGAAGACAGCAATCCTGCCGGGCATCATCGGCTACGAAGAGTCGGTGATCCCGCAGCTGGAGAACGCTGTGCTCTCCGGCCAGGACGTCATCTTCCTGGGCGAGCGCGGCCAGGCGAAGTCGCGCATCACGCGCTTGCTCGTCAACCTGCTCGATGAGGAGATACCTGCGATCGCCGACTGCGAGATCCACGACAACCCGTTCGATCCGATCTGCAAAGCCTGCCGCGACCGCATCGCGGAGCAGGGTGACAACACGCCGATCGTCTGGATCGACCAGGAGCGCCGCTACGGCGAGAAGCTCGCGACGCCCGACAGCACGATCGCGGACCTAATCGGCGAGGTCGATCCGATCAAAGTCGCCGAGGGCCGCTATCTGAGCGACGAGCTCACGATCCATTACGGGCTGATCCCGCGCACCAACCGCGGCATCTTCTGCATCAACGAGTTGCCCGACCTGGCGGAGCGCCTTCAGGTCGGCCTGCTCAACATCATGGAGGAGCGCGACGTGCAGATCCGCGGCTACCGCATCCGCTTGCCGCTCGACATCATGCTCGTCGCGAGCGCGAACCCCGAAGACTACACCAATCGCGGCCGGATCATCACACCCCTGCGCGATCGTTTCGGCGCGCAGATCCGCACACACTACCCGCGCAGCGTTGTGCACGAGATCGGCATCATGGACCAGGAGCACAGCGCGTTCGAGGACGATGAGTACCAGGTGACGGTGCCCGACTACATGAAGGAGATCGTCGCGGAGATCACGCGCCTCGCGCGGCGCAGCCCGGACGTCAACCAGCGCTCCGGCGTCTCGGTGCGCGCGTCGATCGCCGACTACGAGAGCTTGCTCGCGAACGCGTTCCGCCGCGCCATTCGCACGAACGAGCGCGACGTGGTACCGCGCATCAGCGACTTGCCGCACATCATGCCGACGCTGAGCGGCAAGATCGAGTTCGACACCGTCGAGGACGGCAAAGAAGAGCAGATCATGGAGAAGTTCATCCAGGGCGCCACCGTCGCCGTCTTCAACCGCCACTTCAACGTCGTCGACCTTGAGGAGGTCGTCACGAAGTTCAAGTCGGGCAGCTCGGTCGAGGTCGCAGACACGCTGCCGTCGAAGGACTACATCAAGATCGTGAAGCAGGTCGATGGGCTGGACCGCGCCGTCGCCAAGCTGGAGCCGGGTGAGAATATCGCGCTCATCGCTGCCGCCGTCGAGTTCGTGCTCGAAGGCCTGCACCTCAACAAGCGGCTGAACAAAGACAAAGTCTCCGGCAAGACCCAGTACCGTGGTTAGCTCCGCGATCCGGCAGACTTACACCTACTATTCACCCGAAGAGCCAACCGGTCGGGTCGTAAAGAACGCGCCGCTCGCTGGCCGCGGCAAAGCGTGGACCCTCGGCGATTACAAACATCCCGTATACCCAAGTCCTCTTAACGTCCTCGTTGGGGATGCGGGGATCCATGTGTGGTTCGTTGTTCAATGGCTGCGGCAACTGGGGGGGGACAAGCAAGCGCTGCTCGCGCGCTATGGCCAAGTCTTACGCCCAGAGGACGTGGACGTTGCACTTTGGTTCTATGATCGGTATAGGGAAGAAATCGATCAGAAGCTGGCTGGCGTAGCCTAAGTCAGCCGCTCATGGCCAACCTGTACATCGACGAAGACTTCTCTAACTTTGTGTCGCCTCTTCAGGAGGTCGGTCATATACGGTGCACTTCGCAGGTGAAGTGGGCCCGGGCAGAACCGATGCTTGGCACCTTGCCAAGGCTTCCAAAGAACAGCGCACTCTGATTACGTTCAATGAACGGGACTACCGGTACCTTCACCGGCTATGGACTTCTCTACGTATATTGGGCCTGTTTAGCAGGCGACATAGCGGCATTCTGACTGCGACGGCGCAATTGGAGCCTAACGCTTGGGTGCCGGAGCTAAACCGCCTTCTCAAGTCAGATCAGCCAATGGCTGAGAGAATGTGGATATGGCATCCTGCCGCGGCTGAATGGCGAGAAGACAAGTGGCGTCCGGAGGACTAGCTCGCCGTAGATACGCCCTCGTCGGATGCGGCGGGCGCGGCATCTCGATGTACGCCCGCCCCCTCGCTCGCCACTATGCGGACGCCGGCGAGCTGGTGGCGCTCTGTGACACCAACCGGACGCGCATGGCGCTCTGCAATCAGACGCTGGGCGCCGCCCTACCCGCCTACACGGACTTCGATGCGCTGCTGAACGAAACGAGACCCGACGCGGTCATCGTCGCGAGCATCGACCGAACACACCACGAGTACATCCTGAAGGCACTCGCCGCCGCCTGCGACGTCATCACCGAGAAGCCGCTGACCGTAAACGACGCGAACGTGCGCGCCATCCTGGACGCCGAGCGCAAATCGGGGCGGCGCGTCACCGTCACGTTCAACTATCGATACACGCCGCATCACATGAAGATCCGCGAGCTCGTCCAGGGCGGCGCCATCGGCCGCGTCCTCTCGGTGGACTTCCACTGGTACCTCGATACGCGCCACGGCGCCGACTACTTCCGGCGCTGGCACCGCCGCATGGCGAACTCCGGCGGCCTCCTCGTCCACAAAGCGAGCCACCACTTCGATCTGATCAACTGGTGGCTGGGCACGGAACCGCAGGAGGTGTTCGCCTGGGGGCAGCGCGAGTTCTACGGCCCCACGCGCGCCGAGCGCGGCGACCGGTGCCTCACGTGCCAGTACAAGGCCTCGTGCGAGTTCTACTTCGACATCACGCGCGAGCCGTACACGAAGGCCCTCTACCTCGACGCCGAGTCCGACGACGGCTATCACCGCGACGGCTGCGTGTTCGCGGACGAGATCGATATCTACGACACGATGGCGGCGACCGTGCGTTATGCAAACGGCGCGATGATGAGCTACTCGCTCAACGCGCATGTGCCGTTCGAAGGGTACCGCCTCGCGATCAACGGCGACCGCGGCCGCCTGGAGGCCGATCTCCTCGAACGCGCGCCGGGACGCGCCGGCCTCCCCCGGCTCGAGATCCGCCTCACGCCCCACTTCCGGCCGGCGCGCGTAATTGAGGTGCAGGCAGCATCGGGCGACCACGGCGGCGGCGACCGCCTTCTGCTCGATGCCATCTTCCGCGGCGGACCGCTCGCGGCCGACCTGGCCGGCTCGCGCGCGGGGGCGATGGCGGCGCTCACGGGCATCGCCGCGAACCGCTCGATCGAATGGGGGCGGGCCGTAACGATAGCCGAGCTGCTGGCGGAGCCATCCGGCGTTGCCTCCCGGCCCGAAACGGTATAATGGCGCGGACGTAGGGATCGGAGCTGATCGACTATGGCGCTGTCATTTCGCTACTCGGAGTGGGACGGAACGCAGGAGATCCCGCCGCTCGATCCGGACGACCTTCTCGAATCCCTCACCGACGACCTGATGAACTTCGGCGACCTGCAGCACGCGCTGCGGAACCTCCTGCAGCGCGGCATGCGCAACCCGATGGGCCAGCGGCTGCAGGGCCTTCGCGATC
>CAYQLM010000042.1:0-18833 GCA_964418365.1 uncultured Dehalococcoidia bacterium
GGCTCTACGCCGCGCGCGCGCGCAGGAGCACGCTGCTCATCGAGCGCAACGTCACGGGCGGCCAGATCGCGCTCACCTCCATCATCGAGAACTACCCCGGCATCGAGGAGGTCGACGGCTTCGAGCTGGGCCAGACGATGCAGCGCCAGGCAGTGAAGTACGGAATGGAGGTCGCCTACGCGAACGTCACCAGCCTCGAGCGTCGCGAAGGCGTTCATGTGGTGCACACGACCGAGGGCGACTTCTCCGCGAAGGCGCTGATCATCACCGGCGGCGCCGATTACAACAAGCTCGGCGTGCCGGGCGAGGAGCGGCTCACGGGCAAGGGCGTCTCCTACTGCGCGACGTGCGATGCCGCCTTCTTCAAGGACCAGGTCGTCGCGGTAGTGGGCGGCGGCGATGCGGCGATGGACGAAGGGCTCTTCGTGACGCGCTACGCGTCGAAGGTGTACGTCATCCACCGGCGCGAGGAGCTGCGCGCCAGCGCCATCCTCAAAGAGCGCGCCTTCGCGAACGAGAAGATGGAGTTCATCTGGAACACGGTCGTCACCGAGATCGAGGGCGCAGACGCCGTCGAGCGGCTCAAGCTCCACAACGTGGTAACGGGTGAAGACTCCACGCTCGACGCCGCCGCCATCTTCATCTTCATCGGCCACCATCCGAACTCCGAGCACCTCCGCAGCTACGTCAAGATGGACGAAGGCGGGCACATCTACGTGAACGACTGGATGGAGACCGAGGTGCCGGGGCTCTTCGCCGCGGGCGATATCCGCGTCAACTCCGCCCGCCAGGTCGTGAGCGCCGCCGGCGACGGGGCCACCGCCGCGATCCGGGCCGACCACTACATCACCGACCACTTCCAGGGATAGCCAGCAGGCCTCATCTCACCCGCAGCCTTCTCACCACCCGACTTCCGCCTCCTAACTGAGCCGGCTCCAGGTTCCGCGTGGAACGGTCTTGACGGAATACTGCAGGGTGCCTACACTCTAAGCGTCCGGTGGCTGTCCCATCGTCCGACTCGGTCCTCTGAGGCAAGGAGTGCCCGACCGTAGGTAGTAGGGCTGCCTCCATATTGCGCGCGCTCGCGACTACGTCGCTGAGGAGGGACGTTTAATGGCACTGCGCCTGGCCGGGATCCTCGGCATCTCCGCCATCATCGTCTTCGTCGTCGCGTTCGCCTCGCGAGGCAGCGTGGACGTGTACGCCGCGTGCGCAACATCTCCGAATACGCCCCATGTGGTGACCGACGAACCGGACTACTACCCCGGCGACATCGTCCGCATTGACGGCTGCGGCTTCGAGTCCCAGGCTGGCCAGCTCTTGCCCGTGGTCCTCACCTATCCAAACAACGCCGTCTACCAGAAGACGGTGCAGGTCGACGCCGACGGTAACTTCACGCTGTACTGGGTGCTCGCTAACGGTATCGATGGTGAGTACGTGCTGGACGTCTACAACAGCGATCAGTCGAAGCTACTCGCCAGCACGAAGTTCCTGGACCAAACCGTCGACCTGGACCAGTGCTCGAACGGCAATCCTCAGTTCGTTGATCTGCACTGTGACTGGCAGAACGGAAACCTCAACCACACAAACTCCGACTACAGCGAGGGTGACTCCGTCCCCTACAGGCTCTTCCTTTCGACTCTCGATCCGTCGGTCAGTCATACCATCCACATCAACTATGACTTCACGCAGGACGGGACGAAGGCGTTCGACTTCCTCACAACCTGGAACGTTACGCAGACAGGCGCCGATCCGTGCTCGGGCTCAGCCCATGTTCCATCGACTTGCCCGCCCGGCCCGGTGAGCACATTCCCTCTGCCAGGCGACAGCTTCAACCCCGCTGGTAAGGGCTCGCTCACCGTAGACGGCGCCATAAGCGATGCCGGCGTAAGCCGGAACCTGACGATCTACAACGGCACCATTACCGCTATCTCGGCGGTCACGCACAGCGGGTCTGCCACCGGCGACAGCGAAGCTGACATCCTGGTGACGTTCACGGCCAACTCGTGCGGCAGTCCGAACTGCGACTCAATCGTCGAGCTGGTGTGGGGTGGCCACCTCGCGAAGAGTGCCTACTGGGGCGCCTCCAACGGAGCCGGCTCGATCTCGGGCTCGCCCTTCCACATGAGGACCCAGAGCCTGGACGATAGTGGCAACAAGAACCAGGACCGGAGCATCAAGCTGACCGAAGACGAAACGCCGACGCGCACACCCACGCCGACAGCGACCAGGACGTTCACGCCGACGCCGACGAATACCTTCACGCCGACGCGCACACCCACGCCGACAGCGACCAGGACGTTCACGCCTACGGCGACCAGGACGTCGACGCCCACCAACACCTTTACGCCGACGGCGACGAATACCTTCACGCCAACCGCAACGGACACGTTCACCCCGACCGCGACGGATACGTTCACGCCAACCGCGACGGATACGTTCACTCCGACTGCGACCGATACCTTCACGCCGACGCCGACCGATACCTTCACGCCGACCGCGACGTTGGGCACGGTGGTAGGCGAAGGGACGCCGACGGAGACGCCGGCGCCTCCCACCGACACCCCAACCCCAACGGCCACGCCGGTAACGCCATTCGGGACGGGCCTGCCGCCGGTGGTGAAGCTGCCCGGCCTGGCCAACCTCTGGCTGTGCCGGCCTGTCGGCGCCTGTACCAACGCCGCCGCCGGTGTCGGCGAGCGTGACTTCGACCTGGTGCTCGGATCGACAGTGACGAGCATCAGCCCCAAGGGCGAAGCGCAGACCGTCGGCTCGTTTGAGTTCGAGGTCCGCTTCGACCGCAAGCTAGTCAATGTGACCGTGGAGCCCGGCGCTCTGTTCAAGGTCGGCGGTGTGCTCCGCAGCGACGTGACGTGCGCCACCGTGAGCGGAGACGGCTTCGTGCAGTTCCGCTGCAACGTCAAGGGCAAGAGCGGCGTCCCGATCACGGGCCCGGGCGTCCTCGCCGTCGTGCGCGTGACGCCGACGGCCGACGTCTACTCGATGCTCGTCGCTTCGCAGGACAACGGCATTGCCACCCAGCTCATCAACCAGGAATGCGACTTGGGCGACCTGCAGGGCCACCCGATCGCGACGGCCCTCTGCTCCGACGCGGACGTCACGCTCCGCTACCTGGAGGGCGACGTGAACGCCGACTGCGCCGTCGACGTCCGCGACGCGCAAGAGACGGCGTTCCGCTGGGGCTCGCAGACGGGCCAGCTGCTATACAACAGGCGGTTCGATCTGGAGCCCGCCGCGCCGAAGCTCAGTGACGGCGACATCGATGCCCAGGACCTGCAGGTCGTCTTCGGCCGCCACGGCAGCACCTGCGTCGCTCCGCACCCGCCGCAGTCGCCGATCCGCCTGAAGTAGCGAGCCCCCGCTGAGGGCCGCCCATTCGAGGCCCCCCGTGGCTATGCTGATTGCAGCATCGCCGCAGGAGGTGGCCCCATGTTCGATCTCGGAACGCCCGCCTGGCAGATCGTCGTCCGCACCGCCGTCATCTACGTTTTCGTGCTGGTCGCGCTGCGCGTGGCGGGCAAGCGCGAGATCGGCCAGATGACGCCGTTCGATCTCGTCGTCATCCTCGTCATCGCCAACGCCGTGCAGAACGCCATGGTCGGCCCCGATACATCGCTCATCGGCGGCATCCTCGCCGCAGCCGTGCTCGTCGCGGCGAACGCCCTTGTGTCGTACGTCGGCGTCTCCAGCCGCATCTTCGAGCGCACGCTGCTCGGCTCCCCGACGCTCCTCGTCAGCGACGGCCACCTCATCGACGAGCACCTTCGCCGCGAGCGCCTCAATGCGGACGAGGTGCTGATGGCGATGCGCGAGCACGGCGTGGCCGACCTTGCCGATGTGAAGCTGGCCGTCCTCGAAGTCGACGGCTCGATTAGCATTGTTCCCAAGGACGCCAAGACGATCCGGACGAAGCGCAGGGTGCGCGCGCTCCGCCACGGCTGACGAAGTTGCTGAGCCAACGCCGCCAGGCTATACTGGCGCAACTTCATCGTCCCCCCGCCCGACGCGTTCGGCCAGCTGATGCGCTGCGCATGAGGCGCTACACTCGCGCGGACTAGTACTCATTGGGGAGAGCTCATCGAATGACAGCTCGGCGCGGGCATGTCCGTCCCGGACGGCAACTGCGAGCCGCGCTGTTCGCGGCAGGCGCTCTCGCCACGCTCGTTCTCGTTGCGCTCACCACCGTCGGCCTAGCGGCGCGGGCTGAAGGGCCCGGCACGGCCGGAAGCGCCGCGATGCGCCCGGGATTCGACGCCAACAGCTTCCCGGGAAATGACGACGACTCGACCGGGCTGGTGCCGATCGGCTTCTCCCTCGACTTCTTCGGCACGACGTACTCGTCTCTCTACGTCAACAACAATGGCAACGTCACGCTTGACTCCGCCCTGGGCGAATACACGCCGTTTGATCTGACGAGCACGGAGCAGGTCATCATCGCGCCCTTCTTCGCGGACGTCGACACGAGCATCGGCAATGTCGTCACGTACGGCTCGGGAGAGACTTCGGACGGTCATGCTGCATTCGGCGTCAACTGGCCCGGGGTTGGTTGCTATGACGCCAACACATCGGTGCTGAACTACTTTCAGGTGGTGCTGATCGATCGCTCGGACATCGCGGCGGGCGATTTCGATATCGAACTCAACTACAACGCCATCCAGTGGGAAGCGGGCGAGGCCAGCGGCGGCGATGGATCATGTCTGGGCGGCTCGTCGGCCCGGGCCGGCTACTCCAACGGCAGCGGGCTGCCCGGCACCTTCTTCGAGCTGCCAGGCTCCGCCGTCAACGGCGCCTTTCTCGACTCGAACACCGACACCGGCTTGGTCCACAGGAGCTTGGATAGCGACATGTCAGGTCGGTACGTGTTCCACGTGCGCGGCGGTGTGCCCGAGCCGACGAACACGCCAACGGTAACGTCGACCGCGACGTTCACGCCCAATGCAACGCCCTCCCCAAGCGCAACCCAGACCGTAACGCCCACGCCGTCCTTCGCACCCACTGGGACATCCACGCCCACCCCCTCGTTCACGCCGACGCGCACGCCGACGGCGACGCGCACGCCATCGGTCACACGAACCCCCGGCTCGCCCACGGCGACGCGCACGCCGCCGTTCACACCGACCCGCGGCTCGGCAACCGTGACGCGCACGCCATCGTTCACGCCGACGCTCGGCTCGCCGACAGCGACGCGGACGCCGTCGTTCACGCCAACAACGACCAACTCCGCGACGCCGACGTTCTCGCCGACGATCACGTTCACTGTGACGCCAACGTTCACACCTACACTCACCGATACGCCGACACCCACGTTCACTACGACGCACACGAACACGCCGACCGCGACGCCTTCGCGCACGCCGACGCCGGTGCCGACGTCGACTGACACGCCGTTCGCGCCCACGGCGACGGATACACCGCCGCCGCCTGCGCCGACCGATACGCCACCGCCCGCGCCCACGAGCACACGAACGCCGACCTCCGGGGGCGGCGGCGCGGGAAGCGCATCGCAACCTTCGCCGACTCGGCCGAAGGCGACCAGCACGCGCGCCCCTACACCTACTGCAACGCTGGTCTCAAGCGTGCTCGGCGCAACACAGCCGCCAGGCGGCGGGTCGAACGCAGGAGGAGCGGCCGGCGGAGAGCACCTGTACCACGTCTACGGTGGCGGCTACATCTCCGGCCCCGAGCCGCGCACGGCGGGCAGCGTTCTTTCGTTCAACGACATCTCGCACAATCCCAAGGTCATCGGCACGAACATCCTGCTCGCGATCATTCTGCTGATTATCCTGCTCATCGGCTCGACGGTGTTCAACAACACGCTGGACGATCATCGCGTCGAAATGCAGGCGCTCGGCATGCGCCTCATGTCGCCGTTCCGCGCTCTCTTCGCAGGCAGGCAGAGCGCCGGGGCGACGGGCGGCTCGAGTTTGCTGACGGCGGTCGTTGGGCCGCTCCTCGTGCTGGGCGTCACCTGCCTGATCTACAGCTTCAACGAGTCGGGCTTCGGCCTGAACGGCAAGACGGCCGCGTTCTTCAGCAGCCTCGTCATCAGCGTCGGCGTGATGACATACGTGGGCGAGGGCGGCGAGGCGCTCATCACGCGCCATCGCTTCCAGACGCCCGCCGGCATCCGCCTCTATCCCGTCGCGATTCTCCTCGCGGGCGGCTTCGTGCTGCTGTCGCGGCTGACATCGTTCCAGGCGCCGATCATGTACGGGTTCGTCGCGACCGCCACGGTGCTCGCCGCCGCCGAGATGGAGCATCGCCACTCGGCGCAGGCCGTCGCCATTCCCGCCGTCCTGCTGCTCGCCGTGAGCCTCGCCGCGTGGGCGCTGCTGGTACCGCTGCGGCACCACGGCGCGAGCAGCGCGCACTGGTGGGCACACCTGCCGAGCGACAGCGCCGCGCTCATCTTCGCCGGCGGTATCGAGGGCCTGCTGTTCACGATGATCCCCATTCGCTTCAACGACGGCGCGAAGATCTTCCGCTGGTACAAGCTGATCTGGCTGCCGCTCTTCGCCATCCCGGCGTTCCTCTTCTCCTGGGTCATCCTCAACCCCCAAGCGCAGGGCTTCGACGCGGCGATCCACGGTCGCGTGATCTTCGCCGTCTCGCTCGTCGCGGCGTTCACGCTGGTCACCTGCCTGGTGTGGGCGTACTTCAACTTCCGCGACGGCTCGCAGCCGCCCGACGCGCCGAAGGTGCCCTCTTCCGGCGGCGACCCGCACTATCAGCCGCGGCTGACGCGGGCCGAGCGGGGCGCGAGCGCGCAACAGCCGCCGCGCCTGCCGACGCGGCGCTTGTCGCCGAAACCCCTCGATACGTAGACTGCCCTCGGGAGTGGATGGGGCCCGGTGGCCTCTGCGGTCTTCAAAACCGTCGTGGGGCGGTTGTGCCGTCCTAGGTGGGTTCGACTCCCATGCACTCCCGCCACGAAGTCGCTCCCGGCCCATAGGGGAGTGTAATTCCCGCGAATCTGCCCTATGCTCTTCTCACCATGGGCAAACGCGGCCGGCCCAGATCTCCGGAGCTGCTCACTCCGCGCGAGCAGGAAGTGCTCGAGCTCATCCGCGGAGGCCTGACCAACCCCCAGATCGCCGACCAGCTCGGCATCAGCATCGAAGGCGTGAAGTATCACGTCTCCGAGATCTTAAGCAAGCTCTGCGTATCGACCAGAGAAGAAGCCGCCGCCTGGCGACCGGAGCGATCGTGGTGGGGGGCGGTCTTATCGCCTGTAGCGCTGCTCGGGCGGAAGTCGGCCTGGGCGCTGGGCGGCGGGGCGATCGCGGCGGCGTGTGGCGGGCTGGCCCTGTTCGCGTTTCTGCTGCTGCGCACCGGGGGCTCGTCCGCACCACTTGCAACCTTACAATCAGCTTACTTTGTCGATAGTCGCGTCGGATGGGTTGGCGGCATCCTCGCAGGGGGTCAGAGTGCCATCCTCGCAACAAGCGATGGAGAAGCGACATGGGAGCAACAGCGGGTCGACAGTTCTGGGGACGTGACGCAACTCCAGTTCATAAGCCCATCGACGGGTTGGGCATTAGTGCGCACGTTCGTTTCGAATGCCTACAAATGGTCGATCGTGAGAACGACTAACGGCGGGGAAACATGGGAGTCTATCTATAGCTCAATGGAGCCGATTGGGTCCCTACAGTTCATTGATGAAGAGCAAGGCCGCGCGATCTTTGGCCATTCGGATAATTCGCGGATCGTGGCGTCCGCAGACGGTGGCGGCAGCTGGACGACACTTTCAGTTCTCCCGAAAGTAGTCTCCCTACATTCCCTTTGCTTCAATGATGCGGACGACGGTTGGGCGGCTGAAGGCCGCTCAGTTGTGCACACGATCGACGGTGGCAGAACGTGGGAAACGAGTTTCGTCACGCCGCCGAACGTGGGCGACTGGCCGGTGTCCGGAGTAAACCTAATAGGATGCGGCGGGCGCGGCGTTACATAGGCGCTTGCTTACGGGCCTATTGACGGCCATAGTGTACGGACGTTCCTGTTCCGGACCGCGGACAACGGGAGCAATTGGGACAGGGTCATGTCAGGCAACGGGGGAAGCCTGAGCATCATCGGCTCTAGCGGCGCGCTCTTGCTTTCGGGGTGCGGGCCTTGCCAGAGAGGCCTGAACGTGCGGCTCGCCACGACTGCTGACAGCGGCAGTTCGTGGGCTTCCTCCGCGGTACCCACGTTGTCATCAGTCGACGCCGCCTTCTTCGTGACGCTCTCACAGGGCTGGGTGGTAGGGTCAGGTTATGATCGTGCTGGCTCTCTCATCCTCGCCACCTCCGACGGCCGGCAGACCTGGACGCAGCAGTACCCTTAGACTACCAGCAGCAGAAAGCCCGTCACCATGCAGGCCGTCGCGCCGAAGAACATCCAGGCCTGGATGGGCTTATCCGCCATCGATGGCCCAGGGCCCTGCGAGAACGCGCCCAGGTACAATAGGAAGCCGATCACCATGAGCACGATCGCCGCGATGAGCACGGGAGCAGGCTACCATCTGGACGCTAGATGCTGGAAGCTAGAGGCTGGAACCAGTGGTTCAACCACCATTCGAGCCTCGAGCTTCTAGCCTCGAGCGCACTTGCGCAAGCGATGACTAAACTCCGAGAAGACCTCTTGCTGCTGCTGTCCGCCGTGGCGCTCGGGCTGGGCGGGGCGGCGATCTTCGCCGCGTATCGCGCCGCCACGGCGTCGAGCGAAGGCGGCGGCAGCCGCATCGAGGACTTCGCGCTGAACATGGCCTGGCCCGGCGTGCTGATCTTCCTCGCGGTCGGCGCGGCGGTCTGGTTCGGCTGGAAGGCGGAGCTGGACTGATGGTCCACGTGCTCTACGGCAAGGACGGCTTCAGCGCGCACGAGGCGCTCGCCGAGATCGCGCGCGAGCTCGATACCGACGGCCAGCTCGCCGACAACACCGTCCACGTCGACGGGGCGAATGCGAAGCCCGACGACCTCCTCGCCGTGTGCCAGACGGTGCCCTTCCTGGGCAGCCATCGACTCGTGATCGCGCACGGGCTGCTCGGCCGCTTCGAGCGCTCGCAGCGCGATCGCAGGCGCACGAAACGGCGCGCGGCCACGGACGACGAAGGTGCGCTCGGCCCCTGGCAGCGCTTCGTCGATGCGCTGCCGGCGCTGCCGGAGACGACCACGCTGGTCGTCCTCGACGGCGAGGCGGGCGCGCGCAACCCGCTCCTCGAGGCGCTCCGGCCGCACGCCAAGGCGCGCGAGTTCAAGCCGCTCGCTCAGGGCGATGTCGCGGCGTGGATCAACCGCCGCGCCGAGCGTTACGGCGTCACCCTACAGGCGCGCGCCGTCGCGACGCTCGCGGTCCTCGTCGGCAACCAGCTCTGGACGCTCGACAGCGAGCTGCAGAAGCTCGCGACGTACGCGAACGGCGCGCCTGTCACCGAGGACGACGTGCGTTCGCTCGTCAGCCTCGCCCGCGACCCGAGCGTCTTCGCGATGGCCGACGCCGTCATCGAAGGCCGCGCGCGCGACGCCGTCGATCTCCTCCAGCGCCTCCTCTCCGAGGGCGAAGCGCCGCAGCTGCTGCTCGCGATGATCGCGCGCCAGTATCGGTTACTCCTGCTCGCGAAGGAGCTGCTCGAACGCCGCGTGCGCGGGCCGGAGATCAGCGCGCAGCTCGGCGTGCAGGGCTTCGTCATTCAGCGACTGCTCCAGCAAGCGCCGCTCTACACGATCGACCGGCTGCGCCAGGCGTACCGGAAGCTGCTCGATGCCGACCTGAGTGTGAAGCGCGGCCTGATGGACGACGAGTCGGCGCTGCAGCTCCTCATCTTCGAGCTGGCGGCGCTCGCCGCGGCGCGCGCTACTGCGGGTGCACGACAGGGTTATAGCAGGCCGCGCGCTGGCCCGGCGCCAGCTCGCTGAGCGCCGGCGCGGGCTCCGTCCGGCAGGTGTTGATCGCCTTCCGGCAGCGCGGCACGAAGGCGCACTCGTCCGGCAGCTCCGAGGGGTCCGGCGGCGAACCACGGATCGCGGCGAGCGGCCTCCGCTCCTGATCGAGGCGGGGTAGCGTCCCGAGCAGCGACCACGTGTAGGGGTGGCGCGGCGTCCGCAACACGTCGCGGGTCGCGCCCTGCTCCGCGATGCGCCCAGCGTACATCACGATCACCTCGTCCGCCATCTGCGCGACAATGCCCAGGTCGTGCGTGATCAGCAGGATCGAGATGCCTCGCTCGTCTCGCAGGCGCCCCAGCTCGTGCAGGATGCCCGCCTGGATCGTCACGTCGAGCGCGGACGTGGGCTCATCCGCGATGATCACCTTCGGGTTGAGCACCGTCGCGATCGCGATCAGGACGCGCTGGCTCATGCCGCCGGAGAGCTGGTAGGGGTAGCGCTTCTCGAGCTCCTCCGGGTTAGCCAGCCCGACGCGGCGCAGCGC
The DNA here is from genome assembly GCA_964418365.1 of uncultured Dehalococcoidia bacterium. Lineage (GTDB taxonomy): Bacteria > Chloroflexota > Dehalococcoidia > DSTF01 > RBG-16-68-14 > JBBDXS01. The sequence continues at coordinate 10,429 of CAYQLM010000042.1, forward strand.
GTCCCGCGCCAGCAGGCGTGCCTCGCGCTTGGGCGCGGCGGTGTGCACGCGCACGATCTCCTCCACCTGCTTCCCGATCGTCAGCACCGGGTTCAGGCCGCTCGCCGGGTCCTGGAAGATCATCGAGATCTCGCGGCCGCGCAGCCGGCGCACCTCGTCGGGCGACATCGAGCCGAGCGATCTGCCCTCGAAGAGCACATCGCCGCCTGCCAGGTTGCCCTGGTCCGGCAGCAGCCCGAGGATCGAGAGGGCGATCGATGTCTTGCCGCAGCCGCTCTCGCCGACGAGCGCGAGGATGCTGCCGCCGCGCAGGCCGAAGCTGACGCCATCGACGGCCTTCAGCCGCTTCGTGCCGTTGCTGTAGTGAACCGAGAGGTCTCGTAGTTCGAGGAGGAAATCGTCCACGGCTGCGCCATCCTGCAGCCGCAGTATACCGCCGGCTGGGAGAATCGCCTGGCTCTTATCCGCGGTGGCTGATCGTCGCGAGCACCTTGCCCTGCACTTCGACGTTGTCCAGCTCAGTGAAGATCGGCTGCATCGTCACGTTGGCCGGCTGCAGCCGTACGCGGCTGTCCTCGACGTAGATGCGCTTCAGGGTCGCCTCCTGCTCCCGCTTCAGCCATGCCGCGACCATATCGCCGTTGTCGGCCGAGCTGGTCGCCTCCATGATCACGAGGTCGCCGTCGTTGACGAGCGCATCGATCATCGAGGTGCCCTTCACGCGAAGGGCGTACACATGCTCCTTGCCGTTCGTCATGTCCTGCGTTACCTCGACCATGTTGTCGTAGTCGACGCCCGACCACGTGTCCGGGGAGGGCACGGGAATCGGCTCCCCCGCGGCAATCGTCCCGATGATCGGCACCGGCACGGTCTGGGGCCTGCGGCCGCGGCCGTCCAGCAGCTCGATCGCTCGCGAGACTTCCCGGTCGCGCCGGATATGACCCAGCCGCTCGAGCGCCTTCAGGTTGTAGTCCACCACCGAGGTGGAGCTGATACTGCACCCGATCTGGATGTCCCGGATGCTCGGCGGATAGTCCTTGTCGCGGATGAACTGGCGGATGAAGTCCAGGATCGACTTCTGCTTGGTGGAAAGTCCCTTCACGGCAGTGTCCCTCCCGATCTTTCTTTCGGAACGAGTGTTCTGAGAGAGACGATAACACCGATTCTGCGAGCTTGTCAACCCCCCGGTCTGGAAGCTGGAGCCTAGAGGCTAGAAGCTCGAAGGAGTCGTAGGGGCGTAGCTTTAGCTGCGCCCTGGCGACCGCAGGTCGCCGCCGCGGCTCGCTGTCTGTCACTTTTGTCACGCGTAGGGGCGGGTTTGAAACCCGCCTCTACAGCGCTTGCTGTCATCCGTTCGCCTCCGCTTCCCGCTCCTCGGTCTCTCGCCGCTCGACGGCGTCTCGCTCCGCGGCCTCGGCTTCGCGCTCGATCTGCTCTTCGGGTGAGGTGGTCTCCGCGCTCGGCACGCGCGCCTCCAGCCGACCGCCCAGCAGCGCGTAGAAGTTCAGCCCCAGGTAGTGCAGCGGCTTCAGGTCATCGTCCTCAAGGAGCCACGTCTCGCCGAAGGCGTCCTTCTCGACCTGCGCCGCCACGACCCTGCCGACGAACAGCGTGTGGTCGCCCACCGTGTACGCGTCCGCTACGCCGCACTCGATGTAGCCCAGGCAGCCTTCCAGGAGCGGCGCTTCGACGCGCCGGGCGCGCAGGGTCGGCAGCTTCGTCAGCTCGAACTTGTCCGCCTCTCGCCCGCTCACGCTGCCCACGTACTGGCAGTGGTGGAGCAGCTCGCGGCTCGGAATGTTGAGCGCGAACTCCTCGCTGTATTTGATCATGTCGTGCGTGTGCCGCGACGGGTGGACCGCCAGCCCGACCAGCGGCGGATCGAAGCTGAGCGGCGTCACGAACGCCGCCGGCATCACGTTCGACGCGGCTCGCCAGCGCGTCGTCACCAGCACCACCGGCCCGCCACCCAGCAGCCGGCGCGCCTCTGCCTCAGGAATGTTGTGTCGCATCGATCTCCTCGGCTTGGTCGAATCGTCCGCATCATACCGCGACGGCGCGCGCTGTCTTGCCACCCGTTCGGGGCCGCTGCTACCATGCCGCGAGCCCATGACGACGGCGTCAATTCCGATCCCGCCCGGCTTTCCTGTCCAGTGGCCAGAACCGGCGATGGAGTCGGCGTTCTGGACGTGGGACCAGGTGCACTTCCCGCACCCGGTGACGCCGCTCACCGCGACCTTCGAGGCGCCCTGCTTCGCCGAAGGTGCGAGCCGCGGCTTCCAGGCCGTCGCCATTCCGCTGAACTACCAGACGCTTCCGATCAACGGGTACCTCTACATCTCCTTCGAGCTGCTCAAGGAAGCCACCGAGTTCCCGCCACCCTGGTGGCCCGATGTCGAGGCGGAGTTCATGCGCCGCCTGCCCGCGCTCACGCAGACCTGGGAGAACGAATACCTGCCGGAGGTGCAGGCTGCGAACCAGCGCCTGCGCGACGCCGATTACACCGCGATGAGCGTGTCGGACCTCCTCGCTTTCATCGATGAGACGCAACGCATTCGCAAGCGCATGTGGGACGTCCACATGCAGGCGGTGATCCCGGTGATGGGCGCCGCCAGCCGCTTTGCCGAAGTGTACCAGCAGCTTCTCGGCAAGCCGCAGGGCAACGAGCCGTATCTCTTGCTGCAGGGCTTCGAGAACAAGAGCGTCGAAGCCGGCAAGGCGCTGTGGGACCTCAGCCGTCGCGCGCTCGCGCAGCCATCCGTCGCCAAGCTCTTCGCCGGCACTCCCGTCGCGGAGCTGCCGGAGGCGCTGCAGAAGTCCGCGCCGCCGTTCTGGGAAGAGCTGCAGCGCTACCTCGAAGCGTACGGCTGGCGCAGCGACGCCTTCGAGCTGGCCGATCCGGCGTGGATTGAAGACCCGGCGATCCCGCTCGCAGCGCTGCAAGCCATGCTAGGCGCGCCGGACGATGCAGACCCGGCGCTGAAGGAGCGCCAGTGCGTCGAGGAGCGCGAACGCATGGTCGCCGAGGCGCTCGCCCGGCTCGACGGCAACGAGGCGAAGCCGATCTTCGAGATGATGCTCGGCGTCTCCCAGCAGTACCTGCCGATCCAGGAGAACCACAACTTCTACATCGATCAGATGAACACCGTGCTCACGCGCCGTCCGCTACTCGACGCGGGCCGGCGCCTCGCGCAGGCCGGCGCGCTACCCGATCGCGACGATGTCTTCTACCTCACGTACGAGGAGCTCGGTCCCGCGCTGACGTCTCCAAAGTCGCGCGATTGGGCTGCGCTCACGACAGAGCGTCGCGCTGAGCGCGTGCGCTGGACCGCCGTCGTGCCGCCGCGCGAGCTCGGCACGCCGCTGCCGGAGAGCATGCGCAACAACCCGCTCGTCACCACATTCTTCGGCGTGAAGCCGGAGACATCGAAGGACCCGAAGGTCATCACCGGCATCGGCGCGTCTGCGGGCACCGTCACCGCGCCGGCGCGCATCGTGCGCACGCTGGCGGAGGCGCACAAGCTCCGGCCCGGCGACATCCTCGTCTGCGAGATGACGATGCCCGCCTGGACGCCGTTCTTCGCGAGCGTGAAGGCCGTCGTCGCCGACTCCGGCGGCGTGCTCTCGCACTGCGCGATCGTCGCGCGCGAGTACCGCATCCCGTGCGTCGTCGGCACGCAGGTAGGCACGCAGCTCCTGAAGGACGGCCAGCGCATCACCGTCGACGGCGCCCAGGGCATCGTGCGAATAGAGGACTGAGGCTGCCCCTCACCCCTGCCCCTCTCCCCCGGGAGAGGGGAGTCAGAGAAGCACCGATGAGATTGAACGTCGACGATCAGAAGAGGTTCCCCTCACCCCTGACCCCTCTCCCCGAGGAGAGGGGCACACAGGAGCGTCGATGAGATTGAACATCGACGCGCAGATCTCTAAAGAGCTGTTCGAGCGAATGGTGGAAGTTGCTCGCCGACTACGCGAAGACTCGACGCCCACCGAAGCGACGCTCTGGGAGGCTCTCAGGAACCGACGCCTCGCCGGCCTTAAGTTTCGCCGACAGCAACCGATCGGTCCGTTCGTCGCGGACTTCTACTGCCATCAGGAGAAGCTCGTCATTGAGGTTGACGGGCCGATCCATCAGTTCCAGAAGACCGCCGACCGGCAGCGCGACGAGCTGCTTGAAGCCGCGGGCTTCCGCGTACTACGTATTCCGTCGGAGCACGTAGAAACATCATTACCGTCCGTCTTGGAGCGGATCCGAGGCGCGGTAGCCGCGGCCCCTCTCCCTGGGGAGAGGGGCGAACGAAGGTCGGGGTGAGGGGCGTCGACGGAGCGCAGGACATCGTGCGGATCGAAGGGTAGCGTGCGACAGAAGCTCCTAGAGGCTCTGGATTGCGAAGATGCACCAACCCAGCCCGATCACAAAGAGGCCGATCGGAATGAAAATCCTCATGCGCCGGACTTCAGCTGGCCACGTGTCAAGGAAGTGTCGGAATCCCAGCCTCGCCAAGAACTCAGCCGTCCGTTTGTTGCACTTCTCAGCGGCATACGTGATGATGGCGGGCCGAAGCGCGGTTACTACTCCGGCTGTCATTAGCATCAGGCCGACCGGGAACATCCACCAAAACATGTCAAGAGGCGTCTAGCAAGGCCGTCCCTCTAGTATCGACCGGTTAGATGCGGCTCGCCATCGCCTTCCTCTGCGCGGCGAGATTCCTCGCTTCGCTCGGATGACCGGTGAGGCGCTTGACCCCTGCCCCTCGGCCCCTGACCCTTACTCCGTGACGGCGCGCATCCTCACCGGCACCTGCTCCTGGGCCGATAAGACGCTCGTCGATTCCGGGCGCTTCTACCCGGCCGCTGCGAAGTCGGCGGAAGAGCGGCTGAGCTACTACGCCGAGCAGTTCCCGCTGGTCGAGGTCGACAGCTCGTACTACGGGCTGCCGTCGGAGAAGAACGCCGGCCTCTGGGTGGAGCGCACGCCCGACAACTTCACGTTCGACGTCAAGGCCTTCCGGATGCTCACGCAGCACCCGACGCCGCCCAGCGCGCTCCCCAAGGACATTCGCGGTGCGCTGCCGCGCGCGCTCGCCGAGAAGAAGAACCTGTACCCCCGCGATCTGCGCCCGGCCGCCGTCGATGACGTGTGGTCGCGGTTCGCGAGCGCGCTGCTGCCGCTCGATAGCGCGGGCAAGCTGGGCGTCATCGTCTTCCAGTTTCCGCCGTGGTTCCTGCCCGGACGCGAGAGCAAAGACTGCATCACCGAGGCGAAGGAGCGGCTGCCGCAGTACCGCATCGCCATCGAGTTCCGGAACGCGACGTGGCTCTCGGAGAAGAACGCCGATCGCACACTCGACTTCCTGCGCGATCGCAAGCTGCCGCTCATCTGCGTCGATGAGCCGCACGGCTTTCCGACGAGCGTGCCACCTATCGCCGAGGCGACGGCCGATATCGCGCTCGTGCGCTTCCACGGCCGCAACACGGCGATGTGGGCCAAGCGCAACATCCCCGCTTCGGAGCGTTTCGATTACCTGTACAGCGAAGACGAGCTACGCGAGTGGGTGCCCCGCATCGAGCACCTGGCGGCGGAGACGCGCGAGGTGCACCTGCTCATGAACAACTGCCGCGACGACAAGGCCGTGGTGGGCGCGCGCCAGCTCCGGGCGCTGCTGATCTAGTTACGGGCCGTGCGCGCACAGCACGGACGCCAGCGACCCGAGGTGTGACGGCTTCTCTTCGCACTCCGGAAAGAGCGATGACTCGCGGAGGGCGTAGATCGTATACGTGGCGCCATCGGACTGGTAGAAATATCCGTTCTTGGTGGAATCGCCGGCCGGGTCCTTGGGCAACGTGGGCAGAAACTCCTGCAGCTTGCAGCCGACATCGCCGTCCTTGTACGTGCACAGCGTCTGAATGCTGCCGCCGTTATCGGGGTAGCCGCCGTGCTTGGCGAAGTACTGCGACAGCGCCTGCGTGAGCGCAGCGATGTCTTGCACGCGAGTCGCGTCGCGGGTATCGCCGCCCGCAACGCTCGTCGGAACGGGCGTGGGCGTCACCGGGCCCGCCGTTGGCGTCGGTGGCAGCGCGCCGTCGGCCTTCGGTAAGTAGTACGCCACAAAGATCACGTTGCCCTTGGAGTCCTTGTCCTCATACGGCTTGCCACCGGGGTAGGTCTGCTCCAGCTCCGCGAGCCGGTCTCGATAGGCGCCCAGAAAGATGAATAGCTCGTCCCGCGAGCGGTCGGCATCCAGGCTGTATGTGCTGCCGTACTCCTTCGAACGGTCGAGTCCATCGATGCCCGGCGCGAGATAGCGCCTCGTTTCATAGTTGAGGCTCCAGCGATCGCTGTAGAACAGCACCTGGGCGCCGTCCGCGTGGCTGTGCATGTAGTTTGACGCCGCGACGAGCTCCGGCACGAAGACGAAATGCCCGACGTCGGAGTCCGGAAAGTCGCCGAAATAGGCGCGAGTGTCCAGCACGGCCACGGTGATGATCGCTCCGGCGACGACGCAGTACACCGCGCCGCGCACGGCCGGCCGCGCAAGCTGCGTGCGCCGCACCAGCTCCGCGAGCGGCAGCGCGGCGAGGATCGCCAGAAACGGCGTCACGCCAACGGCGCGGCGGACGATCCCTCCGCCCACGGTCAGGATGCCGGCCCACGGGACGATGAGCAGGATCAGGATCGATAAGGCTGCTCCGGGCTGACGCCAGCGCCACAGCGCGATGAGAATTCCCAACCCCAGCAGGATCGAAAACGGCGTGTTCAACATCGGGTCGTAACCGGCGCCGTCGCTGAAGTCGGGCTCTGCTCGGAACACGACGCGCTGTTCGAAGTCGCGCCCCGCGTCGGCGATCACATCCAGGCGGCCCAACGGACCATCGGCCTTCTTGTATTGTTCGCTCCGGAAGAGCGAGATGCCGCGCGGATAGTCGAAGTACGTATGCCGGTGGCCCTCGATGTACCGCAGCATCGGCAGCGCCACGACGAGGGCGACCAGGAACGTCACGCCGATCCCGATCAGCAGTTCGCGCCGCCGTCCCAGCTCTTGCGTGAGCAGCCAGTAGACCACAAACGCGACGAATGCAACCACGAAGATGTTGTACGAGCTGTACGTGTAGATCCCCATGCCCAGGAACAAGCCCGCGAGCACGAACTGCCACCACGCACGCGAGCGCAGCGCGAGCACCATGAACACGCACGCCAGCACCTCGAAGAACGGCCAGGAGATCGGCGGCAGCGCGATCCGGCTGAAGTGCACGTGCCAGCCCAGAAACGCCAGCAGCGCGGCGCTGATTACCGCCGTCCAGCGGTCGAACGTCTCGCGCGCGAGCCAGTACGTCAGCGGCACCGTGGCCGCGCCCAGCAGCGCCATCGGTAAGCGGAGCGTCAGGATGCTGCTGCCGAAGACCTTGACGAACGCCGCCGTGAGGTACTCCATGCCCGCCGGCTGGCCGAGGCCGTGGACCTTGTCGAACGGGCCTACCTGCACGCCGCGCAGGATGTCGCGCGCTCGAAGGCCGGTCCACGCCTCGTCGCCGTGCAGCCCCGGCGGCACACCGGCGAGGTCGACCACACGCGGCACGATCGCCGCGGCCGTCAGCAAGGCGACGACGATCAGCTCGCCGCGCGAGACGCGCCACTGCGGAAGCCGCGGGCGCGGCAAACGGACGGTAGACATCGAGAACTGGACCACGTGTCTGCTACGGCCGGCCAATCGATGGCCGCTTCCGCCCGTGCGTCTCCGTGCCTATGGCGAGAGCACGCACATCAGCGACTTGAACTTCTGCAGATGCTGCGGGTGGTCGGGACACTCGGGCACGGCAGTCGACTCGCGCTGGGCGTAGAGCGTGTAGCTGGTGCCGTCGGACTTGTACCAATAGCCGTCCTCTGCCGCGTTGCCCAGCGGATCTACGGGCAGCGTACTGAGCACATCCTCCAACGCACACCCCTTATCATTATCCTTATACACGCAGAGCGTCTGGATGCCACCGCCGGTACTCGGGTACTTGTCGTCGTGTTCCGTCTTGTACTGCGCCAGAGCTGCCTGAAGCTGGGTGAGGTCCTGCGAACGCACCTGGTCCCTGTCGCCCGCGCCGGCCTGGGATACCGCGGTCGCCGTCGGACCGGCGGGCGCGGCCGTCGCGCCGGGGCCGGGCGTGACCGCCGTCGCGCCGGGGCCGGGCGTGAACGTTGGTGCTCGGGTCGCCTGAGCGAGGGGGGTCTGATCGGTGAGGGGTTTGACGTCCTCCGTGCCGCAGAGCTGCACGAAGATGATGATGAAGACGATCAGGGCGAATATCGCCACCGGCAGGACGGCCCTGAGATTGATGCGGATCGTAGTGGGACCGGCCATCTCACCCGCGAGAACGCAGCCGTCGTGGCGCTCGGTGCATCGGCTCATGATATGGCG
>CAYQLM010000042.1:18933-25462 GCA_964418365.1 uncultured Dehalococcoidia bacterium
CCTTGCCCCAGTTCCAGGGACGCCGCTACGCTATGGGCACCCCGCGAAAGGAGCCATCATGGGGCCGCTGGAAGGCATCCGCGTCCTGGACTTCACCGTCTATCAGCAGGGCCCGCAGGCGTCGCTGATCTTCGCCGACATGGGCGCCAACGTGATCAAGATCGAGGCGCCGCGCTTCGGTGATCTCGGCCGCGTACTCGGCGTGAAAGGCGAAGAGCGATTCAGCCCGTACTTTCTCGCGCACAACAGGGGCAAGCGCAGCATCACGTTGGATCTCAAGAAGGACGGCGCGCGCGCGATCGTGCTCGACCTCGCCGCCGGCGCCGACGTCATGATCCACAACTTCCGGCCGGGTGTGATGGAGCGCCTCGGCATCGGCTACGACGACCTGCGCGCCGTGAACGAGCGGATCGTCTACGGCCACGCGTCGGGCTGGGGCGCGAAAGGCCCGCGCGCGACGCATCCGGCGTTCGATCTCGCCGCGCAGGCGCAGGGCGGCCTGGTCAGCGTCACCGGCGAGCCCGACGGCTATCCGCTGCCGGCCGGCGCCGCCATCGCCGATTACGTAGGCGCAGCGAATCTGGCGATGGCCGTCATCAGCGCGCTCTTCCATCGAGAGCGCACGGGCCAGGGCCAGAAGATCGATACTTCCCTGCTCGGCGGCCAGGTGGCGATGCAGGCCTGGGAACTGCAGTACTTCATCGCGCACGGCTGGGTGGGCCGCGCCGGCCGCGGCCATCACTACCTGCCGACGATCTGGCGCGTCTTCAAGACGAAGGACTCGTACGTCGTCGTCGGCGGGCTGCCGGAGAACCGCTGGCCGGCGTTCTGCGCCGCGCTCGATAAGCCGGAGCTGGAGCACGACCCGCGTTTCGCGCGCTACATGGAGCGCATGCGCAACATCGATGCGCTCTACGCCATTCTCGACGAGGCATTCGCGACGAAGACGAGCGACGAGTGGATGTCGCTCCTGCAGCAAGCCGACTGCATCTGCGCGCCGGTCGCCACCTACGGAGACCTCGTGAACGACCCGCAGGTGCGCGCGAACGAGTACATCGTCGAGGTCGACCACCCGACGCAGGGGCGGATCCCCGTTGTCGGCGCGCCCTGGCGCTTTAGCGAGACCCCGGCGGAGATCGCGCCCGCCGCGCCGGAGCTGGGGCAGCATACGGAGGAAGTGCTGCAGGAGCTCGGCTACTCGTGGGAGAAGATCAGCGCGCTCCGCGAGCAGGGCGCCCTCGGTTAGGGTCAAGGGGCAAGGGCCACGGGTCAGGGATTGCGCTTCGGCGCAGCAACAGCCGCAACATCGGTCATCACCGCGCTGTTGATCGCATGCAGCAGCACGGTGCATGCGCCGACGGCGACCGTCGCGCCACCAGCGCCTTCCGCCACGCCGACGCCGGTCCTCAGCAGCGACCTCGGCCGCACGATCGAGAACGTGGTGCTCGCCTGCCGCGAGAAGGACGCCGTGACGCTGCGATCGCTCATCGCCGGCAACGTGGCGCAGCAGCAGATCGATGCGCTGTTCGCGCTCGGACGGGACGTGGTGCTCAAGAGCCAGACGCCATCGATGGACGGCGACCAAGCGTCTGTTTCCGTCGCTCTGGAGATCACGCGCGCGACCGGCTCCGAGAACGTCGAGCGCACCTGGCAGCTCACGCAAGGCCCGGGTGGCCTCTGGCGCCTCGATGCGCTGCCGGACTGCTACTGATCGCCAGCACCAAATGTAGGGGAGGCCTTCATGGCCTCCCGCCGCATCTCGAACATCGATATCCTGCGGGCGACCTGAAGGTCGCCCCTACGGGTGAGGAGGAGGAATCGCCATGGAACTCAAGGACTCCGTCACTATCGTCACCGGCGCCGCGCGCGGCATCGGGCGCGGGATCGCGCTCGCGCTTGCGCGTGAGGGCGCGCACGTCGTCATCGCCGACCTGCCGTCCGTGCAAAGCGACATGGAGGAGACACAGCGGCTCGTGGAGGCGGAAGGCGTGCAGGCGCTCCTCGCGCACGTCGACGTGCGCGACTGGCCGCAGGTGGCCGCGATGGCGCAAGCCGCGCTCGACCGCTTCGGCCGCATCGATGTCCTCGTGAACAACGCAGGCGTCATCGGCGTCGCGCCGGTGGCGGCGATGACGGAGGAGCAGTGGGACCTGGTCATCGATGTGAACCTGAAGGGGACGTTCCTTTGCAGCAAGGCCGTCATCCCGCACATGGTGGCGCGGGGCGCGGGGCGCATCGTGAACATGTCGTCGCAGGCCGGGCGGCGCGGCTCGGCCGGCGTTGCGCACTACTGCACGACGAAGTTCGGCGTGATCGGCTTCACGCAGTCGCTGGCGCTGGAGCTGGCGCCGCTCGGCATCACCGTGAACGCGATCTGCCCCGGCGTGGTCGATTCCGCTATGTGGCGCGATCATCTGTTGCCCGCCCTCTCGGCGCTGCGCGGCGGCAACATCGAGGAGACGTGGGAGACGTTCGTGCGCGATCGCATCCCGCTGCGCCGTCCGCAGACGGCGGACGACATCGGCCAGGCCGCCGTCTTCCTCTGCCGCGCGGACAACATCACCGGCGAAGCGATCAACGTAACGGGCGGCGCAGAGCTGACGTAGCCGTCGCTCCCTCACCCCCGGCCCCTCTCCCTGAGGGAGAGGGGTGACCCTGAGCGAGGCGAAGGGTCGGGGCGAGGGGTCGAGCTTCGAACCTCGAGCCTCGAGCTTCTCTAGTCAACTCTGCGTGGTCGAACTCGCCGCCACGCAGCTTGTGAACGTAAACGCGTAGAGCATGATGCCGTCGCTGCGCGTGACGAGCGTCAGCTCGTGCGTATCGATTTCGCGGTTGCTGACGAGTCGGTACATGCGCGACGCGTCGACGCGCACGATCGCCTTGCCATCTTCGATGCTGACATCCTCGCCCGCATCCTCCGCCGCGAGCGGTTGTCCGTCTTGCAGCAGCTCGATGCGCCCCTGGCGGTCGACCAGCGGCGGCATCATCACCACGTTGACGTCCTTGGCCATGTAGCGCAGGTGTAGGCGGCTCTCGCCCTGCGCGCCGACGGGCCGCGCCGCCGCTTCCGCCGTCAGCAGCCAGTCACCTTCGAGGAAGAAGAAACCCTCGGCGTGCTTGCCAAGGTCCGTGTACGTCGCGACGGTGTCCGGCGCGATGTCGGCCGTGTTGCCGATGCGGCCCTGCCGGTAGCCGAGGTACAGCTCCGGCGTCACGCGATAGCAGACCGCGCCCGGCTTGTCTTCGTCGCGGATCGGCTCCATGAGCGCGGGCAGGATCGCCTCGGGGAACGCCTCGCGCAGGAGCGACTGTGGCGAGACGAGGCGCTTCCTCTCTGCGTTTGGTGGTAGCTCTAAACTCCGTGGCTTCGGTTACTGGTGGTGGTAACTCAATGAATATGGAATTGTGCCAGGCACAAACAAATCTGTATGTGCTTGACCCACCCTCCCATTCGCGCACAAATCCCCGTCGTTTTTAGGAAATATTATAAAACGGCGGGGATTGGCTCCCTAGAACCGGAGCGAAAAGCACGATTTCAAATTTTTCTTCGGCGGTAAATTCCTACTCTTTTTTCTCCGCTAAAATTTTCACCCGTTCCAAAGCTTTGGGAAATCTGATCTTAAACGTTTCTTCTTGCCCGGGCGGAACGTCGATACTGACCGTCAAGGTGGTAACACCCTCGTTTTCCGCAAGCGAATAACTTTCCGTTCCGCCAGTCCATTCCTTTTCCCGTTCCTGATCTCCACTGTCCTTTGTATCCGCCATCTGCCTGAATGACACAAACTCGCGCTGAGCAAGCTTCTCGACCAAACTCGTTACGCCGTAACCGGACACGGAGGAAATAAACTGCACTTCGTTTCGTTCTTTTATTTCTCCAACCATATATTGTCCTTCGTCAATGATGTTTGCCCAGTCGCGAAATGTCTTGTCTTCCCAGAGGGTGCTCCAGACTCTTGCTTTAGATGTGTTTATGAGGATTGAAAAATGAAGTTTTTTCATATGGTTATTTTACCAAATCTTCCATTGGAACGCCTAACGACTTGGCAATCTTGGCGACGGTTTGCACACTTGGCTTAACGACCCGCTTTCTTTGCGGCTTTTTCGATCCACTCTCCCATTTTGTGATACCCGTCATCATTATTCCAAAGGTAAAATCATACCCCTCTGGAATCCTGCCACACCTCTCTGAGGTGTTACCATTCAAATCTTTTATTTTACTTATATCAATTCCAAGTAATCCGTTTCCGATTTTCTATACTTTTCTTAATCTCATACTTTACCCACCGACTATCACAAGTTTTGTCTCCAACCAAAACAACTGTTACCGAAGTCCCGTTTAGCTGGTTATCTATCCAATTTTTGATTGCAGTATCACCCTGTCTTTTTACTTTCTCAAAATCAGCCGCGTCTACTGGATCGCCGACTCGGTCTCGCCGTAGCCGCCCTCGCCGAAATGATAGGCGCGCAGGTAGCCCTCGCGGTCGATGAGGTACTTCGCGGGCCAGTAGCGGTTCGCGTAGGCCTGCCAGATCGCGTGGTCGTTGTCGAGCACGATCGGGTACATGAGCCCCTGCTCCGCGACCGCGCGCCGCACGTTATCGATGTGGTGGGCGAACGAGAACTCGGGCGCGTGCACGCCGATGATCGTGAGGCCGAGGTCGGCATAGCGGCGGTGCCACTCCTTCACGTACGGCAGCGTGCGCAGGCAGTTCACGCAGGTGTAGTCCCAGAAATCGACGAGCACCGCGCGGCCGCGCAGCGACGCCATCGTGATCGGCCCGCCCTGCAGCCACGCGACGTTCGGGGGAAACTCCGGCGCGTGTACCGGCCCCTGCTCCTGCTGCGTCATGGCGCTGGTATTCTAGCGAACGGTACTTCGTCATTCCGAGCTCTCTCTCTCTTGTCAGTCTGAGCGAAGCGAAGAATCTGTCGAGACAAGTTGGGCCTCTCGTGGAAGAAAGCACATCACTCGATTCCACGCGTTTGACACGCTCAGCCGATCGCTCTACTGTTCCCTCATGCGCCGAACAATCGTCTTCGCCACCGTGGCTGCGCTGCTCGCGGCCTGCGGCGGCGGGCACAAGGCCTCGCCCACCGCGACCGGCCCCGTGACGACATCGACGCCGATCACGTCGTTCGCACCGGCCGGGGAAGCGACGTTCCACGTCTTCGCCGGCACGACGGACGGCGCGTTCGACATCGAGCAGTTCATGCCGGCGACCGTCCACATCCGCGAAGGCGACACGATCACGTGGACGGCGCAGGGCTACGAGGGCCACACGATCACATTCTTCCCGGACGGCAAGCTCAACATCGGTCAGAGCGACTACCTCGTCCCCGCGCCCGATACGCCCGGCGCGAGGGAGTTCAACCCGGTGTACGCGCTCGGCTCCGACAACCAGGACACGTACGACGGCATGCAGTACACGAACTCGGGCTTCCTCGGCGTGCCGACGCCCGGCGAATACTCGCTCACGTTCACGAAAGCCGGCATCTACTCCTACCTGTGCATGGTGCACCCGTTCAACATGCGCGGCGAGATCGTCGTCGATGCGCCGGGCGCGCCGGTACCGTCGCAGCAGGCGCTCGACGACGAGGCGGCGCAGCTCAAGCAGCGCTTCGCGCAAGAAGCGCGCGATGTCGCCGCGAGCGCTCGCACCGAACGCGACACGCAGAACAGCGCGGGCGGTGGCAGCGTCTGGCAAGTGAGCGTCGGCCTCGACACGCCGCACGCGCAGGTGCTCGGCTTCACGCCGGGCTCACTCGATGTGGACGCGGGCGACCGCGTCGTCTTCTGGAACAGCGACCGCGACTTCCACAATGTGGTCTTTTCGCCGCCGGGCGTCGCGCCGCCCGCCTTCCCGATCATCAAGCCCGTCGCCGGCAAGACCGGCTTCCGGCTCATCATCAACCCCGACGCCGAACGCGAGAAGGACCCGCCGGCGGGCTTCGGGCCGGAGGCGCAGTTCAGCTCCGGTATCATGGGCATCGGCTTCCCGCGCTTCTATTATGAAGTGACGTTCGCGCAGCCGGGCACGTACCAGTACTACTGCACGATCCACGTCCTCGCCGGCATGGCGGGGACGATCACGGTGAAATAACACTCTCTGTCATTCTGAGCGAAGCGAAGAATCTGTCGAGACAAACCGCGCCTCTCACCATAGGGCGCCTCGCTCGATTGCGCGGCTCGCCAGGCCTTCGCCTTCTCTGACGCGCCCTGCTACGATAAGCCCCGGAGGTTATCGAAATGGCTCGCGAAGAAACCGAACACCACGCACCGAAGCAGATCACGCCCAAGACGGCGGGCGACTACCTGGAGGCGATGAGCCGGCCCGTCTTCCAGACCGGCATGTCGTGGAAGGTTGTTGATAGCAAGTGGCCCGGCACCCGCGAGGCGTTCAAGGGCTTCGACATCAACAAGGTGGCGCGCATGGGCGACCCCGACATCGACAAGCTCGTGCAGGACACGCGCGTCATCCGCAACCGGCGCAAGATCGAGGCGATCGTCGAGAACGCGAACCGCATCGTC
>CAYQLM010000043.1:0-25363 GCA_964418365.1 uncultured Dehalococcoidia bacterium
GCCCTGCCCGCCCGAGTACATGCTGCCCTGGTGGAGCAGGAAGCAGACCTTCACTGCACCGACTCGCGCGGAGGGAGCGCAATCGACGAAACGTCGCGCAGCGGACGGCGCAGCTCGCGCACGCCGAGGACCTCTTCGTAGAGCGCAAGCGTTTCGTCCGCCGTGCGCTGCCAGCTAAAGCGCTCGCGGATGTGCCGCGCGCCGGCGTCGCCGAGCACCCGGCAGCGCGCCGGATCCTCCAGCAGCGATCGGATCGCTGCGGCCAGCGCGTTCGCGTCCCCGGGTGGCACGCGAACACCGGTGCCATCCGCTACGATCTCGCTCAGCGCGCCCGCCGACGTCGCCACGACGGGAGTGCCGCAGGCAAGCGCCTCGGCCGCGGGCAGCCCGAAGCCCTCATACAGCGACGGCGAGACGAAGATCTGCGCGCGGTTGTACTGGCGCACCAAGTCCTCGCGGGAGAGGGCCTCGAGAAACGTCACGCGGCCCTGCAGACCCAGCTCCTGCACCTGACGCTCGGCGCCCTTCGAGCCGGGGTGGTGGATCACACGGAGATGGAAGGGCACCTGGCCGCGCAGCGTTCGCAGGGCGTTCAACAGATAGAAGATCCCCTTGTTGCGGTCCTCGCTGTTGCCGACGAAGAGGATGCGGTTCGGCTCGCGCTCGACGCCTGGCAGGGGTCGAAACACGTCCGTCTCCACGCCGTCATGGATCACACGAATGTGCTCGCGCGCGAAACCGAACGCCTTCGCGACGGAGTCCGCGGACGCGTCCGAGCCGGTGATGATGCGATCGAGCCTGCCGGCGACCCAGCGCTGCATCACCCAGGGGTACCAGAGCAGCCGCGAGACCTTCGCGCCGAGGCCGCGCGCCTGCCGCAACGCATTCTCGCGATCGATCGCGAGTGGGTGGTGGATGTTGGCGACGACATGCCGGGGGCGGTGCTTCATCAGCCAGATGCCGTAGCCCAGCGTCTGGTTGTCGTGGATCAGATCGAACGGCCGCTCGCGCTCGAGCTCGTTCAGCTTGTGGTAGGCGCGCAGGCTGAACATGTTCAGCAGGGACGCGAGCGTGTAGCGCGTCGTCGCGAACTCGAAGAGGTTCACGGGATGGAAGTAGAGGAGCGGATGCGTTCGGTAGGCGTACTCGTCAAAGTTGTCGAGATAGCTCCAGAAGCTAAAGTTCTTGAGCTTGTGGAGCTGCACGCCGTCGGCAACATCTGGATACGGCACGCCTCCAATGACATGCACGTCGTGGCCCATGCGCGCCAGCTCACGCGAGACGTAGTGCAAGTAGACGCCCTGCCCACCGGAGAGCATATGCCCCTGATACTGGATGAAGCAGACTCTCACGACGCCGTGGCCTTCCGGCCGTAGAGCACGATGCTCTTCGGCAGCACACGGTTCCCCAGCGCGTCGCACCACGCGAGCGCGCGCCAGTTCCGGTGCGTCGGCGTATCGAGCAGCCAGCGGATGCCGCGCGTGATCACGCCCGGCTTGCCCCACTCCCTGTCGACGACGGAGTGGACGAGCCAGCGCACGGACTCCAACGAATGGCGAAAGTCGATCGCGTAGGGTTCCGCACCGCATTCCCGCGCCAGCCGGGCGACATCGCCGCGGCAGTAGATGCGCACGTGGCCGCCCGGCGTGTTGCGGTAGCGCGGCGACAGCCGCCAGAGCAGCCGCTCCGAGTGCTCGTCCGGAACGCTGAGCACGAGGACGCCGCCCGGACGCAGCACGCGCACGAGCTCGCGCGCGACGCGACGGTCGTCCGGCACGTGCTCCAGCGTCTCGGTGCAGATCACGCAGTCGAACAGGCCGTCGGCGAAAGGAAGGCGCTCGCCGTCGCCCTGGACGGCATCGATCATCGCCACGACCGGGCGTTCCTTCGCCGTGAGATGCGCTAAGTAGCGCATTTTGCCCAGGTCCTCCCGGCTCATGTCGAGACCGATGAGCGAGCCTCGTAGCCGGCTCAGCTCCAGCAAGTGCCGTCCCGTGCCGCAGCCGACGTCGAGCACACGCGCGCTCGGCGAGAGGCAGAGCTTCTGCGGATCGATGGCCTGATAGCGGTCAAGCACGGCCGGTCAGGGAAGGACTCGCGTCTCCCGCGCCGCCTCTTCGTGCGCATGCGCCCCATTCGCGCTCGGCCCGGCCGGCTTGCGGCCGTAGTGCACCATGTCTTTCCCCGCGATCAGGTTCAGTGTCGCCTCCGCCTGCTCCACCACCTTCGGGCGCGCGCGATGGTACCAGTTGATGAAGCGCATCCACGTGCGTGGCAGCAGCCGCCCTTCGTTGTTTTTGCCGAACGTGCAGCGCAGGAACCAGTAGATCGCCTGGAACGAATGCCGGTAGCGCATCTTCTGGATATCGAAGCCCTGCGCCGTGAGATAGAGGTACATCTCGCCCGGCTTGTACATGCGCACGTGGCCGCCGGGCGTGTGCCAGTACTCCCACGAGAGCCACCAGAAGACCCGCTCCGGCCAGAAACGCGGCACGCTCACGGCCACACCCGCCCCCGACTTCGCGACGCGGTAGAGCTCGCGGATGCCCTGCTTGTCATCGGGGATGTGTTCCAGCACCTCGGTGCAGAGCACCTTGTCGAAGATGCCGTCCTTGAAGGGCAGGTGCTGCGCGTCGGCGACGATGAAGTCGGCCCAGCCCGGGTTGTTCCGGCGGTGCTTCTTGCGCGCGTCGAGATCGAACGGCGAGACGCCGGCCGGCGTCTCGAGATAGTAGCGCGCCCGGCGCAGCTCCTCGGGATCGACATCGACGGAGACGACGCGCACGCGCCAGGCGCACATCTCGATCGTGTGGCGGCCGTTGCCGGACCCCAGGTCCAGCACGAGGTCGCCGCGCTCGAGCGGGAAGTGACGGCGAAAGTCGATCGTGACGATGTTATCGGGCAACGCGCTCCTCCCTGAACGGCTCGCCGCTAGGATACCGACGCCCGCAGCGCCGGACAAGGCGAGCGTTGCTCGCCAGCGGGCGTCCTGGTATACCCGAAGCGATGGAAGACGTTGCCGTCGATCCCGGGGCTGAGGAAGCCGCCCAAGTGCACGCCCAGGCTGTCGTAGCGGGCGACATCGGCACAACGATCATGGGCATGACGCCGGAGGGCTTCGCCAAGGCGATGGAGCTCGGCAACACAACGTGGACGTACTTCGGCTCCGCCGTCACACCGGCCGGCCGCGACGGCGAGGACTGCCTCTTCGACATCACGTACCAGACGGACCAGGGCCCCTTCACCCTCCGCGACCGCTTCCGCCACATCGACGGCGAGTGGAAGATCGTGGACATCGAGCGGCTGGACTAGATCCGAAGACCTCACCCCGAGCTCTCGAACAGCGACGCACTGACTTGCGATCGCCCCTCTCCCTGTGGGAGAGGGCTTGGGGGTGAGGTCGAACCATGCCCCCGCGTTTACGCTGGGGTAGCAAGATTCTCGGCAGGCTGTGCGGCCTGCCGGCGTCCCAACATCTCCTCGTACACGGCCAGGGTCTCCTCAGCAGCCTTGCGCCAACTGAAGCGCTCGAGGACGGAGCGCCGGCCCGCAGCGCCGAGCTGATCGCGCAGCTCCGGATCGCCCATCAGGAGCTGGATCGCCGTCGCGAGCGATCGCGAGTCGCCCGGCGGCACAAGCCATCCCGTCTCGCCGTGATCGACGACCTCCGGGAAGGCGCCGCCCGTCGTCGCGATCACCGGCGTGCCGCACGACATCGCCTCCGCCGCCGGCAGACCAAAGCCTTCGTAGAGCGAGGGCGAGACGACGATCGTCGCCTGGTTGTACAGGCGCACGAGCTGCTCTGTCGGCACGCGGCCGGTGAAGTGCACGCGCGACTGCAGGCCGAACTCCTGGACGAGGCGCGGCACCAGCTTCAGCCGGTCGCGCTTCTGGTCGACGAGCGCGAGCTGATAGTCGAGCGGCTCGTCGCGCAGGAGATGGAGCGCCTCAATGAGGTAGCGCGCGCCCTTGTTGCGGTCCTCGCTGTTGCCGACGTAGAGGATCAGGCCAGGCTTGCGCTGCTCGTCCGGCAGCGGCCGGAAGACCCCCGTATCGACACCGTTGTGCACCACGCGCATGCGCTCCGGGTCCAGACCGAAGGCCTGCTGCACGGAGCGCCGCGATGTCTCCGAAACGACGATAACGCGCGGCAGCCGTCGCGCGACGACCTGCTGCATCACCCAGGGCGACCACAGCACGCGACGGGCCTGCTCGTAAGGAGTACGCGCCTGACGGAGCGCGTTCTGCAGATCGATCGTCAGCGGGTGGTGGATCGTTGCGATGACCGGGAAGCCCGACCACTGCATCGCGGTGATGCCGTAGCTGAGCGTCTGATTGTCGTGCACGATGTCGAAGCGATGCTCGCCCGAGAGGTCGCGCAGCTTCAGCCACGCCCGCACACTGAACGTGAGGAGCAGCGACGAGAGCGCGATGCGCGTCGAGACGAACTCGTAGAAGTTGACCGGGTGGAAGTACGAGAGGGGATTGCGCTCGAAGAGGAAGTTCCGCTTCTCGTGGTGGTAGCTCCAGTAGCTGTACGTCTCGATGTTGTGGCCGATGACGCCCTCGGCGAGCGTCGGATAGGGTGGCCCAGCGAGCACGTGCACCTCGTGGCCCATGCGCGAAAGCTCTCGGGTGAGGTAGTAGAGGTAGACCCCCTGCCCGCCCGAGTACATGTTGCCCTGGTACATGACGAAGCAGATCTTCATGGGCGGCTCGCTGCACAGGATACGGCCCGCCGGACTTCGGCGCCAGTTGCACGGCGGCTCGTCCAAGCCGGGCAAGGCTACAAGTTGCGTCCGGCGGGCGCCGGCCGGCCGGGCGCGCGGGGAGCCGCCGCGGGTGCCCGAGACTCCGATGTCATCTCGGGCTACACTTTTACGAGGCTCACCCGCGAGTCGTAAAACGATGCGCTGCCGCCGATCGGGTCGGTCAGGCAGCAGGTCTTGGTATGCTCGTCCAGGCGCATGGCGCCGTTGGGACTGAGGCCTTTGCCGCGGCGGTCGTCGCCACTCACCTTCTCGCCGTCGATGACGACATCGTGCGAGCCATATGCCCAGTGGCCGTAGTGATGCGATACGACGACCACCCCCGGCCGCAGGCCTTCGATGGGCTTCACCTTGCCCCCCACGAGCACGCTGTGACCGTTGCCCAGGTCGACCGTCGCCTCAGGCCGCGAGGCCGAGACGAGCTTCACCTTGTCTCCCTCGTCAAGCTTCAGCCGATCCGCGTCACGCTTGTTGATCAGGACGAAGTTCTCCGGCCGGATCGAGGTCTGGGTCCAGTAGAGACCCGGCGTGCGGCCGTTGGTCCCGAACGACTCCTTGTAGGTGATCAGTTGGAACTCGAAGTCCTCGTCGCCCACCGGCTTTCCGTTGCTGAAGAGCGGCGGGTCGTAGCGAGGCAGGCCGTCGTAGCGCTGGCCGGTGACGCTGTCCTTCTGCTTCGCCACGCGTTCGATGAAGAGATGGAAGGCGCCACCGAACTTGTGGCTCATGTGGCCACCATCATAGACCTTACTCATATGCTCGAAGCGGCCGCCTCGATTGAGCACGTAGACGACCTTACGCCACAGCTCCGGCGCGACCGCCGCCTGCCACTTCTCGGCGCTGAACACCGCGGGAGGCAGGTGGCGGCGCGCGTTCGCGAAGAGCTGAACCTCGGCATCATCCGCGTCCGGCACCTGTTCGCTGCCGTCGTCCTTGTCGCCGAACGCCAGGTTGGCCGCGACTTTGAGATAGTAATCTTCTGGGCGCTTCAGCGCCACTCCCTCGGCAAACCCGTTGTCGCCGAAGCCGGGGAGCTGCAGCCGCTCGGCGATGGCGAGCATGATCGCTTCCATGCTGATGGGCATCTCATCGCCAAAGACGGTGGCTGCCTCCGGGACTGGCGCTGCCGCTGGCTGGCGGAAGGGGTTGGACTTGGCCGCGGGCTGAGGCACGTCGCCCGGGCTCGCCCACTGCTCGAGGTAGCTGCCGTCTGGGAAGATGTAGTCGGCGAACATGGAGGTGTCGCCGATGACGAGATCGTTGGCGATGACGAGCGGGATCGTCTTCGGATCGCTGAGCATCGCGATCTGCTCGGCGCCGCCGGGGATGGAGTACGCCGGCGTCCCGAAGTGCGTCCAGAGGACCTTGATAGGGTAGGGATATCCGGCCGCGGCTGCCGGGATGACATCCTGGTACATCTCGGAACCAAAGGGGAACCAGGGGCGCTCGGCCGGGTAGCCGCCGTCGCGGTCGAACAACGTCGACTGCTCGTACTTCCAGCCCTCGCGGCTCATGGTGACGCCGAAGGCCTTCGTCTTGTGCGGATGGAGGTCGGCCAGGACGTAGGGCTGCCCCTTGTGGCCCAGGTCGTCCCAGCTGCCGCCAGCGTCAGCCAGGCCGCCCTTCCAGTCCATGTTGCCGATGAGGGTGTTGAGCGTGTTGATCGCCTGCACGGTGTAGAAGCCGTTGGTGTGCTGGGCGACGCCGCGGTAGATCTCTGTGGACGCCTTCTTGCCATGGCTGGTGAACTCGTTTGCCAGCTCTTCGATGGCGTGGACAGACAGCCCGGTGATCTCGGCGTACTGATCCAGCGTCTTTTCGAAGACGCGCTCCCTGAGCAGCGTGAACACACTCTTCACGGGGATGTCGCCAAGTGTCGTGTCCACCTCCAATTGGCCGGCCGTCGCCTGGTCGTGCCGCTGGGGGCCCTCCTCCGTCATCACGACGAAAAACTGGGGAGCTGACTGCCCCTCCTTTGGCTCCGCTGGCGGAGGCAGCGGCAACCCAATGTCGGCGGCCTTTAGGAGCTCCATCTTGTCAGTCCGCACCAAGTGGGTGGCGTCTGTGGAAGTGGTCTCACCGTCCGCCTTCGCGGCGTCGCCGTTGGGGTTTTCCAGGTAGGTCTTGTCGTATCGCTCGTTCTCGACAATCCAGCGGATCATGCCCAGCGCAAGCGCCGCGTCCGTGGCCGGCTTGATCGGTAGCCAGCGCCAGGCCTTGGCCGCGCTCTTGCTCAGGCGAGGGTCGACAACGGCAATCTTGAGGTTCCGTTCCACCAGCGACCTCGTCACCAGCTCCGCCATGGGCGTGATACCGAAGTTCGCGTCCGCGAAGCCAGTGCCCCAGAAGAGGACGAACTCGCCGTTGAGGAAGTCGGCCTTGAAGTGGTTCTTGCCCTTGCCGGTCTCCAGGTTGCGCGTCATCTCCGACGTGTTGACGAAGATGCTGAGCTCGCAGATGGAGGTGTGCGGGAACACGCTCACCGAGCCGAAGCCGTCGTTCACAAACCGCTTGGCGAAGTGCACCCGGCCGCGGTTGATGCGCCCTGGCAGGAAGACGAACTGGTTGTTCTTGGGGCCGAGGTCTGGGTGGTCCGGGTCGATCAACGTGTCCAGGTTGGCGGCGTGTTTCGCCTTGAACGCGTCGACGGTGAGCTCCTTCTTCTTCAGAGCGTCGATGTCTTTCGCCATCTCCTTCGCGACGTCGCTGTCGCGCAGCGCATAGACATCCTTCAGACCGGCGACTAGACCTTCGCCGAACAGGTCGCCTCCGTCCACTATCTCGTCGACGGCCGTGTTGAAGTCGATGGTCTGCCACTTGCCGCCGCCCCGCGGTCCCGCGCGCTTCAGCACCTTGCGCAGGCGATACGGGTCGTAGAGCGTCTGGATGCCGGCCTGGCCCTTCGCACAGACCTTGCCGTCTATCAGGGCGGCCTGTGCCGGAGGCGTGTCGTAGGGGACGTTGGGGAGGAACTGCTTCGCAGAGTAAGGGCTGCCATCGATCTTGACGACAACGCCGTCTTGGAGCTTCACCTTGAGGTTGCAGCGGATCTGGCACTGCAGGCAGGCGGTGTAGATGATGTTCTCCGGCTTGGCCAGCCCGTACTCGTTGGTGGGCGTGAGGTACTTGGCCGAGGCGGTCCCGTGCGTGAGCAGCCAGGGCGCCTGGCTGGCGGCCAGGGCGCTGCCGCCCAGCAGAGCAGAAGTCTTGATGAAGTCCCGCCTGTTCAGTCCCGAACGGATCTCGGTTTGCTCAGAGTCGTTGCGCTCGTTCATGATTTCCCCTCCTCTCTTGTGGTGGTGAGAGGCAATAATCGGAAGCCGGCGTAGAAGAGGCCTACCATGAACGCCCCCACGAATACCATCACCAGCCATTCCATGCTGCTGGGGAAGTAGGTGAAGGTCAGGCGGCTGTCCGTGTAAGCGTTCTCCAGGCCTTTCAGCTCGGGCGTGATCAGGCCAGGGATCACTACGTTGAGCCGAACGGCCACGAACGCGCCAGCGATGAGCGCGGCGGCGATGCCAACCCCTGGTACGGAGCGGGGCCGCAGGCCCAGCAGGGCCACGGGGATGGCGACACCGACGACGATGTGGATGACCCAGAACACCCACCAGTACTGGCCGGTGAGCACCTGGCGGTAGGGTGACTCCTCCTGCGGGATGCCGCTGTACAGGCCGATGCTGTACTCCGCCCACTCCAGCAGCAGATAGGCCAGCAGCAGACCCAGCGTCATCCGGCCCAGCAACCACACCAGCTCTCGATGATCGCGGGTCCCTCGCTCGGGCCAGAAGAAGGCGACGACCGCCGTCAGCAGCGCGCCGCCCGAGGCGAGAGCGCCGACGATGAAGGCGACCGGGTAGATCGCCGCGTTCCAGAACGGCCGCGCCGCCACCACGGCGAACAGCGCGCCCACGCCTCCGTGAAAGGCGATGGCGAGGGGCACGCCAATCGTGCCGAGCGTACGGAGCGCCCGCCGGTCAAAGGCCTGAGACTCGGCGCTTCCGTCGGTGAAGCCGAACGTGAGGAACCGCGCGAGGAGGCCCTGCAGGTCGTGACGCGCCGACAAGCGCACTAGGTCCTGTCGCAGGGCGAACCAGAGCTCGGCCATGATCAGCACGAAGTAGGCCGTGTAAAGCCAGACCATCCAGGCCATCATGGACACGGGCCGCCCGTAGACGTAGACGTGCCAGAACCGCTCCATGTGGCCGATGTCCAGCCAGATGGTGATGAGCGCTCCGATGAGCGCGATGAGCGCAGTGAAGAGCGCCAGCTTGCCCACCTGCTCCAGCCGCCGGACATCGAACACGTACACGAGGGCGGACAGGAGAAACGCGCCGGCTGAGAGGCCGATCAGGTAGACGTACGCGGCGACCCACATGCCCCACGGGATGTAGCTGCCGTACGCTGCGGGTCCGTGTCCCTCTGTTATTCGCTGGAACAACCCCACGGTTCCGAAGCCCAGCGCCACCAACCAGATGAGGGCGGCCACGGGGAGCAACGGAAGCCGGTCGAGACGCGGCAGAGGGCGGACGGTTTGTTGGGTTGCCATGATAGCCTTCCTTAAACCAGGTAGTATGTCTTGGGCTTCGTGCCCAGCTCTTCTTTCAGCCGCATTACGTTCGGCCGATGGATCAGCTCGCTGACCAGGCTCTCCGGGTCGTTCCGATCCCCGAAGTATGTGGCTCCACCGATGCAGGTGGTGACACAGGCCGGCAGCATGCCGACAGCCAGCCGGTGCAGGCAGAACTGGCACTTCCGCGCATTCCCAATGGGCGATCCATCTTCGCCCCGCTGCCAGCTGCGGCCGTACTCCGGCGCGGGCTCCTCCTCGTATGGCTGGCGCTCCGGTGTCCCGTCCGTGTAGTAGTCACCGAAATCGAACGTCCGCGCGCTGTAGGGGCAGGCCGGGATGCAGTAGCGGCAGCCGATGCACTTGTTGTAGTCGATCTCGACGATGCCGTCCGGGCGCTGGTACGTGGCGCCGACGGGGCAGACCGGTACGCAGGGCGGATCGTCGCACTGCATACACGGCCGCGGGATGAACTGGCGGCTCACGTTCGGATACTCGCCGATCTCCAAATCGATGACCGGCCGGTAGACCACGCCCGGCGGCAGGTGGTTCTCCGCCTTGCAGGCGATGGTGCAGGCAGAGCAGCCGATGCACTTCCGCAAGTCGATGGCCATCACCCAACTGCGCTGGTCGATCGGCTTCGCCAGCGCCCGCTTCAGGTCTTCCTGCATGCGGGCCAGGATGCTCGCGTCCGCAGCAACGGGGGCCGCCGCGGGCGCCGGTGCGGGTGAGGCCAGCGAGGTAGGCAGGGCTTCTGTGAGGATGACGCTCTGCGCTCGGTCGCGGACGGCCGCGTCGGCTTCGGCAACGCCGACAGCCTCCGTACTGCGGGCATCGGCCAGGAAGCGCTGGCGCCACGCCGCGGGGTCGCCAGGGAACGCGCTGTCCGTCTCTTTCGCGTCTGAGACCGCCCGGCCGAGACCGGCGGCGGCGGCTGCCATGGGCGCGCCCATGGCCAGCGTTTTGAGGAATCCGCGGCGGGTCTTACGGGGTTCCCTGCGTGGCTTCGCGCCGGGTGGCGCATCGAGAGGGGAGACTGGCTGGGTACTCATTGGCCGCCCTCCTTACTAGCGTCCCGAGGCCCCTTCACCTATGCGATTGTGGGAACAATCACAATGTTAACGCTATGTGATTGTGGGAACAGTCACAATGGCCAAATGGCCTCAACTGGAAGTCCGAATGGCCCTGCGCCGCGCCGGGGTGCTATCAGCCTCTAAACGTGCAATAATGTCGACCGCGCACGGCCCGAGACACGCTCGCGAGGAGGAATTGCTTATGAAGATGCACTTTTTTCATCTGATGCCCTACCGCTTCCTGCCGGATGACTTCCGGGAGAAGAACCGCAGCGTCTGGGTGGACGTTGACAGCAACCTCTACGACCCGGCGAAGGGCCACCAGATCTACAACGAAAACCTGGACGAGCTCGAGTTCGCCGACCAGATGGGCTTCGATGGCATCTGCGTCAACGAGCACCACCAGAATGCGTACGGTCTCATGCCCTCACCGAACCTAATGGCGGCCGCCCTCACGCGCCGGACACAGAACGCCGCTATCGTCGTGCTGGGCAACAGCATCGCCCTCTACAACCCGCCGATCCGCGTGGCCGAAGAGTTCGCCATGCTCGACTGCCTATCGGGCGGCCGGCTCGTCGCGGGCTTCCCCGTCGGCACGTCGATGGATACGAACTTCTGCTACGGCCAGGTGCCGATCACGCTACGCGACAAGTACTACGAGGCGCACGACCTGATCATGGAGGCCTGGCGGCGTGAGGACACTTTCTCGTTCAACGGGAAGTTCACGCAGCTGCGCTACGTGAACGTCTGGCCGAAGCCGCTCCAGCAGCCGCACCCGCCGATCTGGATCCCGGGTGGCGGCAGCGTCGAGACGTGGGAATGGGTGTCCAAGATGGACTACATGTTCTCGTACCTCAGCTATTTCGGCCACCAGCGCGGCCTGTCGGTGATGAAGAGCTTCTGGGAGGAGCTCGCGCGCCTCGGGAAGGACGACAACCCGTATCGAGCCGGCTTCTTGCAGTTCGTCGCCGTTTCCGAGACGGACGCGCAGGCCGAGCGCGACTACGCCGAGCACGCTGAGTACTTCTACAACCGCTGCCTGCACGTCTACCCCGGCTTTGCCGACGCGCCCGGCTACCGCACGATGCGCACCGTGAAGGCCGGCCTGCGATCGCAGTTCGAACGGCAGGTTGTCGCAGCGGTATCGGGCGAGCTGAAGTGGAAGAACATGCTGGAGAGCGGCTACATCATTGGCGGCTCTCCGGAGACCGTCCGGCAGCAGCTCGAAGAGGCCGCGAAAGCGCTGCGTGTCGGGCATCTGATGCTGCTGCTGCAGTTCGGCAGCATGCCGCCGGAGCTGGTGCGCAAGAACACCGAGCTGTTCGCCAAGGAAGTCATGCCCCACCTACGTGGCCTCTGGAGCGATTACGAGGACAAGTGGTGGATCCACCCGCTTGCGCAGACGCAGCAGGCCGCGCCCCAGCCAGCCCGAGAGCCTGCCGGCGTGCCGGGCGGAGGGGCGGCCTAATGGACGAGCGAACGGTCTCCATCCGCGACGGCATGTACAAGGCCCAGCTCTTCCAGGCCGGCGCCGGCGATCCGCTCCTCTTCCTCCACGGTGCGGGCGGGCTCCAGCGCGGCGGCTACCTCGACGAGCTGGCCAAGAGCTTCACCGTCTATGCTCCCTCCCACCCGGGCTTCGGCGATTCCGAGGGCCTGGAGCACATCGACGACATCATCGATCTGGCGCTCTACTACCATGACTTCATGGACGAGCTCGGCATCGCGTCGGCGCACGTGATCGGCCACTCCATGGGCGGCATGCTCGCGGCCGAGCTTGCCGCGCTCTGTCCGCATCGCGTGCGCAAGCTTGTGCTCTCGAACGCCGTCGGCCTCTGGCGCGACGAGGCGCCAGTGCTGGACCTCTTCGTCGTGCCCCCGGAGCAGCTCCTACCGCAGGTGATCCACGATCCTCAGTCGGATGTGGTGAAGGAGACGTTCGCCGTGCCCGACAGCGCCGAGGGCATGATCGAGGCGATGTACCAGCGGATCCAGTCGCTGTCGGCGGCCGGCAAGTTCATGTGGCCGATCCCGGACCGCGGGCTCAAGCGGCGCATCCACCGCATTCAGTCGCCGACGCTGATCGTCTGGGGCGAGTCGGACGGCCTGGTGCCGCCCGTCTACGCCGAGGACTTCCGGTCGAACATCAAGGACTCGCGCATGGTGATCATGAGGGACTGCGCGCACTTCCCGATGTTCGAGAAGCGCGACGAGTTCGTCTCGCTGGTCACCGACTTCCTAAACGAATAGCGATCTCTCGCGAACAGCAGAGCGCCCCGCCTGAGGCGGGGGCGCTTTCGTTCGTCGATGGCTTCCCTTACAGCCGGCCGCGCAGACGCGGGTCGAAGATGTCGCGTATCGAGTCACCGAGCAGGTTGAACGCGAGCACGGTGAGCGTGATCGCGAGGCCGGGGAAGAACGCCCACGGGAAGTGGAGCGGGAACGAATTGCGCGCCAAGCCGATATCCGTGCCCCACGACGGGTTTGGCACCGGGATGCCGAGCCCGAGGTACGAGAGTGACGCCTCGGCCAGAATAGCGGTACCGAGGAGCGTCGTCATGATGATGATCGCAAGCGCAACCACGTTCGGCGCGATGTGGATGAACAGGATGCGCGGCGTCGACGCACCGAGCGCGCGCGCGGCCTCGACGTACTGGTTGTTCCGTTCAGAGAGCACGGCCCCGCGTACGATACGAGCCACAGGTGCAATGATCGCGATGCCGATCGCAAATACCACTGTTTGGAAGGAGGGACCCAGCACCTGCGCCAAGATCAGCAATAGCAACAGCTGAGGAAATGCTAACGCCGTATCGATTGACCGCTGAATCAGGTTATCCAGGGATCCTCCGACATACCCCGAGATCAGTCCGATGAGCAGCGCCACCGCCGTGCCGCCGATCACTGAGAGGAACGCTACTCCCATCGAGATGCGCGCGCCGAACACCACGCGGCTGAACATGTCGCGGCCAAGACCGTCGGTGCCGAACAGATGATGCGAAGAGATGCCCTCTTTGGGCTGGCCGGCGCGGTAGTCCCCGACGCCATAGGGAGCGATAATCGGCGCAAAGACGGCGATCGTGGCAAGCATGAGGATCACGATGAGACCAAAGAACCCCAGCGGGTTCTGAACGATGAGACGGCTGGTCATACGAAGCCGGCTCTGCCGCGGGCGGACGGTTTCCGCCACCATCTCAAGCGCATCGATAGCCCGGGTCGTTGCCATTAGGACCTCACGCGTACCGGATGCGGGGATCGAGCCATGCGTAGCTGATATCCACAAGCAGGTTCATCAGAATCACTGCGGCACCTAAGTAGAGGGTCAAGCTCTGGACGATCTGATAGTCGCGGCCGAGCAGCGATTGGAATTCTAGAAGGCCAAGGCCATTCAACGCAAAGATCTGCTCGATGATCACCGCGCCGCCCAGCAGCCCAGCAACTTGCAGGCCGAGCACAGTGATGACCGGAATGAGGGAGTTCTTGAGCGCGTGGCGCGCAACGACCGACGTCTCCCGCAGCCCCTTCGAGCGCGCGGTACGGATATAGTCCGTCCGCATCACCTCCAGCAGAGACGAGCGCGTCAGGCGCATGATGCCCGCCGACGACGCCAGGCCCAGCACGACCGCAGGCGGCACAAACTGGCGGAGGTTCCCCCACGGGTCCTGGAAGAAGCTGATCGACCGGCCGAAGGGCGGCGCGTAGCCCCACCACTGGCTGGGGAAGTAAATGACCAGCGTGGCAACCCAAAAGATTGGCACCGCCAGCCCTAGCACTGCTGCCACACGAACCACGTGATCGCCGATCGAGTTCCGGTAGAGCGCCGAGATCACGCCCGCCGGCACGCCGATCGCGACGGTGAACATTACCGTAATGATCAGCAGCTCGAGCGTGACGGGCAGCCGGTGCCGGATCGTATCGATGATAGGCTGCTGATTGACATTGCCATTACCGAGGTGCCCGGTAGCCAGGTCTTTGATCCAGTTGACGTACTGATTGTCAGCATGAAAGAGGACGAATGGAAGTCCTCCACGGAAGCCGATTGGGAAGTAGGGCCGGTCCAGCCCGAGAATGTGTTTTATCTGTTTGATGCCCTCCGGCGTGCACTGGAGGCCGCATAGCGTAGCAGCCTTGTCGCCTGCAACGACGCGCAGCAGCACGAAGACGACCAGCGACAGGATGAAGAGGATCAGCACCCCGCTGAGCAGCCTTCGACTGATGTACGAGAGCATCGCCCTCCGCGTGCTACTGGTCGAGCCAGATGTCCTGGGTCAGGAACAACCCCGTCGTGCCCAGCCCGGTCGGCACATCCTTCACGAAGTTCTGATACAGCGTCCTGCTGAACGGCGTCACGAGCGGCATGAACATCGGGCCCTTGTCGTATAGCGTCTTCTGGACGTCCTGGATCGCCTTGACGCGCGCATCGAAGTCCGTGATGCGCTTCGTCGCGTCGATAAGGTCATCGATGGCCTGGTCCTGCATGCCGGTCGCGTAGATGTTGCTGCCGGCCGGCCCCTTGGAGTGGTGGAAATCGAGCGGGATCTCCGCTGTTTCGTAGATCTGATTCAGCGCCAGGCTCGCGCCGTACGTCTTCGTCCGGTAGTCGTTCAGCCAGCCGACAAGGTCGCGGGGGTCCTGCTCAACGTCGAACCCAGCGTCGTCCATCTGCTTCAGGAAGATGGGCAGGTGCTGGTCGTGCTCCTCAATCGTTGACTGAGGCCAGAATATTTTGACCTTGATCCGGTCCTGGCCGGTCGCCTGCTTGATGAGCTGCTTGGACAGATCCTTGTCGTACTTCTGGTACGTGTCGAGGTCGTTTTGGTCGATCGCACCGGAAACGCACCAGTGGACGATGCCGTTCGCTTTGGCCGCACCCTGATACACTCGCTCGACGTACTCCTGACGGTTGATGGCGTGCATCGCGGCCTTGCGGATGTTCGGGTCGTTCCAGGGCGGCTCCGTCACGTTCACCGTGAAGGCGATGAACGTGTAGGTCGGGTCCTGCGAACCGAGGTACACCGGGTACTGATCGGTGAGCTGCTTGACCTCCGCTTCGCTCGAGGCGCCGTAGTCGTAGCTGCTCTTCGCATTGAACTGCGCTCGCAGGGCGCTCCGATCGGTAATGATCACCACATCGTAGCCATCAATATAGGGCTTGCCGGCGCGGTAATAGTTCGTGTTCCTCTCCAGGGCGACCCGTTCGCCCTCGACGAAGGCGCCCTGGTCGATCTTGTACGGGCCGCCGCCGACGCCGGCGTTCTTGAACACTCCAGCCTTATCTGGCTCTAGCAGCTCCTTGGGCGGGATGGTCTGGATGGCGCGCCCGATGTTGTACAGGAACCAGGCGTACGGCACCTTGATCTTAATCGTGAGCGTCATGTTATCGGCGCTAGCCTGCAAGGCCGGCAGGTCGAAGTACTGACAGACGAACTGACAGGCGTTTGCCAGCGAAGACGCGTTGATGCGATTATAGGTCGCGATGGCATCCGACGCGTCGAGATCGCGCACCGGCACGCCGAGGCTGTTCGGCGCCACCTTCACGCCCGGACGGATGGTGAAGATGTAGGTAAGCTCGTCAGGCGTCTCCAAGCCACTGTCAGTCGCAAGGTCGTAGTAGTAGTAGTCCGGATTGACGGCAGAGCGGTTCACCAGCACGTTGTACATGCGGGCAAAGTAGGCCGGTCCTGCGGCGATCGCCAGGTGCGGGTCCAGCCCGAAGGTCGAGTCTGCGACAACCGGCGTAGCGGCCTTATAGCGCCCGCCGGCCTTTGGCGTGCTCTTTCCAGGTGTGCCCGTCTTCTTTCCCGATGTCCCACTTTTCTTACTGCTGCAGGCGGCGACAACGGCCACGCCGGCGGCGCTCGCTCCGCCGACAGCCAGCAGCCTTCGCCGCGAGATGCGCTGCCGCTCAAACTGTTGCCAGTAGCTCTTCGTCGACATCTGGACTCCTTCCTTACCTTCCCTTGCTGACGAAAGCCCGGAGATCCGCCCCGGTGTCCTTCGGCTGAGCCCTATTATACTCGCGAGACCGCGAGTGTAAACCCAATAGGAAGAGGGGACGCCCATCGCCCCCACCACCGCATTGCGACTGGTCGTGCCAGTAGGTCTACTCAAAAGCTAGGGTACTGTCAAGGCTCCTTGCGGCCGCCTCCGGCACGATGCTAGGCTACGCCGTCATGCCCTGGGCCAACGTCAACGGCATCCGCCTCTATTATGAAACGTCCGGCAGCGGTCCACCTCTCGTTTTCGCGCACGGAGCGGGTGGCAACCACCTTAGCTGGTGGCAGCAGCTGCCGTACTTCGCCGGGCGCTACCGCTGTGTCGCGTTCGATCACCGCGCGTTTGGCCGCTCGGTGGACTCCGACGGCGCCGGGCGCCGGGCCTTCGCCGAAGACCTCCGGCAGCTCCTCGACTACCTCGGCATCGAGCAGATTGCCCTCGTTGCCCAGTCGATGGGCGGCCGGACGGCGGTCGGCTTCTCGGTGCGCAACCCCGGACGCGTACGCGCTCTGGTGCTGGCGGGGACGACGGGCGGCGCGGTCAGCGACGAGGTGCGGCTGCGCCAGGACGAGCACCGTCAGGGCCCCCTCGGGCGGCTCTCGCTGGCGAGACGGGCGATCTCGGCACGTTTGCGTCGGGAGCGGCCTGACCTCGCCTACCTGTACCGGCTGTTCGGGAAGCTGAACCCGCCAAGGCCGAACGACTTCCTTGCGCCGATCCCCAACTACAAGGGCAGCAGCGCGGGGGCGCTGACCGGCCTGGGCATTCCGATCTTATTCCTCGTGGGCGAAGAGGACTCCATAACACCGCCCGACGTTATTCGCCTCGCGCACGAGCAGGTGCCGGGCTCGCAATTCGACATTCTCGCGGGCGCGGGCCACTCGGCTTACTTCGAACAAGCTGACGCATTCAATTCGCGCGTCGAGCGCTTCCTCCAGGAAGCCGGCTGGATGAGCGAATAGTCAGGCGCGGATCGCGTTGCCGCCGTCGATCGTGATCGTCTGGCCGGTGACGAAGTCGGCGTCCTCGATCAGGCTGAGCACGACGCTCGCGATATCCCCCGGCGTCGAGACGCGGCCGAGCGGCGTTTGCTCGGCCGTCGCCTGCTCGACTCGTTCGTAGAGTGGGCCGAGGCCCTCGCGCAGCCAGCGCGTATCGATGAAGCCGGGCGCGACGGCGTTCACGCGCACCTCGGGCGCAAGCACGCGCGCCAGCGCGACCGTCATGTTGATCAGCCCCGCCTTCGAAGCCGCATAGGCGATCGAGCTGCCGATCGATCGGATGCCCGCGATCGAGGCGACGTTGACGATCGCCCCCTGCCCTGCCGCCTTCATCGGTCCGGCGACGGCGCGTGAGCAGAAAAACGGCCCCTTCAGGTTGACCGCTAGGATGCGGTCCCAGTCCTGCTCCTTGAGGCCTTCAAGGTCCGCGAAGTTGACGAACACCGTCGTCGCGGCGTTGTTCACCAGCACCTGCACGCCGCCGAAGGCATCCAGCGTCTGCTGCACCATCGCGCGCACCTCGTCATCATGCGAGACGTCCGCGCGCACCAGCAGCGCCTTCGCGCCGAGCCGCTCGACTTCCGCGGCGGTGTCCTTCGCTTCTTGTTCGGAGCGCGAGTAGTTGACGACGACGTTGGCGCCCCGCTTCGCGAGCTCTAACGCCGTCGCGCGCCCGACGCCAACGGCGGAGCCCGTCACGATCGCAGCCTTGCCGGACACTTGCATCGACCCCTACTATCCGCGAGCGCTGTGACGGCGTCAAGCCGGAGCGGCGTCGCGAAACTGTAACACTCCGCCGCCTCCCAGAGGTTTACAGGTCTGTAAAAGATATGATAGGGTACTAGTGCGTGGGGACCCCCCCACGCAGGCCTCGAGTAGCCGCCACTGCTCGAGGCCTCATCTTATGTTCCGCTGGCTGCCCGGCCCCTCCTCGACGTAAGATAGAGCAACGTCTTCGCGTTCCTACATACGAAGGCGAGACGGCGGCTTCAAACGATGAAGGGCGATCTCAAGGGCTTGATCCTCTGCGGCGGGAAAGGTACCCGCCTGCGTCCGTTTACCTACACCGGCGCCAAGCAGCTCGTCCCGCTGGCCAACAAGCCCGTCGTCTTCTACGCCATCGAGGAGCTGGTGGCGTGCGGCGTTACCGATCTCGGCATCGTCGTCGGCGAGACGAAGGACCAGATCGTCGCGGCGCTCGGCGATGGCTCACGCTTTGGGGCCAAGGTGACGTACATCGATCAGCCAGCGCCGCTCGGCATCGCACACGGCATCCGTATCGCCGAGGACTTTCTCGGCGATAGCCCGTTCGTGATGTTTCTCGGTGACAACTTCATCAAGGAGGGCATCGCGCCGTACGTGGAGCAGTTCCGGCGCGATTGCCACAACGCGCTCGTCCTACTCTCGCCCGTCGAACGGCCGGAGGAGGTCGGCATCGCCGAGCTGGACCAGGGCAAGCTGGTGCGCGTGATCGAGAAGCCGAAGTCGCCGCCGACGAACCTGGCCGTGATCGGCATCTACTTCTTCGACGCACATGTGATCGACGCCGTGCGCCGCGTGAAGCCGTCCGCGCGCGGCGAGCTGGAGATCACGGACACGATCCAGCGCCTGATCGACGACGGTCTCGACGTGCACGCTGAGGTGATCCGCGGCCGCTGGATCGACACCGGCAAGCACGACGACCTGCTCGAAGCCAACCGTATCATCCTCGAAGACCTGGAACCGGCGATGCGCGGCACCTGCGATGGCGACAGCCGGATGCAGGGACGGGTCGCGTTGCAGGAAGGCGCAGAGGTGATCAACAGCCGCATCGACGGCCCGGCGATCATCGGTGAACGCACGCGCGTCGTAAACTCGTATATCGGGCCGTTCACGTCGATCGATCACGACTGCCAGGTCATCGATACGGAGATCAGCGGCAGCGTCGTGCTGGAGCACACGACGATCGAGGCGGTCGGCCAGCGCATCGAGCATAGCCTGATCGGCCGGAACGTGGAGCTGCACGGGCGAGACAAGCGCCCGCACGGCTATTCGCTCATCCTCGGTGATTTCAGCAAGCTCCACCTCCCGTAGCGATGCGCAGCATCCTCGTCACCGGCGGCGCGGGCTTCATCGGCAGCAACCTCATTCGCCACCTCCTGGCGAACCACGACTACCACATCGTTAACCTCGATAAGCTCACCTACGCCGGCAACCTCGATAACCTGCGCGATGTCGAACACGATGACCGCTATCGGTTCGTCCAGGGCGATATCTGCGACGCCGAGCT
Organism: uncultured Dehalococcoidia bacterium; assembly: GCA_964418365.1. Lineage (GTDB taxonomy): Bacteria > Chloroflexota > Dehalococcoidia > DSTF01 > RBG-16-68-14 > JBBDXS01. The sequence continues at coordinate 19,677 of CAYQLM010000043.1, forward strand.
GGTGGGACAGCTCATGAGCGAGGCCGACGCTGTCGCGCACCTCGCGGCGGAGAGCCACGTCGACCGCTCCCTGATGGACCCCGGCGCGTTCATCCAGACCGAGGTCTACGGCACCTACGTCTTGCTGGAAGCGGCGCGCCAGCGCGGCGTCGAGCGCTTCCTGCACGTCTCAACCGATGAGGTGTATGGCCAATCGCTGGGCGACCAGCGGTTCACCGAGCGCGACCAGTTCCAGCCGCGCAGCCCATACGCCGCGAGCAAGGCCGGCGGCGAGCTGCTCGCGCACGCCTTCCTCGAGACGTACGGCCTGCCGGTCGTCATCGCGCGTCCCGCCAACAACATCGGGCCGCGCCAGCACCCCGAGAAGGCTGTGCCGCTCTTCGTCACGAACGCGCTCGACGATCAGCCGCTCCCCGTCTACGGGCGCGGCCTCCAGGTGCGCGACCGGCTGTATGTCGACGACAACTGCGCGGCGCTCGACCTGCTGCTCCATCGCGGCGAGGCGGGCGAGGCGTACAACATCGCCGCAGACAACGAACGCCCGAACATCGAAGTCGCCGAGACGATCCTGGAGCTGCTCGAGAAGCCGAAGAGCTTGATCCGCTTCGTCGAGGACCGGCCCGGCCACGACCAGCGCTACCGCATGGACGCCGCCAAGATCCACGCGCTCGGCTGGTCACCCAAGCACGACTTTCGATCCGCCATCCAGCGCACCGTCGACTGGTACCGCGAGAACCGCTGGTGGTGGGAGCGGGTCAAGTCGGGCCAGTACCGCGAGTACTACCAGCAGCTCTACGGCAAGCGCCTGGCCGAAGCCACACCATACGACGGGTAGCCCCGGGTACCGATGCGCATCTTGATCACCGGCGCCGACGGCCAGCTCGGGCGCGAGCTACAGATCGCGCTGGCCGGCCACTCGCTACGACCGCTGGCGCACCCCGAGCTCGACATCACGCGCGCCGCCGCGGTTGAGCAGGCGATCGCATCGTTCCGGCCCGATGCCGTCGTCCACGCCGCGGCGCTCACCGACACCGGCCGCTGTGAGCGCGATCCTGAGCTCGCGCACGACGTCAACGCGGCTGGCGCCGAGAACATTGCGATCGCTTGTGCTCTCGCCGGCGCCGCGATGGTCTACGTGAGCACGAACGAAGTCTTCGACGGTACGAAGACGACCGCGTATCTAGAGACCGATAAGCCGGCGCCAATCAACCACTACGGCCGCTCCAAGCTCGCCGGTGAGCGCGCGGTCCAGGCTGCGCTCCGCGCGCACTACATCGTGCGCACGGCGTGGCTCTACGGGCAGGGCGGCAACAACTTCATCACGAAGATGCTGCACGCGGCGGAAGTCGGCGAGCTCACGGGCGTCACGGACGAGATCGCCACGCCGACGTGGGTACACGACCTCGCTGGCGCCATCGCCTCGCTGATCGAAACGGCGCGCTACGGGACGTACCACTTCACGAACGCCGGCGACGCCTCGCGCTACGACTGGCTGTGCGAGATCCTGCGCCTGGCCGGCAAGCCCGGCGTTCCCGTGCGGCCGGTCACCATGTCGGAGTTCCGCGCTTCGTTGCCTGCCGACGCCGTCGTGCCACAAAAGCCGCCCTACTCCGTGCTTGCGAACACGCACGGCGTGGCGCTCGGCATCACGCTGCGCGCGTGGCGAGAAGCGCTGGCGGCATACTTCGCGGCCAGCGGCTAGATGGGAACGGTGAAGCCCCCGCTGGACAGATCCTTGGCATACGGCGGCGGCTCTCACGACTCGTTGAGGCGAGCGCCATTGGTCTAACACTACGGCCAGATAGCGTCTAAGATAACATGGTTGGTAGGAACGATAGCCGTGAGACAGCACGCTCAGTCACGGCGTTCGAGGACCGTCGCGGTTGCGGCGATGCTCATCATTTTCACGTGCGGTGTCAACAACGTGTCTGCGTCCGCCGGCACTCCCGTTGTCCCTGCGGCCGGCGACGCGAACTGCGACGGCGTCGTGAACAGCATTGATGCTGCTCTCATCTTGCAGTATGTGGCCGCATTGGCTTCCTCCCTGAGCTGCCAGGACGCGGCCGACGCGAACGGAAGCGGCGCGATCAACTCGATCGACGCTTTCCTCGTCTTGCAGTACAACGCGGGACTGATTGATGACCTACGCCTGCCCGACGCCTATGCGGAGGCGCAGCAAATCGAGGAGGACCCGGCGCCAGACCTTCCCGGCGACTACGTTAACCTGCCGCAAGCTTTCGCCGTCGACGGCACACTCGCCCACTACGGCGCGAGCGATGGACCGAATACTAACGCCCACGTGACGCACGACGTCGACTACAGCGCAGAGGGTTATCCGCCTGCCGGCGGCGCGCACTGGGGCGCTACCGCCTGCGGCACCGATCCCACGAACGCGCCTGCCTTCTGCGCGCCAGTGCCCTGGGGCATCTACCGCGATTCCTGGAGCCCCGAGTCGTTAGTGCACAACATGGAACACGGAGGCGTCGTCGTCTGGTACAACACCTCGGACACGTCGGTCCGCGATCAGATCGAGGCGGAAGCAACGAGATACCTCAAGAACGGCTACTTCATCGTCGTCGCGCTGTACACAAACATGCCTCAAGACACCATTGCGCTGACGGCTTGGGCCAGGCGTGAGGAGCTGTCTACGGCCGGTTTCAGCGCCAGCGAGATGGACGCGTTCATCGAGGCGTTCAACTGCCGATTCAACCCAGAGAGGTTATTTTGTCACTCGAGCGCCCGACAATACGAAGCCGCCCCGACGCGCGTCGGGACGGCTCTGAGATGCGCTCTCTCCCTCTGAATCGTCGCTAGATGAGTCCCGCACTCATTTGCAGCGCCAACGCCGCATCGATGGGGTTCACGACGCCGTCGTGGTTGACGTCTCCGTCGTCCGGACAGCCGACCGCGTCGATAAGGCCCGCGGCGTACTGGAGCATAAGCGCCGCGTCGATGGCATTGACCGTGCCGTTGCAGTCGGCGTCGCCCGCGACCTTGTGGTCGCCCGGCGGCGGCGTTGCGGTGGCCCCCGGCTCGTGGGTCGCGGTCGGCGGCGCGTCGCTGGTGCAGCTCACCGCGCCGTTCACGGTGGTCGCGTTGATCGCCTGTGGCCCGCCGATCGTCGCGTCGGCGAAGACGTTGAGCGTGAGCTCCAGGTTGCCGCTGCCAGCCCCCTTGCACGCCAGGCCGATGCTCGCCAGGTCGTTGGTGCCGGCGAGGCCGTAGATGTTCGTTCCGGTTACACGCACCGTGGTGTTGTTGTAGTGGGCGTTGCAGAGCCCGTTCTGCGCGGCCGAGCAGGCGGCGATCGTCACCTTCGCCGGGTCGTAGTGCACGTCGACCGTCCACGCGCCGATGCCCGGCGCGGCGATGTCATTCGCCCGCAGCTCCACCTTGCTCAGGACACCGACCTGGCCGTTCAGCGAATCGATGCTTACGGATGGCCCTTGCGCCGACACCTGCGAAAAGGTGAGCCCACCAAGTCCCGCCAGCGCCAACGCAACGGCCGCCAGGCCAATTGCTCGCACTCGTGCCTGAAACATCAGCTTCCTCCCTGACCGGCCCGCAACCGGTCGTATTCACGTAGTGGTTTCACCTACAGTATCGGCAGCCGAGAGAGAGGGGTGATGCCTCCCGCCCGAACCTGAAGCGGGCGGATGCTACCATAGGCCCCGTGAGCGACGCGCCCTCGGTCGGCATCGTCACCGTCAACTACAACAGCGCCGCCTTCATCGGCGAGTTCCTCGACTCCCTCGGCAAGCTCGACTACCCAGGCGCTCAGCTCGTCGTCGTGGACGCCGCTTCCAGCGACGGCTCCGCAGACGAGATCGCCCGGCGCTGCCCCCAAGCGCACGTCGTGCGCTGCCAGGAGAATGTCGGCATCGCGCGCGGGAACAACCTTGGAGCGGCATATTGTCGAGAAAAGGGCCTCGGCTACGTGCTCTTCCTGAACAACGACACCACCCACGAGCCGGGCTTCCTCCGAACTCTCGTCGACGCGGCGAACGAGCGCACGATGACGGTGCCGCGCATCCTCTACGCCGCCGACCACCGCCTGGTCAGCACCCACGCTGGCGACTTCGATTGGACTCTGGGTCTGTTCCGCAATACGTACCACGGCAAGCCGGACGGGCCCGCGACGCAGCGGCCTCGCGACCTGCAGACGGCAAGCTTCTGCTGCCTTCTGATGCCGGTGCGCGCATTCGAGGAGGCCGGCGCGCTGGATGAGCGCTTCTTCATGTACTACGAGGAGACCGACTTCCTGCGTCGGGCGCTCCAGCACGGCTATCGACTCCGCTACCTGCCGGGAGCCGTCATCTACCACCGCGAGAGCGCATCGAGCGGCGGGGGCTGGATGACGCCGTTTAAGCTGTATTACGCCACGCGCAACAGGCTCTACCTCGTGCGCAAGAACACCCGATCGAGCCTTCGCTACGCGTACTTCACCCTCTACTTCTGGGTGACGCGGTTGCCATACGTCGCGCGCTACGCGATCACCGGAAGGTGGCGTTTGCTGCGCGCGATGGCGCTCGGCATGGCGCACTACTATGGCGGCAAGATGGGCCGCACGCTCGAGGTGCGCGACCTGTGAGCCGCCCCCGCAAGCTGCGCATCGCGATCGATTGCTCAGCCGTTCCCGCACAGATGGCGGGCGCTGGGGTGTACACGTACCAGCTCGTACGGGCGCTCGCGGAGCTGCCGAGCAGGCACAGCATCCTCGTCTTCGCTCGCGCCGGCCTGTTCGACGACCTAGCGGCGCAGCGCAAACTGCACGTCGTGCAGATCGACCCGCGGTCACGCGCGCTGCGCCTCGGCTGGGAGCAGACGGTGCTGCCGCTACTCCTGCGCCAGCACCGAATAGACGTGCTGCACTCCCCGCACCATCACACGCCGCTCGTGCTCGCGCCGCCCCGGCCGAAGCGGGTCGTCACCGTGCACGACGTGACGTTCATGCTCCTGCCCGATCGCTACCCTACCGCGCGACGGCTCTATATGGAGGGCCACACACGCGCCACGGTGCGCGTCGCCGACGCGATCATCACACCGTCTCACGCCGTCCGAGACGATGTCGTGCGGATGCTCGGCGTGCCGGCGGACCGCATCGTGGCGATACCGGAGGCCGCGGGGCCGCAGTTCCTGCCGGCAAGCGCAGACGAGCAAGCGCGCGTGCGAGAGCAGTATCGCCTGCCGTGGCGGTTCGTCCTCAGCGTCGGCAGCCGGGAGCCGGGCAAGAATCGCCTGCGTCTCCTGCGCGCCGTGGCGCTGCTACGTGAGAGAGGCATCGATTGCACGCTGGCCATCGCGGGCCAGCCAGCCTGGGACTACGACCGCGAGACGGAGGTGGTGCGCCAGCTGGGTCTCGGAGACAGCGTGCGCTTCCTCGGGTACGTGCCGGACGGCGATCTTCCAGCGCTGTACTCCGCCGCGACGGTATTCGCCTACCCATCCCTGTACGAAGGCTTCGGCCTGCCCGTGTTGGAGGCGATGGCGTGCGGCACGCCCGTCGTCACGTCGAACGTCGGCGGCACGGCCGAGGTGGCCAGCGATGCAGCGCTGCTCGTCGACCCACGAGACACGCAGGGCCTCGCCGAAACGCTGGGCCGGTCGCTCTCGGACGAGGTGCTCCGGGCTCTGTTGCGCGTGCGCGGGATAAAGCGGGCCGGCCAGTTCTCGTGGGAGCGCACCGC
>CAYQLM010000044.1:0-24818 GCA_964418365.1 uncultured Dehalococcoidia bacterium
CCGCTCATCTTCTTCCTGATCTTCGCCGGCTTCGCGGTGAAGCTGCCGGTGGTGCCTCTCCACACGTGGCTACCGGATGCCCACACCGATGCGCCTACCGCCGTTAGCGTGATCCTGGCTGGCGTGCTGCTCAAGATGGGCGGTTACGGCATGCTGCGCATCCTCGCGGGCATCATGCCCAACACCGCCCAGGACTATGCCGTCTGGCTGGCATCGCTCGCGGTGGTTAGCATCATCTACGGCGCGCTCATGGTGTTTCGCCAACGCGATCTGAAACGCCTGATCGCGTACTCGAGCGTAAGCCACATGGGCTACGTGCTGCTCGGCATCGCCGCGCTGGGGCAGGTGGGGCTAACGGGCGCCACGCTCCAGATGTTCAGCCATGGCGTCATCACGGGCCTGCTCTTCGTCATGGTCGGGCTGATCTACGACCGCGCGCACACGCGCAGCGTCGATGAGCTGTCGGGGCTGGCGCACGTCATGCCCGTGATCGCCGTCGGCATGGTGCTCGCCGGCCTGGCGTCGCTCGGCCTGCCCACGATGTCCGGCTTCGTCGCCGAGGTGATGGTCTTTCTCGGCGCGGCCGGCCGCTTCCCGGCCCCGACGATTCTCGCCGTCGTCGCGATCGTGCTGACGGCGGGCTACATCCTCTGGATGTTGCGCCGGGTGATGTTCGGCCCGGTGAACGAACGCTGGATCGCGCTGCCCGATGCCGTCGCGTGGTGGGAGCAGGTCCCGATCGCGGCGATGCTCGCGGTGATCCTGGCCGTCGGCATCTATCCGGCGCGTCTGATCGATGTGATCCAGCAGGGCATCTTCCCCATCGCGAGCCGGCTAGGGTAGGGCGATGCTGCAAGACCTCGATCGCATCGGCCCGGAGCTGATCCTGATGGTGGCGGCCGGCTGCGTGCTTGCCGCGGGCCTGATGGATCGCGAGCGCGAGCGCGACTGGCTGCCGTTCGGCGCGCTGGGCGGCCTCGCCGCGTCCGCGATCTGGTGCGTGGTCCTCGTACTCCGGCATCGGCAGGCCGTCGTTTTCAGCGGCACCTTCTCGCTCGATACCTTCAGCATCTTCTTCGTCTTTCTCTTCATCGGCGTCGCCGGTCTCGTAATCATCGCCTCGGCGGACTTCGTGAAGAAGCTGCGATATCAAGGTGAGTTCTGGGCGGTGCTGCTGCTCGCTACGGCCGCGATGATGTTCCTCTCGGGAGCGCGCGATCTCATCCTGATCTTTGTCGCGCTGGAGATGAGCAGCATCAGTCAGTACATCCTGGCCGCCTTCCTGCGCGACGACCGCGCGACGGAGGCCGGACTGAAGTACATCCTCCTGGGTGCGATCGCGTCGGCGGTGATCCTCTACGGCATGGCGTTCCTCTTCGGGATTTCCGGTACGACCAAGCTCGTCTCCGCCGATGGCGGGCCGAGCATCGCGTCGCTCGTCAGCCAGGCCGACCCGAACACGCGCGCCGCGCTCATCGCTGCGATCGTGCTACTCGCTGCCGGGTTCAGCTTCAAGGTTGCGCTTGTGCCCTTCCAGATGTGGGTGCCCGACGTCTACGAAGGCGCGGCGACGCCCGTCGCGGCGTTCCTCTCCGTCGCCAGCAAGGCGGCCGGCTTCGCCGTCATCATGCGCGTCTTCTACGAGGGCTTCGGGCCGAACAGCTTCGTCGGGAGCGACTGGAGCAACGTCTTCGCCGGCCTCGCAGCGGTCTCGATGACCGCCGGCAACATCATGGCCCTGCTGCAGACCAACATCAAGCGGCTGCTCGGCTACAGCTCGATTGCGCAGGCGGGCAACTTGGCGATCGGCGTCGCGGCGATCGCTGCGGCGAAGGACGGCCTGGCCATCGGCCCGAGCGGGGTGACGTTCTTCCTGGCGGCGTACGCCTTCACCAACCTCGGCGCGTTCTTCGCCATCCTTGCTATCTCGCAACGCATCGGCTCCGACAAGATCGAGGACTACGCGGGCATCGCGCGACGCGCTCCGTTGCTCGCCGGCGTGCTGGCGTTCTGCTTCGTTTCGCTCACCGGCATCCCGCCGACGGCCGGCTTCTGGGGCAAGCTGTACATCTTCAACGCCGCGATCCGCAGCGACCTGGCCTGGCTCGTAATCGTTGCGGTCGTCAACACCGCCGTCTCGTTCTACTACTACCTGCGTGTTGTCGGGACGATGTACTTATCGCCACCGTCCGCTGACGGAGAGATCACCGCCAGCCCCATGTTGTCGGCCGCAATCGCCGCCGCCGGGCTGGGCGTGCTGGTCCTGGGCATCGTCCCCTGGCCGCTCATCGACGCCGCGCAGCGCGCCGTGCACGCGCTTGGCTAGCTGATCAGTCCCGCATCGTACTGGAGAATGAGGAGCGCGTCGGTGCTGCTGATCGTCGCGTTCGGCGTTGCGCCGCTGTCCGGGCAGGGCAGCTCTGCCGTCAGCGTGGCTGCGAACTGAAGCACGTACGCAGCGTCGACGCTAGTCACCCAGCCGTCGCAGTTCGTATCGCCCCGGGCGCTGAGTGACCACACGCGCTGCGGCACGACGTGTCCGACGGTCGAGCCATCGCCGAGCTGTCCGCGCGTGTTCGCGCCGAAGCACAGGGCCTCGTGTGTCGCGGTCATCGCGCAGATGTGGTTCGCGGCGACGGCGACGGCTTCCACGTTCCCGAGGCCGTCGATTTCCGCCGGCGTAGGGCTGAAGCCGGCGCCCCAGCATTCGACCGCGCCGCCCTGCAGCACGGCGCACGTGCGGCTGCCGCCGGCGGCGATCGCCGTGGCGGGGCCCGGCAGGCCTGCTTGCAGGGGCACGGTGCTGCACGTCTGCGAAACGGCGGCCCCGCACCGTTCAGTCGTCTGCGTCCCGAGCTGGCCGTCGTCGTTCGCGCCCCAGCAGTACACGTCGCCCGAAGGCGTCAGCGCGCACGCGTGGAAGTCGCCTGCCACGAGCTGCACCACGTCGGCGAACGGCGCGCTGCAGGTCGAGTCCGCGCACACGGACACGGGCGTGAGGGAGTCGGTTGTAGCAGCATTTCCCAGCTCGCCGGCGCTATTGCTTCCCCAGCAGCGCGCGCTGCCGTCCGTCATGAGCGCGCATGTGAACACATCGCCCGGCGCGATGTCGGCGACATGCGCGTCGAGGCCGCTCACCGCGGCCGGCGAAGGGCGGTCCGTCCTCGTGCCATCGCCGAGCTGGCCGTATAGGTTCAGCCCCCAGCACTCCAGCCCTCCGGCCGTCGTGACGGCGCACGTGTGCGAGAAGCCTGCCGCCAGCCGCGACACGCCGGAGGCCAGGCCAGAGACATCGATCGGCGTCAGGCTGCACGCGAAGTCGCCGCACATGTCGCTGCTGCTCGCGCCGAGCTGGCCCGCTGCGTTCGCGCCCCAGCACTTCGCCGCGCCGGCAACGGTGAGTGCGCAGCTATGCTCTGCGCCAGCTGAGATGCTCCCCACGCTATCGAGTCCGGTGACAGCTGGCGCCTTGTGGGCAACGCTTGTACCATCGCCCAGCTCGCCCTGATCGTTCGATCCCCAGCAGCGCACGCCTCCGCCCTCCGTCAGCGCGCACGAGTGCGCTGTACCGACAGCGAGTTGTGCGGCGCGCGCGATCGCCGGCGGTTGTGCGCTATACGCTCCGTTCGAGCCTGCGGCCAGGATCGCGAGCACGATCGCGCCCAATAGCACGAGGCAGAGACGTGACCGCTTCATGCAATAGGAGCGCCTATGGCGGTAGGCAGGTGAGCAGCCCGGCTGTAAATTGAAGGATCAGCGCAGCGTCGATGGAGTTAGTGCTGCCGTCGTGGTTCGCGTCTGCATATGGCGAAATCGAGGTAAGTAGTCCCGCGCCGAACTGCAGAACGAGAGCAGCATCGATGCTGTTGACGCTACCGTCGGTGTTTGCATCGCCAACGAGTGGAGGGCAGCCGCCGACGGGCGTGGGCGTCGGCGTGAAGGGCGATCCTTCGTTCTTACCGCGCGCGAAGACATCGATGGCGTTGTTCCCGTCACCCAACACGAGGTTCCACGCGTCCGAATGGAACGCGACGACGCTACCGTCGCCGCTGACCGAGGCGTTGGTGCTGTTGTGGTTCGACTCCTCGAGGCCGCCGTCCGGTACGCTGTCGCGCTCCGTCCACCCGTAATCGGCGTGGTAGAGGAAGATGTCCCGAAAGCCGTTCATATCGTCCGGCGAAAGATTCGTCGCGTCGGATTCATAGGCGACGACTATGCCGTCTCCGCTGATGACGGGAAAGCCGCTCGCGCCGTCCGCCTCGATGCCCTTCAGGCTGAGGTTGATGCGCGCCGCCGTGCCCATCGTGCGGTCGCGCAGGAAGATATCGGTCACGCCGTTGCCGTCATCCGCAACCAGGTTGTTGGCCAATGAGAAGAAGACAACGTACCGTCCGTCAGCGCTGACGCTGCCGTACATGCTGTGGCCGTTGCCCTCTACGCCGTCCGTGCTGATGCTCACGCGCTCGGTGATGCCGGCCACGCGGTCGCGCAGGAAGATGTCGTCGAAGCCGTTCATGTCGTTGACGACGAGATTGTTCGCGAAGGAGCCGAAGACGATGTAGTGGCCGTCGGCGCTGATGCGCGCCGGCCCCGCGCCGAAGCCGCCGCTAATGTTGTTCCCTTGGACGCCCTTGCTCGATTGGCTCACCAGCTCCGTCGTGCCGGCCACCAGATCGCGAGCGAAGACGTCGCGATCATGGTTGCCGTCGTTCGCGCCGAGGTTGTCGGCAAGCGACGTGAATGTCACGAAGTGCCCGTCCGCGCTGATCGAGGGCGTCACGCTGTCCTCGTTGCCGTGCTCGCCGCTGCTCGAAACGCTGACGAGCGTTGTCGCGCCCGTCGTGCGGTCGTGCAGGAAGATATCGCTGGCGTTGTTCCCGTCGTTCGCGACGAGGTTGTCGGCGTCCGACTGAAAGACGACGTAGCGCCCGTCGCCGCTGATCGACGGGTAAAACGACACTGAGTCGCCCGGCGTGCCGTCGCTCGCGACGCTCACGCGCTCGGTCGTGCCGTTCCGCGTATCGCGCACGAAGACGTCGCGGTTGGGCGTGTCGTTCGCGACGAGGTTCGAGGAGTCGGAAGCGAAGGCGACGTAGTGGCCGTCGGCGCTCACTGCCGGCTCGATGCTCTGCCCGTCGGCTTCGGTCCCCGCGGTCGAAACGCTGACACGCACCGTGCGCACGTTCTGGCCGAATGTCGGCCCGCTGGAGAGCGCCGCGGCCGCGATCACAGCGCCGGCGGCCAGGAGCGCGAAGGCGGCCTTGGTTCGCATAACGATGGATCGTAGCGGGGCAGGGAGGGCGCGACAAGCCGGTCGATCCGTTAGGCTGCCTGCGATGGCCGTCGCATACCGTATCAGCGTCCACGTGAAGACCGCCTACGCTCGATTCGTCCGCGCCCGCTCGCTGGCTGCGCTCGCGCGCAAGACCCTCGCTGCTCAGGGCGTCGCCGGGCCGCTCGTGCTCAGCGTCGTCGTCACCGACGACGGGTCCGTTCGCGCGCTCAACCGGCGTTACCGGCGGCAGGACAGGCCTACGGACGTGCTCTCGTTCGCTCTGGAGCCGGACGATGGCTTCGTGCTCCCGGAGGGACGCCCGCGCGCGTTGGGCGAGATCGTCATCTCCTATCCGACGGCCTCCCGTCAGGCGCGAGACGCCTGCCACAGCGTCCACGATGAGATGTCGCACCTCCTGGTGCACGGCCTGCTCCATCTCCTCGGTTATGATCACGAGCGGCCGCGCGAGACCAAGGCCATGCGTGCGCGGGAGGATGCGTTGCTCGGGCGGGCGGCTAATTGAGGGGTTCGGAGCCCGTGGTATACTGGCCCGCGAAGGAGACCGATGGCCACCAAAGGTGCGAAGACATTCACGATCCGCTTCGAGCGGGCTGATGAGGGTGGCTACATCGTCAGCATTCCTGAGATGCCAGGATGCGTGACGCAGGCCGAAAGCTTCGAGGAAGGTCTGGCGATGATCAAGGACGCTCTCGAAGGGCTCCTGCATGTAGCGCTCGAATATGGCGACCCGGTCCCCGAAGTGTTGCAGGGCCTCTCCAACGAGCTGGTGAAGGGCGCGCAACGACCCGCGTTGAGAGCTGGGCGTGGCAGACCGATTACCCGCTCTAAGGCCGGATGATATCATCCGCGCACTGGAACGAGCGGGCTTCGTCCGGGTTCGTCGAGGCGATCATCTCATCATGCGTAATCCTCAAACGCGACGCTCAGTGCCCATTCCTCTGCACGCCAAAGACGTGAAGCGGGGGCTCCTGTTCCAGATCATCAAGCAGGCGGGCCTGCGTTCCGATGAGTTCCACAGGCTGCTAAGGGGCTAGTGTTGCCCACCGAGGTCCTCTATCGCAAGTGGCGCCCGCGCGCGTTCGCGGAGGTCGCTGGGCAGGACGCCGTCGTCCGCACGATGACGAACGCGGTCGGCTCCGGCAAGTTCGCGCACGCCTATCTCTTCTCCGGCCCGCGCGGCACCGGCAAGACCACGATGGGCCGCCTGCTGGCGAAGGCTGTCAACTGCACCGCGCCGAAGGACGGCGAGCCCTGCAACGCCTGCGACAACTGCCTCTCGTTCATCGAGGGCCGCGCGTTCGACCTGATCGAGCTGGACGCCGCCAGCAACCGCGGTATCGACGAGATCCGTAACCTGCGCGACAAGGCGAACTTCGCGCCGGTTGCGACCTACAAGGTCTACCTCGTCGACGAGGTGCACATGCTCACCGAGCCCGCGTTCAACGCGCTCTTGAAGACGCTGGAGGAGCCGCCCGCGCACGTCATCTTCGTCCTCGCCACGACCGAGGCGCACAAGGTGCCCGCCACGGTCGTCTCCCGCTGCCAGCGATTCGATTTTCGGCGCATCACCGTCGCCGCCAGCGTCGATCGTCTCGCCTACATCGCGGGGCAGGAGCAGATCGACTGCCCTACGGACGGGCTCGAGATCATCGCGCGCACCGCGACCGGCAGCCTGCGCGACGCGATCAACCTGCTCGAGCAGCTCATCGACTCCTACGGCAAGACGCTCTCCGTCGAGCAGGTGCAGGAAGGTCTCGGCCTCGTCATCGATCCGCGCAGCGGCCAGCTCGCGCTGCACGCGGTGCGAGCTGAGCTGGCCGAAGGCCTATCAGTCATCTCCTCCGTGCGTGACGACGGGCTCGACCTACGTCAGTTCCAGCGGCAGGTCGTCCTACAGCTCCGCGGTCTCCTGCTCGCGAAGTCCGGCGCCGCCCCTACCGACTCCTGGAGCCAGGAGCAGCTCGCTGAGCTACGCCAGCAGGTCGAGGCCGTGCCGCCAGAACGGCTGATCGCCGCCCTGCGGTCGTTTGGCGAAGCCGACCTGCGCGCCGATCCGCTTTCGCCGCTGCCGCTCGAGCTTGCGCTCGCGAGCACGTCGCTCGCGGGCGCGCCCAGCGTCGTCGCACAGCTGTCGCAGCCCGCACCGCCGCCGCCTGTCGCGCGCCCGGCCGCACCGGCACGGTCAGCGCCTCCGGAAGCGCAGCAGCCCGCGCGAGACAAGCCGGCGCCCCGCAGCGCACCGAAACGATCCGCGCCGGTCGAGACAGTCGCGAGCAACGGCGACGCGCGCCCCGCGCCGGAAGCAGCGCCGCCACCAGCCCCGATCAGTGGCGATGCGGCAGAAGCGCTCGCGGAGGTGCGTGCCCGCTGGCCGCAGATCTATCAGCGCACGCGTGAGCTGCAGTTTCGCGCGGGGGCGTTGCTCAATAGCGGCTGTGGTATCATCCAGGTTACTGACAGCGAAGTCGTCTTCGGCTTCAACCGCGACATCTGGGTCGATCGCATGCAGGGCGACGGCGGCGATAATCTGCGCGCGCTCCAGCAGGCGGTCGATGAGGTGCTCGGGCAGGGCAGGCGCGTGCGCTGCGTGCTCGACGCGAACGTCGAGGTGCAGCGGCCGCCCCGTGGCGGCCACCTGGTTCGCGCCGCGCAGGAGCTGGGCGGCCAGGTCGTTGCCGGCGACGGCTAAGGAGGTGGCACGATGAGCATGAACCGCGACATGATGGCCAAGCTGCAGGCGATGCAGCAGCAGGCGCTCAAGGCGCAGGAGCAGCTCGCGGAGCAGCAAGTCGAAGGCACGGCGGGCGGCGGCGCCGTCAGCATCACCCTCACTGGAGGCATGACGGTCCAGGCGCTCAAGATCGACCCCGAGGTTGTCGACCCGAACGACGTCGAGATGCTCGAGGACCTCGTCACGGCTGCCGTGAACGAGGCGCTGCAAAAGGTGCAGGCGCTCCAGATGCAGCAGGTCTCCGGCCTCGCCGGCCAGTTCGGCATTAACCTGCCGCGCTGACGCAGTGAACGACACTTCCCTTACGCCACGTCCGGCCGCGACCGCGGCGCCCGTCGCGCGCCTCATCGAGGCCCTCCACAAGCTGCCGGGCATCGGCCCGAAGAGCGCCCAGCGCCTCACCTACTACCTGCTGCGCGTCTCGGAGGCCGAGGTGCGCTCGCTCGCGCAGGCGCTCATCGAGCTCAAGGAGCGGACGACGCTCTGCTCGGTCTGCCAGAACGTCACCGAAACCGATCCGTGCGGCATCTGCACGGACGCGCAGCGCGATCGGTCGATGATCTGCGTCGTCGAGGAGCCGCTGGACGTCCTCGCCATCGAGCGCACGCGCGGCTTTCGCGGTCTCTACCACGTGCTCCACGGCGTCCTCTCGCCGATGGAGGGCGTCGGGCCCGAGGAGTTGAAACTGTCCGAGCTGCTGGCGCGGCTGCGCGACGGCGACGTGCGCGAAGTGATTATGGCGACCAACCCTAATCTGGAGGGCGAGGCGACGGCGATGTACGTCAGCCGCGTCGTCACGCCGATGGGTGTGCGCGTCACGCGGCTCGCTCGCGGCCTGCCCGCCGGCGCCGACCTCGAGTACGCCGACGACGTCACCATCGCCCGCGCGATCGAGCACCGCCAGGACGTGTAGCTCATGGCCAAGCCACCGCGCGTCTACAAGACACCCGCCATCGTGCTGCGCCAGCGCAAGCTCGGCGATGCCGACAAGATCGTCACGCTCTACTCCGCCGAGTACGGCAAGCTCGACGCCGTCGCCAAGGGCGTCCGGCGCATCACCAGTCGCCTCGCCGGCCACGTTGAGCCGCTCAATCACGGCTCGTTCATGTTCGCCCACGGACGTAACCTCGATGTCATCACCCAGGTGCAGACGATCGAGACGTTCCAGCCGCTGCGCGACGACCTCGACCGCCTCAGCCGCGCGCTCTACGTAGCGGAGCTGACCGACCGCGCGACTGAGGAGCGCGAGGCCAACTTCGCGGTCTACCGCCTGCTCCTCGATGCGCTCCGACGCTTGTGCCAGGACGGCGACCTCGATCTCGTCTTGCGCTTCTTCGAGATGTCGCTGCTGGTGAAGCTGGGCTATCAGCCGGAGCTGGGCGTTTGCGTCGTCTGCCGAGGCGCGCCGGCGGACGATGGGAGCTCCTGGTCAGCAGCGCTGGGCGGCGTTGTCTGCCCGAGCTGCCGGCCGCCCGCCGTGGCGCTCTTCGCGCTCTCGCCGGGCGCGCTGCGGGTGCTGCGGCTGCTGCAGGGCGCCAGCTTTGGCGAAGTCGCGCGGATCTCACTCGATCCGCGCCTCGCCGGCGAGCTTGAGCGCCATCTGCGCGAGACGATCCATTACGCGCTCGACCGGGACATACGTTCCGCTGCCTTTCTCGACGACGTCCGGCGCAACCCGCGCAGCGCCTCGCCCGCCGTTGGCCCGCGCTAGCCCCCGCGAGTATACTCGCGTTATGCCCCTGTACGAGTACTACTGTCGCCAATGCGATGGAATCTTCGAGACGCTCCGCCCAATCGGCCGCGCCGCGGAGCCGGCGCCCTGTCCGGTCTGCGAGAACAGCGGCCAGCGCATCATGCCCACCAGCTTCAGCGCTTTCACGATCCGCGAAGGCTACCCGCGCAAAATCCCGGACAAAGGAACCTACTGGCACCTCGGCAAGGAAGTGAAGCGACGCGTTGCCGCGCCCTTCCGCCAGTGGGAACACCCCGAGGTCAACAAACCGGAGCCGCCGAAGCGAAAGCTGAAGGGCGAAATCACCGTCGAGCGGGAGAAGGAGCGCCTCCGTCGCAGGGAGCTCGATAAGATGCGCGACTCCGGTATCACGCCGAGCGAGCACAAGCTTCCCAGGCAGCTCAAGTAGGGTTGACAGAATCGCACTAGCACCATAGTATTGGCCGCGACAAGGGCAGGCGGAGTCTGTTCACCTCATTGGTGCGCTGAGCTTCAGACTATCCCGAGGCGTGGGGAGCTACACAGGGAGGTACGGACATGCGTAGGCTGCTTATTCTCTTCGCCGCCTGTGCGGCGTTGGGCGTGGGTCTGTTGGCCGTCGGGGGGCACACGCTCGCCGGTGGGACCAAGACGCCGACGCCCACGGAGCAACCGAAGGCGACCGAGACCGAAGTGCCGAAGGACACGCCGGAACCGACGGTGGCGAAGCCGGACGAAGATGCCGACGGCGTGCCGGACGAGAAGGACAACTGCCCGCACGTCGCGAACCATGACCAGGCCGACACCGACAAGGACAAGATCGGCGACGCCTGCGACGACGACAGCGACGGCGACGGTCTGCCGAACAAGGACGAGAAGGACCACGGGACAAACCCGAAGGATGGTGATACGGACGGCGACCACTGTGGCGACTACCCCGAGGAGAAGCACGCGCTGGGAGACAAGATCGCCACGGACCCGACGAACCCGCTCGACTTCGATGACGTCGCCAACAACGACAGCCAGGTGCACATTGCCGATGTTCTAGCCGAAGTGCACCACTACAATGCCGCCGGCGGCGGTGGCGTCTTCGATCGGACCGGTGACGGAGAGGTCAAGGTGAACGACATTCTCCACACCGTGCACCAGTACGGTGCGGACTGCAGCGCCTGGTAACGTTCAACAGAGAGACGAACAAGAGGCGGGGCCAAGCGGCTCCGCCTCTTCGTTTCCCCAAATGGACGCTGGGCTACGTCTTGCCGGGCTTCTTGGTCGGCTCGTCCAGCTTGTACTTCTTTACGAGGTTGTCGAACGAGAGGTCCGGGTTCGACGCGTCGATCATCTTGTCGTACTTCGGATCGAGCTGCTCCATCTTGCTCATCAGTGACTGATGGAACGCGAAGCGGCTGATCACCCGCGTGAGTTTGCGGCCGCCGCAGTCGGGACAGGCCGGCTTCTTCTCGCCGTCCACGCGGCGCACCAGCACGCTGACGACCTTCCTACAGTCCGAACACGCGTACTCGTAGACGGGCATCGCGCCTTAGTATAGAGCAATCGCTGTGGCTTGGGCTTACGAGCGGCGGCTGAGCACGTAGTCCGCGATCTCGACCAGCGCCGCGCGGTCTGCGTTGTCCGGCAGCACGTCGAGCGCGGCGGCGGCGCGGTCGCGGAAGTCGCGCGCGACGGCGTACGAGTCGTCCAGCACGCCAGACCGCGACACCAGGTCGAGCGCCTCCGCGAGATGGTCCTTGCCGTTCTCGTGCTCGAAGAACCTGCGGATCGGATTGTTCTCGGGCTGCCGCTCCAGGAAGAGGAGGGCAGGGAGCGTGAGCGTTCCCTGCAGCAGGTCGCTCCCGGCGGGCTTACCGAGCTCCGCCTCGTCGCCCTCGAAGTCGAGCACGTCGTCCACGATCTGGAACGCCATGCCCACGTTCTCGCCGTAGTTGCGGAGCGCCTGCACCCAATCTGCCGGCGCGCCGGCGGCGAGCGCGCCGCCCTCGGCCGATGTCGCGAACAGCGACGCCGTCTTGCCGGAGATGCGGCGGAAGTACTCGAGCGTGTCCTGCCCGAACTGGTACGCGCTCAGGTCCTGCGCCAGCTCGCCGGACGCCATCGCCATCAGCGTGCGCGAGAAGAGCTTCACCACATCCAGGCTCTCGGTGCGGCAGATCAGCTCCGCTGCGTGGGCGAACATATAGTCGCCTAGCATGACTGCCGCGGCGTTGTGCTGGCGCGAGTTCGTCGTCGGCCGGCCGCGCCGTGTGTCGGACTCATCGATGACGTCATCGTGCACGAGCGTCGCGGTGTGCAGCAACTCGATCGACGCGGCGAGCGGTACCAGCCGCTCCGGCTGGTAGTCGCCGAACCGTCCCGCGAGCAGCGCGATCGTTGGGCGCAGGCGCTTGCCACCCGGCGCGAGCACGTGCGAGAGCATGCGCTGCACCTGCGGGTTGTCCGATCGCGCAACCGCCGCGAGCGCGGCCTCGACCTGATCTAGCTCTGCCTGGACAGGCTCGTAGATCGACGCCACCTGCATCCTGCTCATGCGTTTACCTCGGCCGCCGTCCGCGATGCGATATCAATGCCGAACAGACGGCAAGCGTTCTCCGTTGTCGCCTCCGCCACGCGATCGATGGGCTCGCCGCGCAGCTCCGCGATCTGTTTCAGCGCTTCCAGAACGTAGGCCGGCTCATTCCGCTTGCCGCGGATCGATTGGGGCGCGCCGTACGGGCTGTCCGTCTCGACGGTCAGGCACTCGAGCGGCAATGTTCGCGCGACATCATGCAGCTGTGTGTTCTTCGGGTACGTCACCGACGTGTGGATCGAGAGCAGAAAGCCGAGCTCGACATAGCGCCGTCCGAGCGCGGTGTCGGCGCTGAAGTAGTGCATCACGCCCAGCGGCCGGCCGTCGCGCAGCCGTCCCCCCAGCTTCGCCGACCAGTCCTCGGCGATCGGCAGGAACGTCTCGTGCGCCTCCCGGCAGTGCACCGCGACGGGCTTGCTCAGCTCGGCCGCGAGGTCGAGCTGGCGCTCAAGCACACGCAGCTGCGCCCCCCTCGGCGACAGGTTTCGATAGAAGTCGAGTCCGATCTCACCGATCGCGACGACGCGCTCGTGCGCCGCGCGCTCGGCCAGCCGCGCGAAGGCTGCGTCATCCATCGATGCGGCGTTGTGCGGGTGACAGCCCGCAGCGGCGTACACGCCTTCGTGCACCTCGGCCAGATCGATCGCGCGCTGAGAGGAATCGATGTCTTCGCCGAGGACGAGCATGCCGGTAAGTCCGGCTTCGTTCGCCCGGGCGATGACATCTTCGCGGTCCGCGTCGTACTCGCTCGCGTAGATGTGCGTGTGGCTGTCGAAGAGTCGCATCAGGACGCGAGCCGCTCCTCGTCCTGCTCGATAACGCTCGGCTCCAGCTTGGTAAACAGCGCGGCTGGCTCGCGCAGCTTCTGTCCCGGCGGCAGCTTCTCGAGCTGCCAGCCGGACTGCGCGAGCGGCGTATCGTAGCCAAGGTATGTGTGCAGCCTCTCGCAGCTGAACGGCACGTAGGGCGAAAAGGCGATCTTCAGCCCGTTGATCGCGCAGAGCACCGTGTACAGACTGCGCGCGGCCGCCTCACGATCGTTCGGTAATGCCTTCCACGGCGCCGTCTCGTCGAGGAATCGATTCGTCTCCTGGGCGAGCGCCATCGCGCTCGAAAGCCCGGCGCGAAAGCGGCAGGATCCGATGTGTTCGCCCGCTTCCTCCAACATCGCCTCCGTGTGCTCCAACAGACCGGCATAGCGCCCGCCGAGCGGCCCCGGCTCCGGGACGCGGCCGTCGAAATTGCGATAGGTCAGCGTCAGCGCTCGGTTCACCAGATTCCCCCACGTCGCGACGAGCTCGTTGTTGTTCCGCGCGACGAAGTCCGGCCAGCTAAAGTCTGAGTCTGCCGTCTCCGGCATGATCGCGCACAGATAGTAGCGCATCGCGTCCGGATCGTACCGTCCGATGATGTCAGGAATGAAGACGGCCACGCCTCGGCTCGTCGATGCCTTCTGGCCGGCCATATTCATGAACTGGTTGGCCGGCACGTCGAATGGCAGATTGAGCGGGCCCCCGTCGAAGTCAGCGCAGGCCATGATCTCCATCGGCCAGCTGATCGTGTGGAAGAAGATGTTGTCCTTGCCGATGAAGTAGTAACTGCGGCATGCGGGGTCATGCCAGAACGCGTGCCAAGCGTTTGGATCGCCCTTGAGCTGCGCCCACTCCTTCGACGCTGACAGATAGCCGACGACGTTCTCGAACCAGACGTAGATGCGCTTGCCGGCGCCCAGCTCCTCGACCGGCAGCGGGATGCCCCACTCGAGATCTCGCGTGATCGCCCGATCGCGCAGGCCTTCGTTCAGGATGCCCAACGTGAAGTTCGTAACCGGCTTACGCCAGTGCTTCTGCGCCGATATCCACTCGCGAAGCTGGTCGCTGTAGGCGCTCAGCCGCAGGAAGAAGTGCTCCGACTCGCGCGGCTCCGGCTTCGTACCGCACAGCTTGCAGCGGGGATCGACCAGATCGATCGCATCGAGTGCGCGGCCGCAGTTCTCGCACTCGTCCCCGCGCGCGTTCGCGTAGCCGCAGTTCGGGCACGTGCCCTCGACGTAGCGGTCTGGCAGGAACCGCTTGTCGTTCGGGCAGTAGAGCATCACCATCGCGTCCCTGTAGATGTCCCCTTGCTCGTGGAGTTTCAGGAAGATGCGCTGGACGGTCTCCCGATGGTTCTCCGTGCCTGTCGTCGTGAACAAGTCCATCGAGATACCGAGCCAGTCGAGCGACTCGACGAAGCTCCGGTGGAACTCGTCGACGACCTCCTGCGGCGTGCGGCCCTCCCGCTCGGCGCGAACGGTGATCGGCGTGCCGTGCTGGTCGCTGCCCGAGACCATCAGGACGCGATTGCCCCGCAGTCGGTGGTAGCGCGCGAAGCAGTCGGCGGGCAGAAAGCTGCCCACGATCTGACCCTGGTGGAGCGGGCCGTTCGCATATGGCCAAGCCACGCCGATGAAGATCGTTTCGGGCATGAAGCGGCGTTATTTTACCATGGGCCTGTAGCCCCTCGATAGCAGGGCGAGGGCGGACACACGGGTCCGCCCCTACATAATCGTTTGAGGGCAGGCATGCGCCTCCTATGCATGGCTGGACTTTCCGGCGCGGGAGGCGCGCTTGCGCTCGGCGAGGCCGAGTTCGGCGAGGCGCACGCGCTCCCTGGCGATCTGGAAGGCAGGGATGTCGCTGGCAGAGTTGCCGATCTTGGCGGCCGAGGGGTCAGAGTTGAAGACGACGCGGGCGAGCGGCGTGCGTTCGCCGCGGCGGCGCGCCTGGTGGACCTCGAGCTCATGCATGTCCTGGCTGAGCGCCTTTCGCACGAAGGCCTCGTCGCGGAACAGACGATCCATCGACCAGCCATCGGGAATCAGCTTGAGGTTCTGGTGGTAGAGCAAGCGCTCTGGGTCGATCTCGGCGAGGGGAGTGGGTTCGGGCAGTTCGCCGTCGCTATCGTCATCATCCTCGGCTTCCTCGCCGTCTTCATCGTCGTAGGCGTCCGCCTGTTGCAGCTCGTACTCCGTCTCTGCGACCTGTTTGCTGATCTGCGAGTTCTCAACGAGGCGGCAGCGGCGGAGCCTCCAGTGGCCATATGCGACGTTGATGGCAAGCTCCAGCTCCTGCATCCCGGCCGGCTGCCAGCTTTCGATGATGCCGAGCTTAAACTCCTCCCACTCCTCGGGCGACTCCACGCCCTCGATGATGAAGGGGTGGGGCGAGCGGACGCCGTGCTTGACCGCGTTGCGGCTGGAGCGGGCCTTACCCTCGGCCGTTTTGGGACCGCCGCCTTGGCCTCTAGCCATGATGGGCCTCCTTCAGGGCGCACAGCCGTGCGCCCCTACAGACCCCTCCCTAAAGGGAAGGGATACATCGAGGTTTCGCAGAGCGAAGTTCCCTTCGCTTCGCTCGAGGGCAGGCTCATTCGCCGGCTCATCGAACGGCCCTTACAGCGCCGAATTCGTATCTGAATGGAAGTTCGTTTGGTGTCGATCTGAATCTGGATCGAAGTTCGTTTGGTAGAATCGGCCTCTTTCTGTCTGTCCATCATGTGTCAGCTACCTCTCAGCACAGGCGAGCATGTCAGACCTAACCCCTAGCCCCTTTCCTGAAGGGAAGGGGAACGATAGCGGTAGCGGACGGCGGCCGGTAAGCAGCCCTCACCCTCTGGCCCCTCTTCCTTCGCTTCCCTTCGCTCCGCTCCCTCCAGAGGCGGGCAGGCGAGGGCAAGCCGGCGCTGGGCGTTGGGCGGACACACAGGTCCGCCCCTACATCCTGTTGTGGCTCGGCATTTGCTGAACCATACGGCTCCCTTTAGAACAGGCGCTCTGCTGGTGGAGGATACTAACGGTAGTTGTGGACTATGTCAAGGGGGGAACAGGGTAGGGGAGCTAGCGGGTGAGTGTTTGAGCGCTGTGATCAGCCACTTGTACCTCGCCCCAGGGCGCATCGCCATGCGCCCCTACATGGGCTCGCGGTTCCACCCCAGGGCGAGCGCAGCTCGCCCTTACACCCAGCCCAGGGCGCATGCCATGCGCCCCTACGCGGCGTGCTCCCAGGCGAGGAGTTCGGCCTGTTGTAGTACAGTCTTGGTCGCTTGCTCCTGCTTGTCAGGCGGATAGCCGTGCTTGCGCAAGATGCGTTTGACCATGGTGCGGAGCTTAGCTTGCACCGTCTCCTTCACCGTCCAATCGATGGTGACGTTGCGCTTCACCGTCTCGACCAGTTCTCGCGCAATGGTGCGCAGCGTTTCGTCGCCGAGCACCTTCACAGCGCTGTCGTTTACTTCGAGCGCGTCGTAGAAGGCCAACTCTTCGTCTGTCAGCCCAAGGTCTTCGCCTCGCGCCTCTGCGGCTTTCATGTCCTTCGCTAGCTGTATCAGCTCTTCGATGACTTGGGCGGTCGCGATAGCACGATTCTGATACCTTCTGACGGCTTCTTCCAACATGTCCCCAAACAGGCGAGATTGTACGAGGTTCTTCCTTTGGCGAACCTTGAGTTCATCATTCAAGAGTTTTCGAAGGAGCTCGACAGCGAGATTCCGTTGGGGCATGTGGCGGACTTCCGCGAGAAACTCGTCCGACAAGATGGAGATGTCGGGTTTCTTGAGCCCGGCGGCGGCGAAGATATCGATGACCTGGTCAGAGACGATCGCCTTCGAGATGATCTGGCGGATAGCGAGCTCGTAATCCTCCGGGGCCTTCCCTGTCCCCGTGGACTTGGCTAGGGCAGCACGGACGGCCTGAAAGAACCCCACGCCGTCTCGAATGTCGAGTGCGTAGTCGTGCGTCGCGGCGAGCGCGAACGCTTGCGATAGATCGGTGGTGGCCTTCATGAAGCGGGCCTTGCCGTCTTCGAGAGCTAGGATGTGTTCCTGGGCCGACGGAAGGACGGACAAGCGTTCTGCGGCAGTGCCGGTGAAGAACACGGAGTAGTCGAAGCCTAGGAACATGGCCGCAGCGATTTCGTATTTCTCCATCATCACCGCTGCAGCTTCGTCGATATCGACCGCTGTCCGGCCAGCGCCGCCGCTCTGTGTGAACACGGCGCGGGTGTTCTTGTCCGCGAGCTCCAGTGGCGTGCCCGTGAAGCCGATGAACGACGCGTTCGGCAGCGCGTCGCGCATGTTCTTCGCGAAGCCGTCGACGAAGTCGTACTGGCTGCGGTGCGCTTCGTCCGCGATGACAACGATGTTGCGCCTGTCGGACAACATCGGGTAGACGTCGCCCTTCTCCTCCGGAAAGAACTTCTGGATGGTGGTGAAGACAACGCCTCCGGCTGCCACTTTCAAGCGTTCGCGGAGGTCGGCCCGGCTTTCTGCCTGGACGGGCGATTGGCGCAGCAGCTCGTGGCAACGTGAGAACGTGCCGTAGAGCTGATCGTCCAGGTCGTTGCGGTCGGTGAGCACGACGAGCGTCGGGTTCTCCATCGCGGGATGTAGGATGACACTACCGGCGTAGAACGCCATCGTGAGGCTCTTGCCTGAGCCCTGCGTGTGCCAGACGACGCCGACGCGCTTGTCGCCATCGGGGCCGGTAGCGTCCACGGTTGCGGCGACGGCCTGCTTGACTGCGTGGTACTGGTGATATCCGGCGAGCTTCTTGACAAGGCCCGCGTCCTCGTCCTCGAAGACAACGAAGTGGCGCACGAAGTCTAAGAAGCGCCGCTTCTCGAACAAGCCCTGGATGAGCACCTGCAACTGAGGCACGGTCGCTGGCGCGAGCTCAACGGCGTCCACCGTCCGCCACGGTAGGAACCACTCGCGGTCGGCGGTTAGCGAGCCGAAGCGAGCGGTCAGGCCGTCTGAGACGACAAGGACTTCGTTGAACGCGAAGAGCGACGGGATGTCGTGCTTCTTGGTCTGATGGTCGTTGAACGCCGTCCAGATGTCGGCCTCTTCCTTCGTGGCATCCTTGACTTCCATGACGGCGAGCGGCAGGCCGTTTACGAACACGACGATGTCCGGGCGGCGGTTGCTCTGGCCCTCAACGACTGTGAACTGGTTGACGGCCAGCCAATCGTTGTTCTCCGGATCTTCGAAGTCGAAGAGCCACACCTGGTCGTGGATGATTCGCCCGTCGTCAGCCTGGTATTCGACGGGCACGCCGTTAACAAGGAACCTATGGAAGCGATGGTTGCTGCCGACCAGCGTCGGGGTCTCGGCGACCAGCAGCTTGCGCACCGCTTCTTCGCGAGCTGGAGCCGGAATGTTCGGATTGAAGCGCGCTAAGGCCGCGCGCAGCCGCCCCACGATTACTACATCGCCATAGCTCGCCCGCTCAGTCGCCCGCTCACCCGGGCCGATGTCCGGCCCGTAGAGCACCTGGTAGCCGAGACCCGCCAGCCATTCGAGGGCGGCTTCCTCGACGGTGGACTCCGCGAACTGACTCATGTAGCAATCACAAAAGGCACTAGACTACGTTCGGCGTATCCCAATGGCCCCATTGTCCATCAAGAAGCGCTCCATCGACGGATATTGCTGCACTTTCACCTTTCGGCAGACATCGAGGACTCGGGTACCAACTGACATGTCGGGATTGATAACGATGACGGGCTTCGGCTTCCTGTTACGCGCCAGTGCGGCACGAAACAACACCTGCGAGATTGTGTCGGTTTGCGGAAATGAGTAACCCCAAATTATCCAGGATGGCGAGTCGTGAAGGTGGTGAAGAGCCGAATACCAACGCTTCCGCAGTTCGCTTTGCCTTATGTCAATCTTCGCTGCGACCGGCGGAATGAGATACGGGGCTTTGGGAACCTTGAGGTAGCGGAAGACTGACCCATCGGCGGCTGGGAATGCTACGCCTGACAGCCGAAAGCGGGCACGCGATTTAGTTTCTTCATAGTGCATTGAGCCGTGAAGTTTCAGGAGTGGGACGCTGATAGAAAAACGCCGCTTGGGGACCGTTTGCCAAGCATCACGCGCCGCTACGCGAGGAACCAAAGCAACGTCGTCGCAGCAGTATTCTGCGCTTGACCAGTTGAGCAAGTCGAGTCCAAGCAGGCTCTGGTCCGCAATTAGGTCGTAGTTGAAGGAGATCACCGCGCTCGGCTCAGTAAGCTCAAAGAAACGCCGGTGCAGAACGCAGGGCCTAGTTCCACCTTCGGCCTGAAGGACATGACAGACCACGACCTTTAGTGTTTCGAGCGCCTTCGCGTAATTGCGCGGGCGCCCAGGCCCCAACTGCAATCCTCTGAGGTTGGCGCGGGCTTCAAGAAAGGTCGATAATTGTTCAAGCCGCCAGCTCCGCACAGTTGCGAGGTCGAGGCCGGCATGTTTCAGTGCGCCCCTAAAGTCATTCCATGCTTTGACGGCGACTTGCCCTTTTCCGCGAGCTCTCTTCGCGGCGAAGTGCCTAGCCGCAACATCGAGGAAGTCGGTGTCCAGCGGCGGGGTCCGGCCGCCAGCAAGCCTAGCTCCCCTTGACGCCCCCGCGCCCAGTACAATCGCGGCCTTCCTCAGATTCATGGTGCGGATCTAGGCGTGACGCGATTCACGCCCGCACGGGTCCTGGCTCTTTCATGGGTTCCTCGCTAGCTTTTCCAGTTGCTCCGATAGGCGTGTCGCGAGTTTACTGACGATCGCCGCGAGATCGCTCACCTCGTTGGCCCCGATGCCAATCTTCCGCCCGACGACCGCTCGCATGTCACCCGTCTTCGCGGTGTACTCTTGGTCTACAACTCCCATCTTGTGCGCGATGACGTGGCGCTTCTGAAAGCTCTGGACCGCTGACTGCCACTCGTCGACCGCCACGTGAGCTGAGAGGTCGACGCCGAACGTGCCGAGAACTGTTGACTTCGCGGCTTCGAGGTTCTGGAAGCTAACTTGCTTCAGCTTGGCGGGGTTCCGCGCCCTATCTGCGTAGATGCGGCAGAGTTCGCGGCCAAACCCGTCAAACGCGGAAACGCAGTCCTCAAGGGCGTTCTCAGCGAGCTTCTCCGCGAGCTCCTTTTCCGCACCCGCCGCCATGTCCAACATCTTTCTGACTACGTCCAGGTTTCCGTGGAGAATCTGTAGCGAGTTGTGCAGCCCGCAGTCCGGGCAGAATGCAAAGACTCCGTATACGGCGTATCGAAGCGTACACGTAGCGCAGGTGACCTCGGTTTCTAGCCGCTCCTCTTGATATTGGTGGATGGGCGTTCGACGGCCAGGCGTGAACTTCATCGACATGCTGATGAATCCACCCTTAGGCTTGTGGTCAAACTCCATCTTCTTGAGGTCTTTGTGTAGCGTGTCGACTATCTTCCGTTTGGCCACCGACTTGGCATACTCGATCTGTCCTTTTGTCCAGAACTGATCGTGGCCCGTGATGTGACCGCAGTAAGGACAGTGACACGGAAGCCCGTTTCCTTTGAGACCGGTGCCAAACTCGACCTTGAAATATCCCTCGCACTCCGGCTGTGGACATTCGCGGCCAGTGAAACCCTCTTCATCAGGCGGAATCGTGACTGAGACGCTGCCGAGTGATCGGAATTGGCTCATACCCCTGCCTCCAACGCTTGCTCCGCGGTCTTCACACGCACCTCGCCGGACAGCAGCTTGGGCAGGAGAGTGTCTCTGATGAGGCCTACCGTCTGAGACTCAAACAAGTTGGTTCGTACCCGATTCAGGAACCGGTCAACGACGCGCTCAAAGGCTCGCGCTATTTCTTTAGGAGGGTGAACGATCTCGAGAGCGGTGAAGGTGTCCCGGGTGATGGTATCGAACACCGAGCCGTGAGTTCGGTGCTGGAGGGTCGGCACGAGATGCCTCGCGGTGAAGTAGACCAGGAAAGGACCCCACGGAGCCTTGGGCTTGAGGGCGTAGCAGTACTGGTTCATCGCCATCGGTACTCCAGTAAGGGCTAGCTTTCCGACAGTTCCCCGCGCAGTGATGATCGTGGTCCTTTCCGGCAAGAGTTGCGCCGAACAACTCACAAGTCCGAGCTCCGTCAGGCACTTTTCCGTCACAATGACGTACATGTCACTGTCGCGTGGGGCATCGACCACGGAGAACCAAGGGATGGTTTCTCCCCAGTAGTCGGCGATAGACGTCTTGGGAGTGCCACCGCCGACAATGTCAGCCATGCCCGCGAATGCTTGAAGTGTCCAGCCCTTCGGTATCTTGCCAAGTGGCGAGTCCTCGAAGGCGTTAGGGAAGAGCGCTGCCGTCGCTGCGTCCATGTCCAACGGTTGTCGGTGCTCCATCTTGGCATGCACCGGATCAAAGTCCACGAACCACGACTTGAAAATCGCGCGGGCGATGGCCTCCAGCGTTTCGTTCATCCGATGATCCAGCTCGATCTTGTCGTCTAGCGTTCCGAGTATGTGGGCAATTGCGCGCTGCTCTGGGAGCGGTGGAATAGCCAGTGGGAAGGACCGAATGATGCCTTCATTGAGATTAGGCATCGTCGCTCCGATGGCGTGGAACTTGAACCAGTCAACGGATGCTGGATTCGCCAGAACGTGAGACAAGAAATCCGACGTGACTCCTCCGCCGCCGCCGTTGATGCGGAGGCGTATCGCGCCCGTTCCGCATATGAAACCGTCTTCGGCCGCACGAACGTACCCGATGTGTCCGGTCGCTTGCACACCGCGCCGAGCGAAGAGGATGTCACCAGATTTCAGTCGATGCCGCTCAAGTTCCTTAGCCTTCGCTGGGGAGATCTTAGGTAGCAGGGTGTGATCGATCTGCCGATCGCGGATCGCCTCGGTCGGCACGACAGCAACTCCATCCCCCACGTAGTCATAGGCATGCAACTGCGAGCCGAACGGCCCGGTCCGCAGCTCGACGACTCCGGCATCGCAGAGATCGCCGATGGCGCAGTGTTTCCACTCACCCGCCATAGCCGAGCGCCTTGAGGTTGGCCTCGATGGCAGTGTCGAGCTTGCGGGCCTCGGCCATTTGCTCGCGCAGCCTGCTGGTGAGCCGCTCCATCTTCTCTTCGAGCGGCTCGCCGTCGTTCTCGATTTCCTCGGCTCCAACGTAGCGCCCCGGCGTCAGGATGTGGCCATGCTCGCGGATGTCATCCAGAGTGGCTGCCTTGCAGAAGCCGGGTACGTCTTCATACTCGCCAGCCGCCGCGCCGCCACGCCAAGCGTGGTACGCGCCCGCGATGCGGGCGATGTCGCTGCCTGGGATTAGGTTCCCCTGCTTGTCATAGCCCTCGAGTTCGCGGTGGACGCGGTCTACCATGACGCCCATCTTGCGGGCGTCGATAAACAACGTCTCGCCCCGCCGGTCGCGGAAGCGTCCGTTGCGCTTGTCACGCGCGATGAACCAAAGGCAGACGGGTATCTGCGTCGAGTAGAAGAGCTGACCCGGCAAGGCGACAATGCAGTCCACGAGGCCGGCCTCGACAATGTTCTTCCGTATCTCACCCTCGCCCGACTGATTGGAGGACATGCTGCCGTTTGCCAGCACGAACCCGGCGAGTCCGGTTGGGGCCAGGTGGTGGATGAAGTGCTGCACCCAGGCGAAGTTCGCGTTGCCGGCGGGCGGCACGCCGTATTTCCAGCGCACGTCGTCCCGGAGCTGCTCGCCGCTCCAGTCGCTGTCGTTGAACGGCGGGTTAGCGAGCACGTAGTTGGCCTTGAGGTCGGGGAACTGGTCGCGGCGGAAGCTACCTGCCGAGTCGGGCTCGCCGAAGTTCGCCTCGATGCCGCGAATGGCGAGGTTCATCTTGGCCAGCCGCCACGTCGTCGTGTTGGACTCCTGGCCGTAGATGCTCAAGTCGCCAATGCGCCCGCCATGCGCCTCGACGAACTTCTCGCTCTGCACAAACATGCCGCCGGAGCCGCAGCACGGGTCGAACACGCGGCCCTTGTAAGGCGCGAGCATCTCGACCAGCACGCGAACGACGCAGCGCGGCGTATAGAACTGGCCGCCCTTCTTGCCCTCTGAGCTGGCGAACTGCGAGAGGAAGTACTCGTAGACGCGGCCTAGCACGTCCTTGGCGCGGCTCTCGTCGTCGCCCAGGCCGATGGTGCCGATAAGGTCGATAAGCTCGCCAAGCCGCTGCTTGTCGAGCGTCGCGCGGGCGTAGTCTTTCGGCAGAACGCCCTTGAGCGACGGGTTATCCTTCTCGACGGCGACCATCGCGTCGTCGATGAACTTGCCAATGGTGGGCTGCTTGGCATTCGCCTGGAGGAGCGACCAGCGCGTCTCCTTGGGGACCCAGAAGACGTTGTCCGCCAGGTATTCGTCCGGGTCCTCCAGCACCGCGTATCGTTCGCGGGGCTCTTTGACGTAGCGTTCGCTCTTTGGGTCGGCGGCTTCCCGTTCGAGTCGCTGGTGCTGGGCCTCGAAGGCGTCGGAGATGTACTTGAGGAAGATGAGACCGAGCACGACGTGCTTGTACTCGGCGGCGTCCATGTTGTTGCGGAGCTTGTCGGCTGCGGCCCACATGGTCGCCTCGAAGCCGAGAATGGCACCATTCGGTGCCGAGCCGTACTTGGCCTTTGCTCTGCGGGCCATGTGTCCCCTTCAGGCAGCATTCTACACGTTGGGTGCGGCAGCGTATCGAACACGCCGAAACGGCGAGGGCAGGTCAAGACCTGCCCCTACACGGGGCGGCCGCCGGACGGCGGGCGCGGGCGGTTCACGAACCGCCCCTACAGGGCGGCCGCCTTGGGCGACCAGGGCGGCCACGCTGGGCCGCCCCTACAGGGGCCGGACGGGGCGCGGGCGGCGGGCGCGGGCGGCCACCCTTCGGCTGCGCCCAGGGCAGGCCATGGGGCCGCCCCTACGGCCCGTGCCGCACGGGCGGCCGTGGGCGCGAACAGGGTGACCGCCGCAAACAGGGCGACCGGCGGTCGCCCCTACATACGTCACCGTTGCGGCGAACGAGGGCGCATGGTACCCCGACCGACGCGGCCACGCTGGGCCGCCCTATAGCACCCGGGGGCCGCGAACAGAGTACTCGCTACAGGTCCGAATGCGCCATAATGCGGGTGGCGAGGTTTCCACGTATGCCGGACGATCTGCAGCTCGAGATTCAGCAGGCGCGCGACGCATTCGCGAAGTTTGGGACGCTCGCGACTAATGATGGCGGTTTGGCCGGCAAGTACCTCGATGCTGCTATTGGAGCCAGGGGCGGTAACCACCGAGGGGAATGGGATTCCCTGTTCGGATTCTGGCGCACCATGATTCGGGGCGGCTGGTGTTGCCCCGCTTGTGGTGGCCAAATGGAATACGGCGAGTCCTCTGGCGTGCGGTGTAAGGCGTGGCCATGCGTCTGGGTGCCGGGCCGCCCGCAGTGATCTATCGGGGCACGTCCGCGGGGCCAGGGCGCATGGCCATGCGCCGCTACAGCGCGCGCACGTTCGCGCGATGCGGCGGGCGCGGGCGGTACTGCGATCGGGCCGGGGCAGCGGGAGACGGCGTATGCCGCATGGGCGGGCGGCGGCACGAACAGGGTGACCGCCGCAAACAGGGCGACCGGCGGTCGCCCCTACATGGTCCCAGCCCACCACCCAGCAACTGTCTTGAAGAGCAAGGGTTGGAGGAGGGTCTTGCCAGCTGGTATTGC
>CAYQLM010000045.1:0-24496 GCA_964418365.1 uncultured Dehalococcoidia bacterium
CTTGCGGGACAACGGTTTTTGAGACCGTCGCGTCTACCAGTTCCGCCACTTCGGCCTCCAACGCAAGCGCTCGCCTGCTCGCCCTGTCCATTCTAGCCAGCCCTCCGCGGCGCCGACAAGCAGGGTTTGCTCCGCTTCCTCATAACGAAAGCGCCTCGGTACAATACATAGTGGGATGGCCGGTCGGCGTTCGTACGACCCAGCACGGCTCGAAGCCGTTCGGCGGCGGCTCGAAGAGCGGGAACGGCTCCTCTCTCCCTTCGCTGCCAAGAGCTTCGAGAGCCGCGGGCGTGAACGGCCCGAGGAGCCCTCCGTCGTCCGCACCGAGTTCCAGCGCGACCGCGATCGCATTCTGCACAGCAAGGCGTTCCGCCGGCTGAAGCACAAGACGCAGGTATTCGTCGCCCCAACAGGTGATCACTACGTCACGCGCCTCACCCACACGCTGGAGACGGCGCAGATCGCGCGCACGATTGCGCGAGCGCTCAATCTCAACGAGGACCTAACCGAAGCGATGAGTCTTGGCCACGACCTCGGTCACACGCCATTCGGCCACGCCGGAGAGAGCGCGCTCGCGGAGCTGCTGCCCGAGGGCTTTCGCCACAACGAGCAGAGCCTCCGCGTTGTCGAAAAGCTCGAGAACGGCGGGCGCGGCCTCAACCTCACCTGGGAAACGCGCGAGGGCATGCTCAAACACTCCAAGACCCGCGAAGACATCCTCGCCGAGGGCTGGGGTACGGCGAGCACACTGGAGGGACAGATCGTCAAGTTCGCCGACTCCGTCGCCTACCTCAACCACGACATCGCCGACGCCATCCGCGCCGGCCTGCTGGCCGAGGAAGACCTACCGTCCCGCGCGCGCGACGTGCTCGGCACGACCCATCGCGATCGCATCAACGCCCTCGTGCTCGACATCGTCAGCACCTCGTGGGCGGCGACAGGCGAAGGCTCCGTCGCAGAACCGCCACGGATCTCGATGAGCGAGGAGGCCGCCGCAGCGACCAACGAGCTGCGCGACTACATGTTCGAAAACGTCTACGAATGGGAGGGGCAGCTCGCGGAGGCCGCGCGAGCGCGCCAGGTGATCATCTTTCTCTTCGAGTACTACACGGCGCATCCCGAAGCGCTCACGTCGGACTTTACGCGCGAGGACGATCCGCTCGTCCGTCGCGTAGCCGACTACATCGCCGGCATGACGGATCTCTTCGCGATGCGCGCTGCGGAGGAGCTGGGGCTCCGGCTGCAAGAGCCCGTCCTGCAGAGGTAACCAACGCAATGTCTGGCGGTCCGTTCGATGAGTCCAGCGTGTCCGGGCAGGTACCCGCCGACCCACCACTGCCGCCGGAGATCCGGATGCAGCCGCCCCAAAGTCGGCCTTGGCATTCGGCGCCCGGCCTGACGCGGGGCAGCCGCTGGGACGCGTGGCTGCCGTTGCTCAACAACCGGCTCATTCTCTCCGGGCTGGGCCTCGTCGTCGTCCTGCTGCTCATCGCGATCGTCCTCGTCGCTATCGGCCACGGCAGCGACGCCGGCTCCAACCATACTGTGGTCGCAGCGTCGACGCGCCGGCCGGATACCACCGCGCTCCCGAGCGGCAACCTGACCGCTCGCGTCACC
Organism: uncultured Dehalococcoidia bacterium; assembly: GCA_964418365.1. Classification (GTDB taxonomy): domain Bacteria; phylum Chloroflexota; class Dehalococcoidia; order DSTF01; family RBG-16-68-14; genus JBBDXS01. The sequence goes on from CAYQLM010000045.1 coordinate 1,618, forward strand.
ACAACCGTCAGCATCCGCAACGGGCCCAGCGCGACCTTTGGCATCGTCGGCACCATCCCAAAGGGAGCGACCGTGCCCGCCGTCGGCAGAAACGACACCAATACGTGGATCCAGGTGCGGTACTCGAACGTCACCGGCTGGGTCGACGTGCAGTTCCTTCAGGTCACAGGCGATGTCTCCGCCCTCGCCGTCGCTGGCCCCGGTCCCGCGCCCGTCGTAGATGTCCCAACGCAATCCCAGCCACCCACGGCCATCATCGTCACCATCGAGGAGCCAACGTCAACGCCGGCTGAGGAAACGCCGCAAGTTACGGCGCAGCCCACGCCGGCGACCACGCCCACGCCGACCGAGGCGCCGCAGAAGACCCCCACGCCGGCCGCCACCGACCTGCCGATTCCCTAACAGACGGCGTTAGCGACATAAGTAAGTACGCCATCGGCGCGGCGACTTGCTACACTGCCGTGGTGGCCCAAGACCGGAACGATCACCCCACCATCATCGCGCGGCTGGAAGCGAGCAGACGATCGCTGATGGAGGCTATCGCCGGACTCGATGAAGAGGGCTTCCGTGCGCGCCGCGCGGCAGGCGAGTGGACGGCGGCAGAAGTGCTCACCCACCTCCTGATTACCGAGCAACGTTCGCTCGGCCGCGCGCAGACCGCGCTCGCGCAGGACAACCCCTCCTTCCCGTGGATCAGCGACGAAGAGGTGGCCGAAGAAACGCGCGTCGCTCAGCGCCTGCCCGTGCCGCAGATCGTGCACGGCCTCCTCGCGCAGCGCCGCGACGTCGTGCGGTTGTGCGAGTCGCTCTCGCCGGAGCAGCTTGGCAGGCGCTACCGTCACGAGCGCCGCGTCGAGCTGACCGTCGGCTGGCTGTTCGGCCGCATGGCGGAGCACGAGATCGAACATGCGCAGCAGATCCGGGCCGCGCGCGAGGCAGCCACGCCGGCGTAGCCATGCGACACGCGCCGCGCACCAGGGACAGCTACCGATGAGCGTCATCGACGAAGTCAAGAGCCGCCTCGATATCGTCGATGTCATCGGCGGGCAAGTGCCGCTGAAACGCGCCGGGCGCAACTTCTCCGGCCTGTGCCCCTTCCACAGCGAGCGCACGCCGTCGTTCAGCGTCTCGCCGGACCGCCAGACCTGGCACTGCTTCGGCGCCTGCGCCACCGGCGGCGATGTGTTCACGTACGTCATGCGCCGCGAGAACATCGAGTTTCCGAAGGCGCTCCGCATGCTCGCGGAGCGTGCCGGCGTCACACTCGCGGAGCGCCGCGACACGCGGGAAGACGAACGCCAGCAGCGCCTGCTCCAGGCGAACGAGGCCGCCGCCGCCTTCTTCCACAACGCGCTCCTCAACGCGAAGCAGGCGTCGCACGCGCGCGACTACCTCCAGCAGCGCGGCCTCGACCAGGAGACGATCGAGAACTTCCAGCTCGGCTACAGCCTCGATAGCTGGGACGCGCTGCGCCAGCACCTCGGCGAGCGCGGCTACAGCGAGGCAGAGCTGCTCGCGGCCGGCTTGCTCGTCAAGAGCGATCGCGGCGGCTACGACCGCTTCCGCGGCCGCCTCATGTTCCCCATCCGCGACGAGCGCGGCCGCGTCGCCGGCTTCGGCGCCAGGCAGTTGGCCGAAGACGACACCGGCGCGAAGTACATCAACACGTCGCAGTCGCCCGTGTTCGACAAGAGCACGCTCCTCTACGCGCTCGACCGCGCCAAGGAGTTGATCCGCCGCGAGCGCACCGCGATCGTCGTCGAGGGCTACATGGACGTCATCGCCGCGCACCAGGAAGGCATCACGAACGTCGTCGCCTCCATGGGCACCGCGCTCACCGAGCGCCAGATCCGCACGCTCGAGCGCCTCAAGGCGCGCGTGCTGCTCGCGCTCGACGCGGACGCCGCCGGCATCGAGGCGACACTGCGCGCGCTCCAGGAGGCCGGCGCGGCCGGCGCCATCCACGCGACGACGGCTTCGGCGGCGCCGGGCGAGCTGAGCGAAGAAGAGTTCGCGCAACGCGCGCAGGAGTGGTCGCGCGACGCGTTGAAGCGCGCCGCCGTGAACTTCTACGTCGTGCCGCTCACCGGTAAAGACCCGGACGAAATGATCCGCAACGATCGCGCCGCCTGGGACGCCGCCGTCGCGCAAGCGAAGCCGTTCACCGACCACGTCTTCGATCTCGTCGCGGCGCGCCACGATCTCGCGCAGCCCGCCGAGCGGGCAGTGCTCCTCAAGGAGCTGCTCCCCATCGTGCGGCTGATCGACGAGCCCGTCTACCGCGCGCACTATGTGCAGCGCCTCGCCCGCATTGCGCGCATCGGCGAAGACGTGCTGCGGGCGGAGCTGCGCGCGCAGCCGCGCAAGCGGCGCGACGCGGAGCGCACCGCCCTACCCGCCCGCGTGCGCCGTGAGCCCGGCGAGGAGTTCTGTCTGGCGCTGCTGCTGCATCATCCTGAGATCCGAGCTGAAGGCGAAGCGATTGCAGAAGATCTCTTCCTACTGAGTGAACATCGCGTTATTTTTCACGCGTGGCAAGCTTCGGATGACATCGAGACGATCCGCGATGCGCTCTCCGATGAGCTCCGCCCCGTTCTGGAGCGCATCCTGGAACGGGATCTGCCGCTTCTTGACGGAACGAAGCAGCGCGAGGCGTTTCAGGATTGCGTCCGTAAGATCGAACGGGATAGACTGCGGCAGGCTAAGCTGGCTAGCGCAGCAACGCTGACCGAACTGAACGATGACGCGATGGACGCTGCTGTAGACGAGGCGGTTATGCTGCAGGGCGGGGAACGTTTGCAACCCCAGCAAGTCTATGAGCGGGACGAAGCGCGGCCCGCATCAACACGCGCAGCGATCTTGGTCGAAGATGAGGAGATGGGCCGCCGGCTCCACCAATCCGCGCCACATTCCTAACCGGCTCCGCAGCAACCCCGCCTAGGTGATGACGATGACCAAGGCCAACGGCAAAGACGAGGGAAACGGAAAGAAGACCGCCGCGTCTCGCCGGCGCAAGCCCGAAAGCGCGACGGCGACCGTCGACAACCCCGACCTGGACGAGATCTACGTACGCCTCGCCGACAGCGCAGCCGCGCTCACCGCCTCCGGCATCGCGGACCCACCCCAACCAGCAGCGCCTCGCGACAGCGAGATCTGGGCAGCCGAGGCCGAGGCCAAGGAGGAAGATGAGCCCGAGCTCGAAGAAGAGCGCGAGCCCGAAGGCGAAGGCGTCGATGATCCCGTCCGCATGTACCTGCGGGAGATCGGCAAGGTCTACCTGCTCTCCGGCGCGGACGAAAAGCGTCTCGCGCGCCACATGGAAGAAGGCAAGCACATCCAGGCGATCGAGCAGGAGTGGGTCGACGAGCACGGAGAGCCGCCCACCGGCGCGCAGGTCCTGTTCGTCCTCCTCCGCCAGCTCGACCAGGAGCGCAAGACGCTCAGCGCCGTCGCGAAGTACCTCAACATCAAGAACGCAAAGCTCTCGCAGCTCATCGTGAACGAAACGTTCCGGAACACGATCGACGGCGAGCCCGACGAGAAGCTCGCCGAGCACACTGCAAAGGGATCATTCCGCGGCGATCTGGAACGCGCAGAGCGCTCCCTCGTCCGGCTGTCCATCATCACACACACCCTCACACCGGAGCTGATCGCCCCCGCCGCAGAGGTAGCTGGTGGCGAGCGACACCTGCTGCCGCCACCGTGGGAGAAGCTGAGCAAGCTCACCTCGGACAACCAGCGGCTCCTGGAGCACTTCGAGGAGCTGCAGGAAGCCGGCTATCGTGGCGAGAAGAGGCTGACCGAGGCCAACCTGCGTTTGGTCGTCAGCGTGGCGAAGAAATACATCGGGCGCGGCATGTCCCTGCTCGATCTGATCCAGGAGGGAAACATCGGCCTCATCCGAGCAGTCGAGAAGTTCGACTACCGCAAAGGCTACAAGTTCAGCACGTACGCGACGTGGTGGATCCGCCAGGCCATCACGCGCGCCATCGCCGATCAGGCGCGCACGATCCGCATTCCCGTCCACATGGTCGAGACGATCAACAAGCTCGTGCGCGTGAGCCGCAAGCTCATCCAGGAGTTCGGCCGCGAGCCCACGAGCGAAGAGATCGGCCTCGGCATGGAGATCCCGCCGGAGCGCGTGCGCGAGATCATCAAGGTCTCGCAGGAGCCGGTCTCGCTCGAAACGCCCATCGGCGAAGAGGAAGACAGCCACCTCGGCGACTTCCTCGAGGACGACAACGCCCTCGCGCCCGCCGACGCCGCATCGCACCAGCTCCTGAAGGAGCAGGTGAACGACGTGCTCAACAGCCTCACCCCCCGCGAGAAGAAAGTGCTCGGTTTGCGCTTCGGCTTGGAGGATGGGCGCTCCCGCACACTGGAGGAGGTCGGCCGCGAGTTCGAGGTCACGCGCGAACGCATCCGCCAGATCGAGGCTAAGGCCCTCCGAAAGCTACGGCATCCTAGCCGAAGCAAAAAACTAAAGGATTATCTGGAGTAGCGCTGCGCCGATGGGCGGTCAGGACTACCGGGCAGAGTTCCGCTACGTCTTCTACGCCGCTCCCGGCCGCTACGACGAGACCGTTCGCTTCTACCACGAGACCCTGGAGTTTCCAATCGTCGGTGGGTTCACCAACGGGACCTACATCCAGTGCGGGGTGGCGATCGTTGAGATAATCGACGGCGCGGTCGTCGACGACTTCCAGCGCAAGATGATGCACGGCGCCAGCGCGTACAGTCCACCGCGCGGCGGCTTCCTCGTCATCGAGGTATCCGACCTAGAAGGTACCTACCGGCATCTTCAGGACGCGAACGCGACAATTCTCATTGAGCCGACCGACTACTCATGGCGCTTTCGCCAGATCACGGCACTCGACCCGAGCGGGAATCTGCTCTCATTATTCTGCCGGCTGCCCGGCTGGGAAGCACACCACGCAAACGCGCAGTAGCGCGCTTACGCCTGCGCGCCCGGCGCGCGCACGGTCACCAGTCCGCGCATGTAAGGGTGCGGAGCGCAGTGATACGCGTACACGCCCGGCGTATCGAACGTGTGGCTGAAGCTCTTATTCTTGCCCAGCAGCGTGCTATCGAGCTCGTTCCCGTCGTCGCTGGTCACCGTATGGCCGACGCTATCATAGTTCGTCCACGTGACCGCTGTTCCCACATCGACGATGATGTTGGCCGGCACGAAGGCGAAGTCCTCGATGCGCACCTCCGTTACGCCCGTTACCGGCGTCTCCTTGCTCGGGTTCGAGCCCCGGCCGCCCATCATCCCATCCATCATCCCCCAATGGCCGCTGTTCATCATCGTCACGGTCATCATCCCCGTGAAGATCGCCAGACCGAGGACACTCGTCACCAGCAAGGCTGCGACAACCAATAGGGCCGCCTTTGGCATTGTCCAAGCTCCTCCTCCTTCAATCCTAGCGCGATGGCTGACCTAGTTGACGGGCCGTTTGACCTGACTTAGCATGAGAAATGGCCTGAAGCTTTCAAAGTGGGGTATCGGAATGCCGCTCTACGAATACCGCTGCCCGGCCTGTCGCAAGACCTTCGAGCTGCTGCAGCCTATGAGCCGCTCGGCTGAGCCGGCCACCTGCCCGCGCGGCCACACGCACGCGACGCGCACCGTGTCGCTGATCGCGGCGCCGGCGCGCGAAGGCTCACCGGCCGCTTCGCAGGCTGCCTGCGCGTGCGGCAACGGGGCCTGCGGCTGCGCCCACTAGCTCGACGCCGGTTGTGCGCCTTCCGGTAGCGCCACGGATTTCGGCTCGCTGCGCGTGAATCCTAGATACGCTCCCGCCAGGCCCGCTAACAAGCCGAACTCCGCCAGCGTTCCCGCCGCGATCCAGATCGTCACGTCGCGCCAGAACCCGTCCGGGAACATCTGGATTAGGTGATCGCGCGCAGGATCGAGCTGCCAGAGGTCATTGTTGAATAAGGTGAGATGAAACCGCTCGAACGCGGCGTCGAAGCCCGCGAGAGCGAAGCCGCCTACGACGCCGACGAAGACCAGCGTGAGCGCGGCCGACGCGAGCACCTCGCGCGCAAGCGATCGCAGGCTGTACTCGCGCGCCCAGATGAAGACCGCGACGACGTAGGCCAGCACGAAGATCGTCGACAGCTCCTGCACGCGGAACATGCCCTGGAAGACGTTCTTCACGTCCCGCAGGTGCGCCGTCTCTCGGTCGCTGAATAGCGACACCCGCTGGCCACCGTCCGTCGTCACCTGGACGAAGATCCGGCCCTGGCTGTTGTTGAAGTATTCGCGCAGCTCACCGCTCGCGCGCAGCAGCTCGGCTCGCGGGATGCCCGTCGTGCTCGGCGTATCGAAGTGGTCGGCGGCGTACTGGTAGACGCGCGGCTCGTTCGTGACGACCCGGATATTCGTCGTAATGAGCGCGACGGGCAGAGCGACGATGAAGAGCAGCGCGGCGAGCCGGCGGGCGAAACGCAATCGAGCCTCCCGTAGCTGCACGGTGGGTCACTCATCGTAGGACGCCGCGGATCGGGAGTCAAGCCATCGTCCTTGTCGCCCTCCGGAAGCAGAGCTACACTGCAGCGAGACCAGCCAGGAGACGGGGGTGGGACCATGGCAACACAGCAGAAGAGTGTGGTCACGGCGGAGCGGTTCGCGCAGGGTCAGACATACGCGGACTGGTTTCAGGCAATCGACCGCAACCAGGCGCGCTTTCAAGAAAACTACGAGGGCACAACCGTCTCCGAAGACGACGCCGCCGCGCTGCGCCAGCTCGTCGCGCTGCCGAACGGCCCGGCCCGCTGCCTCGCGCTCGGCGAGGCCTGGTGCCCCGATGTGTTCCGCGGGCTGCCGGTGATGGCCAAGGTGGCCGAAGCGAGCGGCATGGAGCTGCGCGTCTTCTTTCGAGACCAGCACAAGGACATCATGGCCGAGTTCCTCAACAACGGCGAGTCCGAATCGATCCCCACCTTCGTCTTCTACACCCGCGACATGCAGTACATCGCCCACTGGATAGAGCGGCCCAAGCTGGCGCAGGAAGAGATGCACATCTTGCGCGAGATCAACGAGCCGCTTCGTAATCAGGACATCTCTCAGGAGGGACGCCAGAAGGCGATCCAGGCCTACGTCGATTTCCAGCACGGGCCCGTCTGGGCCGGCTGGCGCGACGCCACCGTCAGCGAGATCCGCGAGCTGCTGGAGCAGCGCTGCAAGTAGTGGGCCGAACGTAGCACCTCCCGGGCCGGACACGGTAGCGAGTGTCCGGCCCTCGTTTGTGCGAAGGAGGAGCATCATGCGGAAGCCAGCGATCAGCCTCGTCGCCGTGCCCGGCCGCCGCCTGGCCACGATCGAGCTCGCGCAGGAAATCGAGCGGCGCGGCTTCTCCGGCATCTACGCACCGAGCCTCGCCGGCGACGGCCTCGGCCTCTGTCTCGCCATCGCGCTCAAGACGACCACGCTCGCCCTCGGCACATCGATCGCGCCCATCTACATGCGGCACGTCGTGGACTTCGCGCAGTCGGCGTCATTCATCCACGAGGTGAGCGGCGGCCGTTTCGTCTTCGGCGTCGGCGTGAGCCATGCGCCTGTGCACCGCCGCTACGGGGTGACCGCCGGCAAGCCGCTCGAGGACATGCGCAGGTTCGTCGAAGGCCTGCACGCCGTGCCCCGCGTCGATCTACCACCGATCGTGCTCGCGACGCTGCGCAAGCGCATGGTACAGCTCGCCGGCGAGATCGCGGAGGGCGTCGTGTGGGCGAACGGCGCGCGATCGCACATGCAGCAGTCGCTCTCGTACCTGCCGAAGGAGAAGCGCGAGGCGCAGAGCTTCTTCGTCGGCAACATGATCCCCACCTGCATCTCCGACGACAAGGCCGCAGCCGCCGAGGTGATGCGCAAGACGCTCACCGGATACGCCATGCTGCCCAACTATCAGAACTACTGGATCGAAGCGGGCTACGGCGAAGAGATAGCGGCTGTCCGCAAGGCGCTCGCGGCCGGAGAGCAGGATAAATTGACCTCGATCATGAACGAACGCTGGCTCTCCGACGTCACGCTCTACGGCAGCGCGAGCGAGGTGCGCGACGGCGTCGAGGCCTGGTGCGCGGCCGGCGTCAAGACACCGATCCTCGTGGCATCGTCCACCTCAGGCGGTCAGATGCAGGCGTTGCAAGAGCTCCTCGCCGCGTTCGACTAGAAGCCAGCAAAGCGAGCGGGAACACGGCAGCCGTAGGGGCGTAGCTTCATCCGGGCCCTGGCGACCAAAGGTCGCCGCCTACCCTCTCGCATTGTCATTCCGAGCGCAGCGAGGAATCTCGCTGGGACTGTCATTCCGAGCGAAGCGAGGAATCTGATCCCTCGAGAATTGCACGTCGACCACAAGGGGCCAGACCCTTCGCTTCGCTCACAGTGACGGAAGATGGCATACTGGTAACCGGACGCGCGGGGGTTCAGGAGCACGGACGTGATCAAGATCGCTGGGATGCTGCTCGCAGGCGCGCTCGTCGCGATCCTCGCCGCGTGCGGCGGCGGCAAGACCAAGCCCTCGCCGACGGCCACCCGGCCCGCCACCAGCGCGCCCTCGACGGCCGCCGCCACATCGAGCCCCGGAACCACGACAACGGCGCCCACACCGAGCCCGACGCCCTTCGTCGGCGGACGCGATCCTGTCGAGGGCTCGCTCGGCACAGGCAGCGCAACGCCCTCTCCGGGCCGCCTCGTCGACGTGCGTTCGGCCGCGCAGAATGGCTACGACCGCATCACGTTCGAGTTCACGGGCGCGCCGCCCAACTACCGCGTCGAGTACGTCACCTCGCCAATGCAGTGCGGATCGGGAGCAGACATCCCGCTCACCGCTGGCCAGGCAGCGCTCCAGGTGAAGTTCACGCCGGCGGACGCGCACGACGAACAGGGCGCGCCGACGGCGCCTGACGCGGCGATCAACCCCGGCCTCCCGTCGATCGTCGCCGCGCAGCGATCGTGCGACTTCGAAGCCGACGTAACGTGGGTGGTCATCCTCACCGAGCAGGTCGACTTCAGGGTCATCGCCCTCAGCGACCCGTACCGCCTGGCCGTCGACGTGGCCCAGCCGTAGTCCCGCGTCCAGTACACTTAGATCGACGATCATGACGACACACGGACGCTTGTCCAGCACGCGGCGATGCTGAGCACCATCAAGATCGGCAAGATCGCCGGCATCGAGATCGGCGTGCACTGGAGCTGGGTCTTCATCTTCGCTCTGCTCACCTGGTCGTTCGGCGGCAAGGATGGCGTCCTACACCAGTTCATACCCGGCTGGTCGGCCGAGCGGCGCTGGATCGTTAGCGGCATCATCGCGCTCATCTTCTTCAGCTCCATCCTTGCGCACGAGCTATCGCACTCGCTCGTCGCGAAGGCCAAGGGCATCCCGGTCAACAACATCACGCTCTTCGTCTTCGGCGGCGTCTCCAACCTCGGCCGCGAGGCGCAGTCGGCCGGCGAGGAGTTCCAGATCGCTATCGTCGGGCCGCTCACCAGCCTCGCCATCGGCGCGATCTTCGCCCTCCTCTGGATCATCCTGCGCGGGCCCGCGCCGGACGAATCATCAATCGCCGCCTATCTCGCGTTCATCAACGCCGTCATCGCCGCATTCAACATGCTGCCCGGCTTCCCGCTCGATGGCGGCCGCGTGTTCCGCGCCTTCGTCTGGTGGCGCAACCGCGACCAGCTCCGCGCCACGCGCACTGCCGCTCGCACCGGCGAGGGCGTCGCGTACCTGCTCATGGCCGGCGGAGCGATCCAGTTCTTCTGGAACCCCATCGGCGGGATCTGGATGTTCCTCATCGGCATGTTCTTGCGCAACGCCTCGGCGACCAGCTACCAGCAGATGGTGTTGCAGACCGCGCTCGAAGGCGTGTCCGTCATGCAGATCGCCCGGACGGACTACGTTCCGATCGCGCCCGATATCAGCCTCGCCGAGCTGGTGGACGGGCACATGCTGGCCGGTCACGGGCGCGCCTATCCCGTCATGGCTGGTCAGGAGATCCTCGGTCTGATCACGCTCACCGACGTCCGCCACCTGGAGCGCGAGCGCTGGCCCGAGACGACAGTGTATCGCGTCATGACGCCCATCGAGCGCCTCCACACAGTGTCCCCAAACGAGACGGCGATGCACGTCATGCAGCTCATGGCCGAATGGGACGTCAACCAGGTGCCCGTGGTCGATGGGGGGCTGCTCGTCGGCATCGTCAGTCGCGCCGATATCTTGCGGCACATCCAGATCCGCCGCGAAGTGGCCGTCGCCGGCAATTAGCGATGAACGAGCACATGGAGACCAACCGCCGCCACTGGGACGAGTGCGTCCCGATCCACGTCGCGTCCGGCGTGTACGACGTCGCCGCGTTCAAAGCCGGCAAGTCGAAACTGAGGCCCCTCGAACGCGAGGAGCTGGGCGACGTGCGAGGCAAGACGCTCCTGCATACGCAGTGTCACTTCGGGCTGGACACGCTCTCCTGGGCGCGCGAAGGGGCGATCGTCACCGGCATCGACTTCTCGCAGCCCGCGATCGAGGCGGCGCGCGCGCTGGCGTCGGAGTGCGGCATCGATGCGCGCTTCCTGCAATCGAACGTCTACGAGCTGCCGGATAACCTGGACGGCCAATTCGATATCGTCTACACCTCGTACGGCGCGCTTAACTGGCTGCCCGATATCCCGCGCTGGGCTCGCGTGGCCGCCCAATTCGTGAAGCCTGGCGGGACGTTCTACGTCGCGGAGTTCCACCCGATCGTCAGCATCTTCGACGACAGCCCAGGCGCAACCGAGCTACACGTACGCTGGCCCTACTTCCAGCATGAGGAGCCGTTGCGCTGGGAAGAAGACGGGACCTACGCGGACATGAGCGCCCACCTCAAGCACCAGGTGACGTACGAGTGGCCGCACCCCACCAGCCAGGTGCTCACCGCGCTCATCGATGCGGGCTTGAGCATCGAGCACTTCCACGAGTTTCCGTTCACGCCGTTCGCGCAGTTGCCGTCCCTGATGGAGTGGCACGACGCCGATCGCTACAACCGCCTGAAGGCGCCGCACGACGGCTCGATGCCGCTAATCTACTCCATACGGGCGACGAAGCCAACGTAGGGGCGACCTTCAGGTCGCCACAAGCGTCCGTTGCCACGAAGCCCGCGTCACCTGCGCCCTCGTCCCCTCTCCCTCAGGGAGAGGGGTGACCCGGAGCCCTTCGCTATCGCTCAGGATAAACTCCGCGCAGGGTCGGGGTGAGGGAGCAAACGCGACGGCTCTCTACCGCTGATGTACTCGATCAAGGCGAGAAAGTCGGCGTAGGACGGAGTCCCACACCGATGAAGGAATATCTAGAGGCCAACCGTCGGCGCTGGGACGAGCTGGTACCGGTCCACATCGCCTCCGATTTCTACGATGTCGCGTCGTTCAAGGCGGGCCGGAGCAAGCTGAAACCCGTTGAGCTGGCGGAGCTGACCGGCGTGCGCGGCAAGACGTTCCTGCACATGCAATGTCACTTCGGGCTCGATACGCTCTCCTGGGCGCGCGAAGGCGCGGCCGTCACCGGTATCGATTTCTCGGCGCCCGCGATTGAGGCGGCGCGCGCGCTTGCGGCCGCGTGCGGCATCGACGCGCGGTTCTTGCAGTCGGACGTCTACGAGCTGCCGGACAACCTCGACGAGCAGTTCGACATCGTGTTCACGTCGTACGGCGCCCTGTTCTGGCTGCCTGACATCGAACGCTGGGCACAAGTCGCCGCGCGCTACGTGCGCCCCGGCGGCACGTTGTACCTCGTGGAGTTTCACCCGATCGCCGGGATCTTCGATGTCACGCCGGAGCTCGCCGAGCTACGAGTCCGCTGGCCGTACTTCACGCCGCCGGAACCCCTGCGGTTCGAGGAGGACGGCACGTACGCGGACCGTGACGCGAAGCTGGAGCATCGCGCCACGTACTCGTGGCCGCATCCGACGAGCGAGGTGGTGACAGCGCTCATCGACGCCGGACTGCGCATCGAGTTTCTGCACGAGTTTCCGTTCACAGTGGAGCCCTGGTGGTCGCCGCACATGGAGGAGGTTGCGGACCAGACCTACCGCCTAATCGAGCACGACGGCTCCCTGCCGCTCATGTACTCCATCAAGGCAACGAAACCTCTGCCGACCTCGTAGGGACGGAGCTTCAGCTCTGTCCTCGACGCTGCTGTTTGCGAAGACCGCCGTCAGCTCCGTCTCGTAGTTTGTTGTATTAGCTCCGTCTCGTAGTTGTTGTAAATGAGCATCCGGCCACCGGAGCGCAGCACGCGCCTGCACTCCGCGAACGCTCGGTCGAGATCGAAGAAGTACAGCGACTCCCGGCACCAGATCAGGTCGACGCTCGCGTCATCAGTAAGCATCGCCTCCGCCGCACCGCGCGCGAAGCGCATGCGGTCGCGCACCTTCGCGTGTGCTGTGGCGAGCCGCTCGTTCCCCAGCTCGATGTTCCGCCCGACGGGGTCGATACCCAGCACCGCGAAGCCGAAAGTCTCCGCCAGCCGGAACGAATGGTCTCCTTCGCCGCAGCCGAGGTCGATTACGCTCGCGCCTGGTCGCAGGCCCAGTTCGCGCACGATGTTGTACAGCAAGCCCGGCCCGCGCGGGTGCAGGTTCTCGTCCAGCGCGGCTTGGAACTCGTCCTCGATGAGCGGAAAGTCGCCGTAGGCCTCTTCGAGGTACTTTGATGTCATTCGACTCACCCCATCCGGCTGGCTAGAAGGCAGACCTAATCGGTCCGCGCCGGAACCTGCCCTTCAAAATCTGCGCGCTCCCATATTTTCGGAGCAATACGTCTTGGATTGCCGAGAAGTGCCAGGCCGCGTTTCCCATCTTGAATGACTTGTCAAACCCTGGGCTCTGAACGCTCAGGACGACTGAATGCCACCCAGTGTAAATCCTGAGCTGCGCAGCTTGAATCTCAGACCAAGCTGCAGACAAAACTCTCCGCTGGCGCAGGAACGGCAAAATGAGAAACTCCACGGCCAGCAGACGCCTTTCCGTCAGGGCCACGTCCCAAAACGTCGATCCCCAAATGAACGGCATCGAGCTTATCCCTGGAACACCGAGGATCCCTGAAAATGCGCGATCAGCCCAAACGACTTGCTCACCGGACTCGAGCAGCTTCTGAAGGTTCGGCTTGTCCCATCGCTTGCGTGCCCGCTCCTGCGAGAACAAAACACCGAAGTTCCCGGTCAGCACATGCCGGAGCAGACTTCGACTTTCTTGCCCCCCGCTTTCCGCCTCCATGCTTATGCCTTCTCCAGCGGCGCGTACGACAGCAGCAGCTTCTTCACACCGGCGCCACCTTTGAACGCGACGGTCACCTCCTGGTCCTCTGGCGTGACCGTGCAGGTCACCACGATGCCTTCGCCGAAGCGCGCGTGGCGCACGTGGTCGCCCGCAGCGAACATCGCGTCCGACGGCGTCGACTTGCGCTCCAGCGTCGATGCGCCGCCGCGGCGCAGGCGCGCGAGGCTGGGGCCGGCGTAGCGCAGCTCCGCCGCCTCCTGCTCTACCGTCTTGCGCGCATCGACGAGGTGCTCCGGCAGGTCGCGCAGAAAGCGAGACGGCGGGTGGTGCAAGCTCGATCCCATGAAGAAGCGCCGGAACGCGCGCACAAGATAGAGCCTCTCTTTCGCGCGCGTGACGCCGACGTAGCACAGCCGCCGCTCCTCCTCGAGCTGCATCGGGTCGTCGAACGAGCGCACGTGCGGCAGCACGCCCTCCTCCATACCAACGATGAACACGACCGGGAACTCGAGGCCCTTCGCGGCGTGGAGCGTGATCATCGTCACGGCGTCCGCCTGCGTATCGTACTCGTCCGCGTCCGAGACGAGCGCCACGTCCTCGAGGAGCTGCGGCAGCGCCGCGTCCGGCTCCATCCCCTCGTATTCCGCAGCCAGCGTGACGAGCTGCTGCACGTTCTCCCAGCGCAGCTCGCCGCCCTCCAGGCCGTCCTCGCGCTCATTGCGGTACTCATCGATCAGGTAGCGGCGATACGAGATGCGCTCGCAGATCGCTTCGACGAGCTTGGCTGGGCTCCGCCGCTTCGACTCTTCGATCAGCCCGTTCAGCAGATCGAGGAACGAAACAAGCGCCGTCACCGCTCGCGATGCCAGCCGGTGCGGCACCGGCTGCCGGTCCTCGGCGAGGAGCTGGAGCGCCGCGTACGGCGGGATGCCCAGCTCCTCCGACCAGCGCGCCAGCTCATCGAGCGTCTTGTCGCCGATGCCGCGCGCCGGCGTGTTCACCACGCGCCCGAACGAGACGCGGTCGAACGGGTTGTAGATCAGCCGCAGGTACGCGACGATGTCGCGCACCTCCTTCCGCTCGTAGAACCGCGTGCCGCCCACGATGCGGTAGCGAATGCCGTCGCGGATGAACGCCTCCTCCAGCACACGCGACTGGGCGTTCGTGCGGTACATGACCGCGATATCACCCGGCCGCGAGCCGTGCTTCTCCAGCTCCTGCACCTCCGCCGCGACGAAGTCGGCCTCCTCGTTGTCGTTGTACGCCTCGAACAGCACGATGGGCGCGCCGGCGCTCTGGTCGGTCCAGAGGTTCTTCTCCTTGCGCTGCTGGTTCGCCGAGATGATCGCGTGCGCCGAATCGAGGATGTTCTGCGTCGAGCGGTAGTTCTGCTCCAGATAGACGACCATTGCGCTCGGATAATCGCGCTCGAAGTTGAGGATGTTGCGTATGTCCGCCGAACGCCAGGAGTAGATCGATTGGTCCGGGTCGCCCACGACGCAGATGTTGCCGTGCCCGCCCGCCAGCAGCCGCGCGAGCTGGTACTGCGCGATGTTCGTGTCCTGAAACTCGTCGATGAGCACGTGGAGGAAGCGCTGCTGGTACTTCTCACGTACCGTGTCGGTCGTGCGCAGCAGCGTCACCGTGCGCATGATCAGGTCGTCGAAATCGAGTCCGTTGTTCTCCTCCAGCAGCGTCTGGTAACGCTGGTACGCCCGCGACACGATCTCGCCGAAGTAGTCCCGCACCGACGCCGAGTACGCATCCGGCGTCGCCAGCTCGCTCTTCGCCTTCGAGATGGCGGAGAGGATCGCGCGCGGCGCGAACTTGCGCGGGTCGACCGCCAGCTCCTCGAGCACGCGCCGCATCAGCGACTGCTGGTCGTCGTCGTCGTAGATCGTAAACGCGCGGTCGATGCCGATCGCCCCGCCGTCGATGCGCAAGATGCGCGAGCAGACCGAATGGAAGGTGCCCATCCAGAGCCCGTCGGCACCCTCGCCCAGGATGCGGACGACGCGGTCGCGCATCTCGCGCGCCGCCTTGTTCGTGAACGTGACGGCGACGATGCGGTACGGGTGCACGTCCTCGTGCGCGATCAGGTGAGCGATGCGATGCGCGATCACGCGCGTCTTACCGCTGCCCGGCCCGGCCACGATGAGCAGCGGGCCCTGCGTGTGCTCGACGGCCGCGCGCTGGGCGGCGTTCAGATCGCTGAGGATCTCCATGGGGCTACCGCATGGTAGCACGGGGCGGCTGTCCGAACGTCGACTATCGCAGCAGCCGTCGCGTCGACCACGCCGCGCCGAGCGCCGCCAGTGCGCCCGCGGCGCCCAGCGCGATCTCCCACGTCGCGCTCCGCGAGGAGCCGGCCGCCGCGCTAACGTTCGCCAGCTCCGCGATGCCCCCTACCCCGCCGCCCAGCGTGAACGAAGCGCTCGTGACGCAGATCGTCTTCGGGAACACCGGGGTGAGCGCCACGCACGGGCTCGGGGTCGCCGTGTAGGTGGCGCTCAGCTGCGGCCAGCTGTTGAGCGACGCCGTCGCAGCCATGTGCAGCGGCGTGCTGTTGATCAGGACCATCGAACCGCCCGGGCTGGCCGGCGCTGTGATCGTCGCGTAGACGTCGAAGAAGCTCGATGCCGGGTAGCTGCCGCTCGTCTGGAGGGCGCGCAGCTCCCCGTTCGAGGTCAGGGTCTGGCTCTCGCCCACGCTGACCGGCCCCGTAACGCTGTCCCCAGTAAGGCTCAGCGCCGTGACCTCGGCCGTTTGCACCTCGAAGCCGCTCTCCAGATGCGTCGGCTGCCGCAGGATCGTCGCGGTGCCGCTGAGCGCGATCGTCTCCGTGCCGATGCGGCTCGAAACGCTCACCTGTCCAGTCACGGGAATAACGTCGGTGCCAGCGGCAGGGAACGATGCGAAGGCGGGACGAGTCGGGGCAAGCATCACGATCGCCACGAGCATGGCGCACAGCGGGCAGAGCGATCCAAGAGCAGCGCGAAGATGCATGGAGTTAGCCGTGCGGGGCGCCGTAAGTATACCCGATCGACGGGCGCTTAGCTGCCAGGCGGGTACGCTTCGAGGCGGCTGCCGTACACGGGATCGGGGCCCACGTCGGCCATCGTCAGCGCGACGGAGTCGCTCGCCGTCTTCTTCTCGACAAGGAGGTGCTGGAGCAAGTTCTCGGTCGCCGCATCAGTGTGCGGCGCCGTGACCGATTCGTCCCAGCTAATGTAGGTCTTCGCCCCAAGGCTCACGAACGCCTCCGCCGTCCGCGTGCTCAGCATCCCCTCGCACCCCATCATCACGATCGTCGTGCCCTTGAAGTTCCCGATCGTCTTGTTGAAGAAGTCCGGCGCGATCCCGAAGTACTGAGGCCCGTTCGTGCTGTACTTCGCAATGACCAGCCGATTCGCCGCCTGGTCCGAGATGTACTTGCTCTTGTCGTAGGGCTGTGAGGTGAAGAGGATCACCTCATCGATCAGCTTTCCCTCGTACTCGGCTTGAAGCCGGTCGGCGTGGGAGCGAAAGATGATCAGCTTGTAGCGATGGCTGGCCAGCTGGCGGTAGAAGTCGACGTCCACCTGCTCGTACGGGTAGTAGTCAACGCTGTAGCCCTGCTGCTGCAGCAGCGTCGTCGTCCGCTGGGCGAAGACTGGGTTCGGCACGTTAAAGCTGAGCTGATCGACGATCGCCGCCTTAGGCAGGCCGCTGGATGCGCCTCCGCCGCTTCCCGAACGGAGGAAGACGAGCCACACCAGTACGACCGCCGCGCCCGCTCCGATCGCGATGGCCGAGGCCGCGGTAAAGATGACGCGTCGCCGGGCCCACAACGTGCGCCGGCGACGCGCTGAACTACGAGGCATGAAAGGTCTCCGCTAGAGAGCTCGACGCCTCCTAGCGTACCAAGCCGCGCCTCCGAGTGCGACGGTGACGGCCGCGCCCAGCGTCGCCAGACCGGCGATGAGCCCCATGTGACTGCTCGATCCGGACGCCCCCTGCGACACGGCATGGCTTGCTGCCGCCGGCTGCTCCGCGATGCCGCCCACGCTCACCACCGCCGACAGGCTCACCTGCCCGCGGATCTCACCGCCCGGGCACGCCGCCGTGTGGTAGTTGATGTAATACTTGCCCGCCAGGAGGTCGGTCTCCTGCGCGTCGGTGATCGTGGCCGTCCCCATGCTCGGGGAGGTCAGGTCCGTGATCGGAACCTGGATGCCCGCGTCCTGGCCCGGAATCGCGGGGCCGTGGAAGTGCGCTGCGGTAGGTGCGGCCGAAAGGTTGCTGAAGGTGATATCCCACGTCAGGACGTTCGTCACCGAGTCGTACGTCACCCCGGCCGAGCCGCCTCCGTTGGGTGGCGCCGGGTTCGGGTTGCACGTGGTCAGCGCCTGCGATTCGTTTATCGTCGCGCCGCCGTTATACGACGTCGCGAACGTCGGCGATGGCGACAGCGAGAACATCGTTACCAGTGCCGTGGCCATCGCGATCACAACGAGAACTACTGGCTTCCTCATGTTCGTCCTCCTCCAAGAACCCACGTTTACTCCACCTCGGCGGCGCAGCGCCTGCGCGCAGACCAGACGGCGCCCGCCAGAGTCGCTACGCCCGCTGCCATCGCGATGGAGCCGGCGATCAATCCGAAGTGACTGCTCGATGTGGTCGGCTGCGTCACGGGTGCGCCCGCCGCACTCGGCAGCTCTGCGATACCACCCACGCTCGCCCCGGTCACGGTGACCTGCCCGCGCATGAGCGCGCCGTGGATCGAGCACTGATATTTGAAGACGCCCGGCGAGCTGAACGTGTGCGAAAAGCTGCCGCTCGTGCGGATGCCTGAGTCCCAGATCGGCGTTCCCGTGGGCGTGTCGCATGACGCCCCGCACTCAGTAGTCGTATGACCAGGCACCAGCGGCGGGGGGGCCGCGAAGTTCCACTGGACCGTGTCCCCCACAGCGATGGTCGTTGGGCACGTGCCGCTCTGGAACGAGGAGTTGCAGAACCAGTACGTCCCGACGTTTACCATCGTCGTCGACGCCTCGCTCCGCTGCAGGGGTAACATCAGCAGCACTCCCATCACCACCAGGATCGCACTGAGCCGAGCGAGCAGAGACATCTGGAACCTCCTGCCCTTATGTCACATCCCTATGAACATGCGGATCGCCTGCGGAGTCCCACCACCCACGTTTGGGCCCTAGTTGACCATGGCAGTTAGCGCTTGTCAAGAATCGTCACTGTACTATCTCTTCCAGCACGTGTTGACACCACCCCCAGCCCTGAGTACGATACGTGACATTCAGGCTTGGTGGATTGCCGGAGGGCGGTCCTACCGATGATTCTCCCATCGCAGTCCTAATCGAAAGGCAGGGAAGCCATGACGAAGTCATTCGCGATCGTAGTGCTGATCGGCGCAAGCCTCCTCGCGCTGTGGGGCGGCATCACCCTCGCTTCACAGCAGGGTGGCGGGTCAGGCGGGGCCGCTGGTGTCTTGGCCTACAGTATCGACCTGAACGTCCAGTCGGACCCGGCGGGGCACGACAGCTTTATCTGGGGAGGCCTGCCGCCCCATAACCTGCAACTCTTCGTAATCACGCCACCGGGAACCCCCCTGCTATCCATCTGCAGCACGCAAGATTGTGCCCCGTCCAACTCCCGCTGGGTGGACGTCCACGGCTCAATGGACGAACTCGGCAACGTCACCGCCAACGGCAGCGGTCAGGTGGCGGGCTGCCCGAACGCCAGCGTAACGTTCGTGGGAACGTACAGCCCCACAGGCGGACCGCTGGGCAAGTACACGATGGGCGCGAACAACGAGTTGCCTTCGTGCACTCCCACCCAGGGCCAACAGCCCGCGATCTACACCATCAAACCCAAGCCCGGCACTCCCACGCCCACCGGCACGCCGCCCAAGCTCTACTCGATCATCGTCATCAAGCTGAACGATGACAATCTCCAGCCGGTGCCTGGGTGGCGCATGAACCTCTATCCGGGCTCGGGCTGCATGGGCACACGCATCGCTACGGCGCTCACGGACGCGGACGGCATGGTCGACTTCTTGAACCTGGACCCCGGCGCCTACTCCGTGGCCGAAAAGAGTGAGATCGGCTGGAACCCCGTCGGCCCCACGTGCCAGGCCGTGACCGTGCCCGGCGTCGCCGGCGCCGTCATCCCGCCGTGTCCCATCGCGCCCGATGAGCCGTTCCCGCAGCCCGGCTGCGACACCTTCCCCTCCGCTGCGCGCGTCAACGTCCGCTTTAACGCGACCGATGCCGTCGTCGGCGCCAGTCTGGGCGGCCCCGTGCTGATCGTGCGGGAGAACAAGCCGGCCGACAAGGACGGCGACGGCCTGGACGAGGTCAACACCGAGATGGTGTTCATGGAGCTCACCGGCGGCGGCGTCACCGTCCGCGAATCTTCCACCCGGCACTCTGATGGCGTGATCGAAGAGCAAGCGAACGTCACGTCTGGCGTGCTGGACTTCCCAGCCGACAGCTTCTTCGATGTCTTCTTCGAGGTCGAGGTCGGGGGCCTCACGCTGCACAACGAGACCCCGTTCCGGCTCGCCTGCAAGATCACTGAGGTCCCGCCGTACAAGTGCTTCTACGAGCCGCCGATCAAGACGCCGATCGATCTGCTAGACGCGAACGGCGTGAAGATTGCGAAGCTCTTGCACGGCCTGCACCTGCCCATTCCGCCCAACGAGACGGTGATCATCTTCACGAACCGCCCCAAGACCACGCCCACCGTCACGGCGACGCCGACGCCTCACGAGGGGACCCCGACCGCGACGCCCACGAACCCGCCGCCGAACGGCGCGTGCACGAAGACCGCGCAGGACGTCACGTTCCAGAACAAGGTCTGGGACCAGTGGAAGTGCGTACCCAACCCGCCCACGATGCACTTCAACCGCATCGATGTCTTTGTCGGGACCAACCAGGCGAACCCGCTGCTCTCGGCGGTCCACTTCGTCTGCCAGAGCACAAACGAGAAGGTTGACGGCGTGTTCAAGGTGCACAAGGCGAACGTGTATCCCGGCACCACGCTGCCGAATGCCGATATCTGGAGCGCTGAGTTCAACGAGAAGTGCGTCGAAGGGGCGAACGTCTACGTGCAGCCGGTCAGCGCGGCGGTCCACCCCGTGATCGTGCAGGTCGCCTTCACCGATACCCAGCCGCCCACGCCGACGGTTACGGCGACGCCGCGGCCGAACGACACGCCGACCCCGACGCCCCACCCGCGCGACGGCGATGCGAACAAGGACGGCGTGACGAACCCCATCGATGGGGCCTTGGTGTTACAGTTCGACGCCAGCCTGATCGACTCGATCAACGACAGCGCCGACGTCAACGGCGACAGCATGAAGAACTCCCTCGACGCGTTGCTCATCCTGCAGTTCGTCGCTGACTTGATCGACCATCTGCCCATCTAGCGCGCAGATCGAGAACATACAGCAGGCCGCCCTTTCGGGCGGCCTGCTGGTATATCGATACGTTCGCGGTTAGGCCTGCGCCTCGACGCCCCGTCGCGCGAGCAAGATCGCCCCGTCTTCGATCTTCACCTGGTACGTCGCGACGGGCCGCTGCGCCGGCGTGCGGAGCGCCTCGCCCGTGGCGAGATCGAACTGCGAGTCGTGATACGGGCAGGTGACCGTCGTGCCCTCGATCCGCCCCTCGGCGAGCGGCCCGTTCGCGTGCGAGCAGCGGTTATCGATCGCGTACACCCGCCCGCCGATGTTGAACAGCGCCGCCTGCTCGCCGCCCGCGTACACCACGCGCGCTGCGCCCTCCGGCAGCTCCTCCAACCGCGCGACGGGCACCCAAGCGCCGCCGCGATCTGCGGACGCTTCGACGGTTCGAGCGTCGCCCGGCGCACCGAGGCTCGCGAGCACCTCCGGTAGCGGCATCGATACGCAGGTAAACGTCGGCGTATCGCGTAGCGTGTACGCGCTCGCCTTCGTTTCGCGCAGCTCCATCACGAGATCGAGGAAGTCGGACGGGCTGTCCGTTTCGAACGAGACGACGAACTCCTGATCGTCGATGCCGTAGGAGTACGTCGTGTTCAGCTTGACCGACGGGTACTTCTTGCCGATCGTGATGTGCGAGTTCATCATCTCCTGACGCGCATCCTTCGGCAGCTCATACCAGGCGCGCGTCTTCACGAACGGGTACACGAAGAGGTACGCCGCGCCGCCGGGCAGAATGCGCGTACGATCGCCGCCCTCCTGGAACTCGCTCGGCATCTTGTAGATCGAGCGCCGGGTCATCGAGAGGTAGGAGTACGGCGTCGAGAGGTAGCGGCCCATCGCCGTGCTGAAGATCGCGGTCGCCGCCGACTGGAACTGCTGCAGGTCTTCGGAGATGAACCACAGCAGCATGTCCGCATCGCCGCGCAGCCCGACCAGGCTGTAGCTGCGGATCAGCATCCGCCCGGCAAACGACTCGATAGCGTCGCACAGCTCCCGCTGCGCTTCCGCGCGCGCCCCGGGCGAGAGCTGCCGCCAGGCCGGGTC
The DNA here is from genome assembly GCA_964418365.1 of uncultured Dehalococcoidia bacterium. Lineage (GTDB taxonomy): Bacteria > Chloroflexota > Dehalococcoidia > DSTF01 > RBG-16-68-14 > JBBDXS01. The sequence continues at coordinate 23,372 of CAYQLM010000045.1, forward strand.
GATCTTATAGAACGTGAACTTGACGAACTGGCGCTGCGCCGGCTGCTGACCGCCGTTCGTGGCCATCCTAGGCGCTCACCGGCTCCCGCTCGACGCCGAAGTTACGCTCGTACAGCGCCGCGAGGCGTGTCAGCTCATCATCAGTCAACACAGGCGTCTCCGGCGCGGCCGCGAACTCGCGCAGCTGCTCGGCGTTATAGATGTTCGGCAGAGTCGAGGAGACGCTCGGCTCGCTCAGGATGAACTGCAGCGCCGCCTGGCCGATCGTGCGATCGCCGCGCTCGGTCAGAAACTCGATCGCCGCCAGCTTCTGCAGCCCTTCCGTGAGCCACTCCTTCGGGCGATGACTCCGGTGGTCGTCCTGCGAGAACGCCGTCTCCTTCGAGTACTTTCCCTCCAGCATGCCTGACGAGTGGGGCACGCGCACGAGCACGCCCACGCCGTGCTCGCGCGCGACCGGGAAGAACGCGCGCCCGGGGTCCTGCTCGAAGAGGTTGTAGATCGTCTGCAATGCACCGAGGCACCGCGTGTGCATCGATGCCAGCCCCTCCTCCTCCCAGCCGATCGCCGGCCCGAGCGCGACGCCGTAGCTGCGGACCTTCCCCTCGCGCTGCACGTCTTCCAGCAGCGCGAACAGCTCGTCGCTCTCGATCGCCGTCATGCGCGGGTTGTGGAGCTGGTACAGATCGATGTGGTCCGTGCCCAGCCGGCGCAGGCTCTCCTCCAGCGCCCGGCGCACGAACGCCGGCGAGAAGTCTTGCGGCCGCTCCTGATGGCCCGGCCGCGCGTCGGTGGACGTGCTGTAGATGTCGTAGCCGAACTTCGTTGCGATGACGATCTTGTCGCGCACGTCGCCCAGCGCGCGAGCCAGCATCTCCTCGCCCTTGCCGTCGCCGTAGGAGTCGGCGTTGTCGAAGAAGGTGATGCCCAGGTCGTAGGCCTGCCGCATCAGGTCGACGCCGAAGTCTTCGTCCTTGATCCCCCACCACGTCGTGCCGACGGTCCAGACGCCGAAGCCGACCTCGGAGACGGTGATGTTCGTCTTGCCTAGGGTGCGGTACTTCACACTACACGCTCCTCGAAGCTAGAGTACGCTCCCATCTTACTGCACCGAATCTGGGTACC
>CAYQLM010000046.1:0-22419 GCA_964418365.1 uncultured Dehalococcoidia bacterium
CGCATGTGGCTGCTGAACGTCGACAGCGACTGCTCGATGCTCTGCTCGTCGCCGATGTCGACGTAGATCGATGAGAACACGGGCACCTTCGATGCGGCGTCGGCCGGCACGGGCAGCCCCGCCAGCGCCATCAGCGAGAGCAGCCCCGCCGTCTTCAGCGCGACGGTCTTGCCGCCGGTGTTGGGGCCCGTGATCAGCAGCGCCGTGTAGCCATCGCCCGCTGTGATCGTGATCGGCACGACGTCGGCGTGCAACAGCGGATGTCGCGCGTTCACCAGGTGGAGCTCTCCGCCCGCCTCGCCGATCCAGCGCTGCTCCGGGTCGGCGTGAGGCAGCTCCCACGCGTCCAGCTCCTCGGCGAGGTGCGCCTTCGCCAGCGCGAGGTCCAGCTCAGCTAGCCCTGCCACCGTCTCTGCGATCGCCTCTGCGCCGTCGCCGACGAGCGCGCTCAGCTCGCGCAGGACGCGCTGCACTTCGCGCTCCTCCTCGAGCTGCAGCTCGCGCCACGAGTTGCCCAGATCGACGACCGAGAGCGGCTCGACGAACACCGTTGCGCCGCTCGATGACACGTCGTGCACGATGCCGCGCAGCTGCCCGCGCTGGTCCGCTTTTACCGGGATCACGTATCGCCCGTCGCGCAGCGTCACGATCGGCTCCTGAATCGCATCGCGGTACTGCGTCGAGTGCAGGATCTCCTGCAGGCGCGTCTGCAGCCTATCGTGCGCGATGCGCGCGTTGCGCCGGAGCGCGGCCAGCGCCGGGCTCGCGGCGTCCGTGATCTCCGCCCGCTGATCGATGCTGCGCTCGATCTCGGCTACCAGCTCGGGCATCGGCTCGAACTCGCGCGCGAGCGCCGCCAGCAGGGGCGCCTCGTCCGCCATACGCGTGATGGCCGAACGAAGCGTGCCGGCCGCCGCCAGCGTCGATGCGATGTCGAGCAGCTCCTGGGGCTGCAGCACCCCGCCGCGCGCAGACTTATCGACAGGCGCGCGCACGTCCCGCACGCCGCCCAGCCCCAGGCGCGATTGCTTCTCACGCAGCCTGCGCGCTTCGGCCGTGACCCGCTGGCGGCGCACCACCGCGTTCCGATCGGTCGAAGGCGCCAGCGCAAGCGCTAGCTCTCGCCCGGCCGGGAACGACGTGTGGTGGGCCAGCCGCTCGATGACTTTGTCGAACTCAAGGACACGAAGCGTGTGTTCGTCCACGAAGGGATTGTAGCAAGGGCACCGCAGCCGGCCGATGAAGGCAGCTCGCCCGGCCGTTTCGTCGCTATCGGTGCTTACGAGGACCTAAGTGCCGATCCCGAGCGCACTTCTGGAGTACAATGTTGCCGTTGGAAGCGAAGCTGAACCATGCCTAACCGAAACCCTTATCGAACCCTTCCCTCCGTCGACCGGCTCCTGGCCGAGGAGCGGATGCGGGCGCTCTCGGCCCAATACGCCGGGGACGCCGTCGTGGCGTTGGTGCGGGAGGAGCTCTCTGCGGCGCGGCGGGCGATCGCGCGCGGGGAGGATGCTCCCGCCGTTACCGCGCTCGTGGACGCGATCGATCGGCGCGCGCGCTCCGCGCTGACTCCCTCGCTGCGGCCGGCGATCAACGCGACGGGCGTGATCATCCACACCAACCTGGGCCGGGCGCCGCTCTCGGATAGCGCGATCGCGGCGATGGCCGATGTCGCGCGCGGCTACTCGAACTTGGAGTTCGATCTGGAGGAAGGCGAGCGCGGCTCGCGCAACGCGCACCTGGAGGCGCAGCTCTGCCAGCTCACGGGTGCCGAAGCGGCGTTCGCGGTGAACAACAACGCGTCGGCGGTGCTGCTTGCCCTCTCGGGCCTTGCGCAGCACCGCGAGGTGATCATCTCGCGCGGCCAGCTCGTCGAGATCGGCGGTGGCTTCCGCATACCGGACGTGATGGCCGAGAGCGGTGCATTCCTCATGGAGGTCGGTACGACGAACCGCACCTACCTGCGCGACTACGAAGAAGCGATCACGGAGCAGACCGCCGCGCTGATGCGTGTGCACGCGAGCAATTTCAAGGTGATCGGCTTTACGGCGCACGTCGAGATCGCGGAGCTGGCGCGCCTTGCGCACGACCGCGAGCTGCTGCTCATCGATGACCTCGGCAGCGGTTGCTTGCTCGACACCACACGCTTCGGTCTCGCGCCGGAGCCGGCGCCACAGGACAGCATCGCAGCGGGGGCGGACATCGTGCTCTTCTCTGGCGACAAGCTGCTGGGCGGGCCGCAGGCGGGCATCATCGCTGGCCAGCGCGAGCTGGTCGACCGGCTCCGCGGGCATCCGCTGTCGCGGGCGCTCCGGCTCGACAAGGCAAGTATCGCGGGCTTGGCGGCAACGCTCGATCATTATCTCCGCGACGAGGCGCTCGAACACGTCCCTGTCTGGCGGATGATCGCGCTGCCCGTCGAGGCCATCGGCCGGCGCGCGAAGCGCTGGGCGCGCGCCGCGGGCGTCGGCGCTGCAGTCGTCGATGGCAGATCGATGGTCGGTGGCGGCAGCCTGCCGGAGGAGAGCCTCCCGACGAAGCTCCTGGCGATCGGGATGAAGGGTGATCGCTCGGCGGATGAGATCGCGCGCCGGCTGCGCTCATTCTCGACCCCCGTTGTCGCGCGCATCGAGCGTGACACGGTGCTGCTCGACCCGCGCACCGTGCACCCACGCGAAGACCGCATCGTTATCGAGGCGCTGAAGATGGCCCTGTCCTAGTTCTGCTAGTCACGCACGGCCCGCCCGCGGGTCAGGCGGAAGCCTGACCCGCGGGTATACTCGTGACATGCCGATCGTCTACGCGTGCATCCAGCCGAAGGCGGGGAACGTCGGCCCTAACGCACCGAAAACGTCGGCGGGCATCAGAGCGGTCACGAGCGAGCTCGGTACGTACGAGCCGGAGCTGATCGTCGTCATCTGTGCGCCGCCCGCGCCGCGTGGGGCGATCAGCGTATCGGGCGACGCGGAGCTGCGGCAGCGGGTCGTCGCCGAGGCGAAGAAGGACGCGATCCCGGTCGACGCGCCGCTGCGCATCGATGACACGCTCGCACCGATGCTGACGGATGGCGCGGAAGCCCCGAACCGGCTCTGGATCACGACGGCGCGACTCGAGCTGCGGTTCCACTTCGAGTTCGGCCGGGCGCTCGCTCGCGCGATCCACGACGACACGCGGCGGATCGCCATGGTGTGCCTGGCTGAGCTGTCGCACACGCAGGACGCGCGCGCTGCCCGCATGTTCGACGAGCACTACCGGCGCGCGATCGAAGACCTGGACGTGAAGTGGCTCGTGCACGCCGATCCAGAGCTGCGCCGTCGCGCGGGCGAGGACGCCGTCGCGCAGACGGTGGTGCTGTTCGGCGCGCTGGGAGCGTATCGCATCCAGCCGCGTGTGCTGTCGTACGAGACGGTGGAGGGTAGGGGGCTGCTCGTCGCGGCGATCGACGTGCTCGGCCCGAGGCGTGAGAAGAAGGCGTAGAGAGACTGCCGCCGTTCTCGTATACTTCCGGCATGCCGGAGCTCTGGAACCACCAGTTTGCGGAAGTGAACGGCGTGCGCCTGCACTACGTGCGGCACGGCGCCGGCAAGCCGGTGTTCTTCGTGCACGGCTGGCCGGGCTTCTGGTTCGAGTGGAACAAGAACATCCCGGCGCTGGCCGAGCAGTTCGATGTCGTCGCCCCCGACATGCGCGGCTACGCGTACTCCGACAAGCCGGACCTGCCGCCCGAACAGGGCTACACCGACGTCGTGATGGCGGACGACCTCGCCGCACTCATCCGTCATCTCGGCTTCGAGCGCGTCAGCGTCGTCGCGCACGACTTCGGCGCGTCATGGGCGCAGCGGTTCGCGCAACGCCACCCGGCGCTGCTAGATAAGCTGGCGCTCTTCAACCCACCGTACGGCGGCATCGGCGGGCGCTGGTTCCAGATGCCGCAGGTTCTCGAGAGCTGGTACATGATCTTCCACCAGCAACCCTGGGCTGAGGACATCGTCGGCGCGACGCGCGCGTCGATCGAGGCGTACCTGCGCCACTTCCTGCGCCACTGGTCGCACGACACCGACGTCTTCCCGGACGATGAGATCGCGGAGTTCGTCGAGGCCTACTCGCAGCCCGGCGCGGTCCGCGGCGGCTTCAACTGCTATCGAGCGGCGTTTCGCACCGCCGGCCAGCAGGAGAACACGCCGATTGCCGCGCCGACGCTCGTGCTCTGGAGCGACGCCGACCCGATCCTGCGCTACGAGTGGAGCGACAACCTGGGCCAGTACTTCACGAACTACACGCTGAAGAAGATCGAAGGGTGCGGCCACTTCGCGCACCGTGAGGCGCCGGATCGCATCAACCGCGAGCTGATCGACTTCCTTAGAGGCTAGATAGCAGACCGCTCCAGCTTTGCCCGCGGCCCCTGGCCCTTGTACCATGCGTACATCCCACGACAAGGAGCCCTATCGTGAACCTGCGCAGCCCAGGCCCAACCCCCTGTCCGGACGATGTCCTCCAGGCGATGGGCCGCCAGATGATCCACCACCGCAGCCCGGAGTTCGGCCAGATCCTGGGCCGCGTCACCGCGGGGCTGAAGCAGATCTTCGAGACGAAGAACGACGTCTACTGCCTCTCCGCCTCCGGCACCGGCTCCATGGAAGCCATGGTCGTCAACTTCCTCTCGCCGGGCGACCGCGTCCTCGTCGTCTCCATCGGCCACTTCGGCGACCGCTTCGCCTCCATCGCGAAGACCTACGGCGTCGACGTGACGAAGATCGACTTCGAGTGGGGCACCTCGGCTGACCCGCAGGCCGTCGCCGCCGCGATGTCCGCCTCCGGCGGATTCAAGGCCGTCTGCGTCACCCACAACGAGACCTCCACCGGCGTCACGAACGACCTCGAGGCGATCGCCGCCGCCGTGCGCGCGCAGCAGCCCGATGTGCTCCTGATCGTCGATGCGATCAGCAGCCTCGGCTCCCTGCGCTGCAGCGTCGATGCCTGGGACCTCGATGTCGTCGCGACCGGCTCCCAGAAGGGCTGGATGGTGCCGCCCGGCCTCGCAATGGTCTCCGTCAGCGAGCGCGGCTGGAAGGCGTACGAGCAATCAAAGATGCCGCGCTTCTACTTCGATCTCGGCAAGGCGAAGGAGTTCCTCGCCAAGGGCCAGACGCCCTGGACGCCCGCGATCTCGATCTTCTTCGCGCTCGACGTCGCGCTCCAGCACCTCACCGCTGAGGGTATCGACGGCATCGTCGCGCGCCACCAGCGCATCGCGGACCAGACGCGTAGCGGCGTGAAGTCGCTCGGCTTGCAGCTCCTCGCCGACGAGCGTTGCGCGTCGAACACCGTCACGGCCGTGCGCGTGCCGGACGGCGTCGAGTGGGCGAAGCTCTATCATATGCTCCAGGACGACTACGATACCCTCATCGAGGGCGGGCAGGGTCCGCTCGCGGGCAAGATCTTCCGCATCGGCCACCTGGGCTTCGTCACCGACAAGGACATCTCGGACACCATCGAGACGCTGCGCGCCGCGCTGCCGCGCCTCGGCTACAAGCTGCCGGAGGCCGCGCGCGCGAGGTAGCTCGCCCGTCCATGGGGTTCTCTGCTCGCCATGACCCCCGACATCGATCCCGTCGCTCATAACCGCGCCGCCTGGGACAAACAGGTGGACGAGGACAACGAGTGGTCGCGGCCCGTCGGCCCCGGCGTGATCGCCCGTGCCCGAGAGGGCGACTGGTCAGTTGTCCTCATCGGCTACGAACCGGTACCGCGCGACTGGTTCCCTCCAGATCTCCACGGCGTCGACATCCTCTGCCTCGCATCGGGCGGCGGCCAGCAGGGCCCCGTGCTCGCGGCGGCCGGCGCGAACGTCACCGTCTTCGATAACTCGCCCCGTCAGCTCGAACAGGACCGCACGGTTGCCGATCGGGACAACCTCGCTATCGAAACCGTCCTCGGCGACATGCGCGACCTCACCACCTTCGCGGGCGAGAGCTTCGATCTCATCTTGCATCCCGTCTCGAACCTCTTCTGTCCGGAGCTCGCGCCGGTCTGGCGCGAGTCCTTCCGTGTGCTCCGGCCCGGCGGCGCGTTACTCGCGGGCTTCATGAACCCCGATCTCTACATCTTCGATATGGAAGCGCAGGACCAGCGACGTGAGCTCGTCGTCCGCCATCAGCTCCCGTATACCGACCTCACGCATCTTTCCAATGAAGAGCGTGAGCGCCTGGTTGGGTCCGGCGCGCCACTCGAGTATAGCCACACGATGACGGAGCAGATTGCGGGCCAGCTGGCGGCAGGGTTCGTCCTCACTGCGTTCGCTGAAGCGCCGCATCACGCCGGTATCACCGCGAAGTTCATGCCCGGCTACTTCGCGACGCGGGCGCTCAAGTCGAATGGCGCGGCGCCGCGCGACTGACGCCATCATCCTCAGTACATTGCCGATCCAGTCGTCCGCAGAAGAGAGAGCGGCCCCGAAGGGCCGCTCTCTCACGGAACGGGAGATGAGAGGAGGTACCTACATTACTGGCTCGGCCATTCGCCGAGCGTCGCCTTGATCGTCGTCGTGTCTTTGCCGCGCAGGACGCTCAGGTCGACGGTATCGCCCACCTTCTTCGTGTCGATGTGCGCGGCGAGCTGGCGAATGCTCGACACTGCTTGTCCGTCGACCGCGGTGATCACGTCGCCGCCCTGCGGCAGGGAAGCGCTCTGCGATGACTGGTTCTCAGACGCGAACGCGCCCTTCAGTCCTGCCTGATCGGCGGGGCCGCCCGACGACACCACGGCGACATACACGCCGGACATCACCGAGATGCTGAGCTGGCTCGCCAGGTTCGGCGTGATGTCCTCGCCGGCGATGCCCAGCCAAGGATGGCTGATCGCCTTGCCGGACACCATGTCCGGGAGGAACCGCTCCACTGTCTCGCTGGGCACGGCGAACGCAACACCGACGTTGACATCCTGGCCTGTCGGGTTCTCAAGCGCCGTCACAACGCCGATGACCTTGCCCTGGCAGCTCAGCAGCGGGCCGCCGGAGTTGCCGGGGTTGACCGGAGCGTCCGTCTGAATCATGTTCGAGAGCGGCCGCGTGCCGCTGCCGGAGCTGAACGTCCGCCCGAGCGCGCTCACAATGCCCGCCGTCAGCGTTCCCTCCAGCTGGAACGGATTGCCGATGGCGAGCACGGAGTCGCCCACGCGGAGAGCCGTCGAGTCGCCGATCGTGGCTGGCTTCAGCTCATTGCCGGCGCCGTCGACCTGGATCACCGCGAGGTCGTTGCCCGGGTCGCTTCCGACGAGCCGCGCCGACGCCGTCGTGCCGTCAGCGGACTTCACTTCAAGCGTGGAGGCGTTGCCGGCCACGTGGTTGTTCGTCAGGATGTGCCCCTCGGTATCGAGCACGATGCCGCTGCCCTCACCCTGGCCCTGCGGGAAGAGCTGATTGCCGCCCGTCGTCGTGATGATCTCTACGATAGACGGCCGGAGCTGCGCATAGATGTCGGATGCCGACATGCAGGACGAGTTCGCCACCGTCTGCCCTGAGGTCTGGCTGCTGTTCGATGTCTGACTGCTTGTCGCCGTCGGTGTCGCCGCCTGCGCGCTGGGGCTGTTGCTACTGCCGCCGCCCGTCCACGCGACGACAATGCCGATCGCAATCGCGAATCCGACTGCGGCGCTCGCGAGCGCGACGATGGCTATCTTTCGTGATGGCATTTGGATCCTCGCTTCGGTGCTGCTGCTGTGCTCGCGCCGGGCGCAAGCTTCTGACCTCAGCATATCGGGCGCGGGCGCGGCAGTCGTTTCGAAACTATGACAAGTGAGGGGTTCCCCAATCGCGCCTGGGGCAGCCATCGCGCTACAATGCGCGCGCCATGGCCAAGATTCTGATTACGGACCCGATCGCTCAGGAGGGCATCGATTTCCTGGCCCGCCAGGCCGAGGTCGATGTGCGGCTGAAGCCGTCTCCGGACGAGCTGCTGCAGCTCATCCCGGGCTACGAGGCGCTCATCGTCCGCTCTGAGACGAAAGTGACGCGCCAGGTGCTGGAAGCGGGCAAGCGGCTGCTCGTCGTTGGCCGCGCCGGCACCGGCGTCGACAACATCGATCTCGATGCCGCCACGGAGCGCGGCGTCGTCGTCGTGAACGCGCCGCTCGGGAACACGGTCTCCGCCGCCGAGCACACGATCGCCCTCATGTTCGCGCTCGCCCGCCAGCTCCCTGAGGCCTACAATTCGCTCCGAGCTGGCCGCTGGGAGCGCCAGCGCTTCGTCGGCATGGAGCTGCGCGGGAAGACGTTGGGTCTCATCGGCATAGGGCAGGTGGGTAGCGAGGTCGCCCGTCGCGCCCGCGGACTGGAGATGCGCGTCATCGCGCACGACCCGTACGTCGCTCCCGATAGGGCGCAGGGGATCGGCGTCGAGCTCGTCTCGCTCGATGAGCTGCTCGCGCAAGCCGACGTGATCAGCCTGCACATGCGCCTCACGCCGCAGACGCGCGACTACCTCGGCGCCGAACAGTTCGCGAAGGTGAAGCCCGGCGTCCGCGTTATCAATACCGCGCGCGGCGAGCTCATCGACGAAATCGCGCTCATCGCCGCGATCGACGCCGGCCGCGTTGCGGGCGCAGCTATCGATGTTTTCCGCGAAGAGCCCCCGGGCGAAAGTCCTCTGCTGACACATCCCAAAATCATCGTCACGCCGCATCTCGGCGCGTCCACGGAGGAGGCGCAAGAGCGCGCCGCACTCGATGTCGCGCAGGAGGTACTCACCGTGCTCCGCGGCGAGCCCGCGCGCTACGCCGTGAACGCGCCGCTCGTCTCCGCCGAGACGATGGAGGTACTCCGCCCGTTCATTGACGTCGCCGAACGAGCGGCTTCGCTCGCGACGCAGCTCTCGGAAGGCCAGCTCCGCTCGGTCGAGATCGACTACCTCGGCGACATCGCCGGCTACGACGATGCGCCTCTCAAAGCCGCCGTGATCAAGGGCCTGCTCGCGCCGGTGAGCGAGGAGAACGTCACGATCGTGAACGCGGGCCTCATCGCGGAGCGGCGGGGCCTGCGTATCATAGAGCGCAAGGGTCCTTCCGAGGAGTTCGCTAACCTGCTCAGCGTTCATGTCCACACGGACAGCGGTGAGACGACGGTCGCCGGAAGCGCGTTTCACGACGGCACGCATATCGAGCGCGTGAACGACTTCTGGGTAGACATCCCGTCGAACGAGCGCTACCTGTTGCTCTGCGAGAACGTCGATCGGCCTGGCATGATCGGCGTTGTGGGGACGCTGCTGGGCGCGAACAAGATCAACATCAATCTGATGCACGTCAGTCCGCCCGCGCACGAGGGCGGACGCGCGCTGATGGTGCTCGGCCTGCGCGATCCCGTGCCGCCGGAGGTCCTGAAGCAGCTCGAGTCCCTGCCGGACCTCTACTCCGCGCGCGTCGCGAAGATCTAACTTCGCTTGCAGCCGCTGCTGGACAGTCCTCATTGTCTGCTCCGCCTCTTCATGTCATTCTGAGCGCAGCGAAGAATCTGATCCCTCGCGCGAGAACGCATCATACGCCATGCTAAGCCGCTGGAAACTCGCTCTTGTAATGGCGGCACCTCTTGCACTCGCCTCCTGCAAGTCCAGCGCGCCGGCCGCCCAGCCGACGTCTCCGCCCGCAGTGACTGTCGCGCCTGCCACGCCAACGCCCACCGGCGTGCTTACGCTCGCCGCAGTTGGTGACATCATGCTCGCTCGCGATATCACGACGTTGATGGACGAGCACGGCGCCATCTATCCGTTCGAGCGCGTCCTGTCGCTGCTCCAGAACGCCGACCTCACGATCGCCAACTCCGAAGGCACCTTTACGGAGCGCGGCACGGCGCAGGTCAAGGCCTACACATTTCGAACGCCGCCGCGCTTCGCGGCTGGCCTGGCCCAGGCGGGCATCGACGCCGTCTCGCTGGGGAACAACCACACCGCCGATTACGGCCCGGATGGCGTCGCGGACACGCTTGCCGCGCTCGACGCCATCGGCGTGAAGCACGCCGGCGCCGGCGTGAACGATGCGGACGCGCGGAAGCCGGCGTTGCTGGAAGTGCAGGGGCTGCGCATCGCCTTCTTGTCGTACACGGACATTATGGAGAACAGCTTCGCCGGCCCCGACAGCGCGGGCGTCGCACTCGCCACGGCGGATGTCATCGCCGCAGACGTGCGCGCTGCCAAGTCGCAGGCCGATGTGGTCATCGTCGCGCTCCACAGCGGCGTCGAGTACACGGATGCCCCGCAGCCCGACCAGCAGGAGCTCGCGCGCGCTGCTATCGACGCTGGCGCGCTCATCGTGCTTGGCCACCACCCACACACGCTCCAGGGCTGGACGAACTACAACGGCGGTCTGATCGTCTACAGCCTGGGCAACTTCGTCTTCGACCTCGACATCGAGGACCTGGCGAACCTCGGCCCGCGCGCCTTTCAGACCGCGGTGCTCTATGTCACGTTCGATGCGCATGCGGTACGGTCCGTTCGCGCTGCGCCGGTGTTCATCGATCCGAACGAAGACCGCCCACGTCCGGCTACGACAGACGAGGCTGCTGCAATCCACCAGCGCATCGATACGCTCAACCGGATCGCCGGCGCGCCGTGACTCTCTGTACAACCTCGTAGGGGCCGACCTTTAGGTCGGCCCGCCACCACTGACAATCGGCATGCGGAAGCCGTGGTAGACTGGGCGTATGCTTCACCGGAGCTTTGGCGGTATGGCCGGAGTAGGCGCACTTAGTTGTGCCGCCTCTCTTATCGCGGCGCTCCAGGCCCAGGCGACGGATGCCCCAACAGACACAACATGGCTGTGGATATCAGCGTTGTCGTTCTTGGTTCTTGCAGCCATTGGTGCTGCTGGCTGGATGATGACCTGGGACGGTGCGACAGAGCCCATGGTGAAAGCCCGCGCCGACAATCGAAGCACGGCTCAAGCAGCGGGTAGGGACATCATCAACATTGGCACCGTGATCCACCCGGGCGAAGGCAGAATGGAAAAGGTCGAGCCGGTTTACGTGCCAGAAGATCATGTTGATGAATCTAGTTCGTTTCACAGTAATGCCGATGCCGACGACGGCCCGAGGATAACGGTTGAAGATGAGCGCTGGCTTGATTTCCTTGGCAGAGCTTTGATCCTGGAGATGAAGATGCGTATAGAAAACGGTCCGCGACCATTTCAGATCACGTCCTACACATTTGAAGGACACGGGGGCAGCGGCGGTTACCCATCCGGCGGAGAGATTGGTACAAAAATAATGCGCGAAGTCTTTGAACGCCAGGACACGCTGGGCCAGCCACTCAGAATCGTCGACTCATACGACAAGGTTTCTCTGTGGGTGGTCAACGCTTTTGGGCGTCCGCCAATCAACAAGGGTGGTACGCCGGGATTCACCTTCACTATCTATGATGCGGTCGGCAATGAATATCGCCTTATCCGCAACCCGCAAGAGAAGAATATCAAGCCAATTGGCGCGATCGCGAAATGAGTTCCTTGTATTCGAGCGTATCCGCGTTCAGCAGCGCCATCGAGAGTGTCACGGAACAGGAAGTCATTCTCGCGATTGTTGTACTCGCTGGCTACTAATCGAACGCGTGCAGAACGAGCCCGGTCGGCAGCTTCGGGTAGAAGTAGGTCGACTTCGCCGGCATCTTCTCGCCCGCGTCGGCGACCGCGAGCACCTGCTCGATCTTCGTTGCGTTGAGCAGGAAGGCGAGCGGCCAGCGGCCGGCCTCGACTTCGCGCAACGCGAGCGACGCGTCCTGCGTATAGTCAACCGTCCCCTCGCCGGACGTCAGGCCGAGCGTGTCGCGCAGCACGGCGTACTCCAGCACGTTCACATCGAGCGATTGCCACACGGGCGATCCCGCCGGCATCAGCGCGCGAGCCGCGGCAGCGTCGCGTAGCGTGAGTAGGTGTAGCCGGCCCTCCTCCAGCCCGAGCGCGCCGAACGCCGTTCCCGACGCTCCCGCCGCCGAGACGCGCGCGAGCAGGCGCAGCAGGGCGGTGCCGTCATAGCTCTTGGGTGTCGTGTCCGTGACGTCGAAGTAGCGGGTGAGCCGCTCGATGATGTCCGGCGCTGCTGATGGCGGGCGAACCAATCGATGCGTCGGCAAGCAGAGCAGCCCCGGATCGGCCGTCGTCACTGCCGCGAGGACGAAGTTCTCGGGCTCTTCGCCCGTCCATGCAGCCGACCTCGCCCGGCATTCGTCCCGATACGCCAGTGCCGTCTCGTATCGATGGTGCCCATCGAGAATGTACAGGGGCTGATCGCGAAGAGCGGCAGTTATCGCTTCGGTTTGGTAGATCGCAGATACGATATGGTGCTGGCCATCTGGAGTGGTTGCATCGATCAGGGGTTGGTGAGAGCTTTCGCCGAATACGACTAAGCTACGCGCAACGACAAAGATAGGGCTGACTTTGGTCCGCAGCGCGCGAAGGAGCTGCAGCCGGTCTTCCTTCGGCTTGGCCATTGTCTCCTCGTGCGGGCGGACGGCGCCGGCGTCCCACGGCTCGAGCCGCAGTAGGCCGAACACATGGGCGCGACGGTGGCGCGTTCCTTCGTACTCGAATTCGAGCAGATACTTGTAGAACGCGGGCTGGTCGTCCTTCGCCAGCACGCCGGCCGAGCGCCAGGTTGCCAGCGCAGCGGCCGCGCGCGTGTACTTGTTCGACCGTTCGTCGTCGCCGGGCTGCGATTCCGCCAGCTCGAGCCGGACCACGTTGTACGGGCTGCGCTGGTGCAGCGCGGACTGCTCGGCCGCGTCGATAACGTCGTACGGCGGCGCGAGTACGGAGGCGATGTCGCCAACGGCCTCGCGTCGGTAGCGCAGCGCGCGAAAGGGGCGGAAGTCAGCCATCGGCGTTCGCAGTATACACACGCTTGTCTGCTAAGGCGACTATGCGGTAGACTAGAAGCGCCCGTGGGAATCATCCCTGGGCCCGTAGCCCGACGCCGGTTCCTCCCGAGGGACCGGCGTTTGATCTCCCTCCGACGCGCTCCTAGAATGGGCGGAGCCCCCTATGACCGATACCGACTGGTGCACCTTCTGCCGCATCGCCGCGCACACCGAGCCCGCAGAGATCCTGTTCGAAGACGACGACGTCGTCTGCTTTCGCAACCGGCTGCGCTGGGTGCCGGTAATGCTGGTCGTGATCCCGCGCGCGCATCGTTCGCAGGACGAGCTCTGGCGGTCGCTCGGCCGGGTAGGGGAGGTCGCCGTCGAGATGGGCCTCGCGCACTGTCCGAACGGCTTCCGGCTGCTCTCAAACGTCGGCCACGACGCGATGCAGAGCCAGCCGCATGGCCATGTCCACGTCCTCGGCGGCACCTTCCTCGGCGAGTACGCGTGAATTCTCCTGTCATGCTGAGCCCTTCGATTGCGCTCAGGATAAACTCCGCGTAGCATCTGGCGCCCCGAGAAGAACGCCTCGATCTCCGGAGATCAGATTCCTCGCTGTCGCTCGGAATGACAGAAGGGACGTTAGCCCAGCGCTTCGCGCTGCGCCACCAACAACTGCTGGATCCCAGCCGACGCCAGCGCAAGCAGCTCGTCCATCTGCGCGCGCGAAAACGGTGCATGCTCCGCGGTGCCCTGCACCTCTACGAAGCGTTCGTCGCCCGTCATCACCACGTTGAAGTCCACTTCCGCGCGCACGTCTTCCTCGTAGCAGAGATCGAGCAGCGGCAGGCCGTCGACGATGCCCACGCTGGTCGCCGCAACGGCTGTCGACATCGGCACGGACGAGAGATCGCCCCGCGCGACGAGCTGCTGAAACGCTAGATGCAGCGCGACGTACGATCCGGTGATCGCGGCGGTGCGCGTGCCGCCGTCGGCCTTGAGCACGTCGCAATCGATCGCGATCGTGCGCTCGCCCATGACCTCCAGGTTTGTGACGGCTCGCAGCGCGCGGCCGATCAGGCGCTGGATCTCCTGTGTGCGGCCGCTGGGCCGCCCGGCCATCGACTCGCGCTGTGTGCGCTCCTTCGTCGAGCGCGGCAGCATGCCGTACTCCGCCGTCACCCAACCCGATCCCGTCCCGCGCAGGAATGCCGGCTGGCGCGCCTCCAGGCTGGCGGCGCAGAGCACCTGCGTGTCGCCCATCTCGATGAGCGCGGAGCCCTCCGCCCACGGCAAGTAGCCGGTGACGATGCGCACCGGGCGCAACTCGTCGGGCTTCCGCCCATCGATGCGGTTCATGGCGCGGGGAGCCTCGCGATCACGAGCAGGTGATCGATCCGTCCCTCAGGCCGGGGTTTCGGATGATGAGCGGGTTGCCCACGTTCGCGTCGGCCAGCAGGTCCTTGGATGGATCCATGACGATCTTAAGCGCCGACGTGCCCGTCGACTTGCACTCGAACGTGAGCGTCATCAGCGTGACGTCACCCGTTAGGCCGGTCCCAGAGGCTCCCGCGAGCCGCACCGTGTGGTCGTTCAGATGCGTGTTACAGGCCGGCAGACCCGGCACCTGGCAGTCCGTTACGGACGCGATGGCCGGATCGTACTCCACGTTGAACGTCCATGCCCCTAAGCCGGGCGCGCCGACGGCGAGCGCCTGCACCGTCACCTGCGTTGATGCGCCGACGGCGGCCGACGCCGTGCCGGCCTGGAGCGTCGTCGTGAGCGGCGATCTGCCGCCCGAAACTGTCGAACGGGCCGACGGACCGGAGCTGCCAGAGCACGCTGAGGCCAGCGCAAGCAGGAGCGTCGCGCCGATGATGGCGATGGGACGGAGTGGCTGCATCTCTTCCGTTATACGAGCTTTCCATGCCTGACGGAAGCGGTGCTCAAGGCTCGCGCTGCGTATCGATCCAGAGATGCTCCCCATCGGTGCTCATCGATACGGTGCCTTCCTGGTCCGTGCGCAGCACCATCGATCCGTCTTGCGCCAGGCGATCGATCACGATCGGAGAAGGGTGGTGGTAGGGATTGTTTGCGCCGACCGAAACGACGGCGATCTGCGGCTGCACGGCGTCGAGAAAAGCCACCGTGCTCGACGTGCCCGAGCCGTGGTGCGGCACCTTGAGCACCGTCGCATGCAGGTCGGCGCCCGAATCGAGCAGCGCGCCCTCGCCGAACGCCTGGATGTCGCCCGTCAGCAGGAAGCTCACGTTGTCCCAGGAGATCTTGAGCACCAGTGAGGTATCGTTCATGTTCGCTGACGCGAACGACTCGGCGTCCGGCCCCAGCACGAGCATCGTCGCACCGCCGCCGAGATCGATGCTCTCGCCGGCCATCGCTTCGTGGTAGGGGATCTGCTCGTCCGCGATGAGGGCGCGCCATTCCTGGTACGCCGCGGTGCTCGCCACCATCGCCGTGCCGACAGCTTGGCGCACGTTGTAGTGTTGGAGCACGTCGATCAGGCCCGAGATGTGGTCCTGCTGCGGATGCGTCAGCGCCAGCAGGTCGATCGTCCGGTCCCAGAACGGCAGCTCTTCGCCCAGCCGCTGCTCCAGCGCCAGCCCGCTCGCCCCGCCATCGATGAGGATGTGCTGCCCGTCGGGCGTCTCGATCAAGATCGCGTCGCCCTGGCCAACGTCGAGGACATCGACCGTGAGGCGGCCGCGCGCCTGACCCTGCGACGCGGCCCACCAGAAGCAACCGGCAGCGATCGCAATCACGCCTGCGAGGAGCCACGCTGGACGCACCGCGATCGGGGCGCTCACGCGTTGGCGTTGCGCTGGGACCGCCTCAGCGGGCCTTCGTCGCGCAAGCCACCAGATGAATACTGCCAGCGATGCGTACGTGATCGCGGCGTGCCATCGACCGAACCCGTGTATTTGGAGTGACGCCGCGGGCAGCCCCGCGAAGAAGCGCACGGTCTCGATCATGTAGGTCAGCGTGAGCCAGGAGAACCAGCCCACGACTTCTCCGAGCGGCGCCCACACGAGCGTCGCGAGTGCCGTCAGTGCCGAGCTCACGACGATCAGGGGGTACTCGGGCACGAGCAGGAGGTTGGGTAGCGGCGCGATCAGCGAGACGCGTCCGAACTGCAGTGCGATCAAGGGCGCCGTCGCGAGCACCGCGCCCGCTGTGACCGATAGGCTCTCGACCAGCGCGCCCGCAATGCCGCCCTCCGCCTCGATGCCGCGTCGCAGCAGCGCCTCGCCATGCGCCTGGAACGGCGGCGCGAGGTAGACGACCCCGAGGATCGCAGCGAAACTGAGCTGGAACGAGACGTCGTGCACCACCCGCGGATTCAGGCCCGTCATGATCGCTGCGGCCAGCGCGATCGATGCCGACGCGCTCGCGGGTCTGCCGAGCAGCGTCGCGAGCACGAAGACCTCGCCCATGATCGCGCCGCGCACGACGGATGGCGATGCGCCGGTCAGCGCCGTGTAGCCCGCGATCGCAAGCATGGTGACGAGCGCGGCCCGCCGCCGGCCGATCAACCACGCCAGCGCCGCGATGATCAGCGCGGCCACCAGGCTCACGTTCTGCCCCGAGATCGCGACCAGGTGCGACGTGCCGGTCGCGTTCATCTGGTCCGTCAGGTCCTGCGGGATCGATGCGCGCTGGCCCAGCAGGATGCCTCGCGCCAGCGCGGCCTGCGGCTCCGGCAGCGCGCGCTCGAGCGCGCTGCCCAGGCGCTGCCGCACGGAGTGCAGCGCCTGGAGCGCCGGTGTGCCCTTGTTGTGCGCGATCGTGCGCACGCTGGGATACGCGGCTATCGATTGGATCCCTTGTCGCGCCAGGTAATCCGCGTAGTCGAAGCTGCCCGAAGCCTGCGGCGTCTCCAGCTTGCCGGCGAACTCGATGAAATCGCCGTAGCGGTACTCCGGGAAGAGGCCGGTCTCGACGTGCACGCCGCCGCTCGATGGCTGCCAGCCGCCGTTCGCGAACACCTCCTGCACCGATGCGCGCACCCGCTGCGTCCGGCCTGCGGCGGTTGGGTCGTCCGTTACCAAGGCGCGCACCCGCACCGCGGCGCCGCCGTTCTGCACCGCGATGCCCTGCGGCGTGTCCGGCGCGCGTTCGGCCGTGTAGCGTGCCGCGCCCGCGACGAAGAGCCCGGTCGCGAGTATGCCAAGCAGCGCGAGCTGCCACCGGCGTTCGAGCAGGGCTGCGACAAGTCCCGCCGTGCCGATCGCCCCGGCCGCCGGCCACCACACGCCGCCCGTCGCCGCGGCGGCCACGATGCCGAGCAGCCACGCTCCGCTGAGCAACACGAGCGGTGCGGGGCGAAGGCTCACGGGCCGACCGTGATCAGGTCGCGGATCTTGTCGTACGTCGCGCGCGGAACGAGCTGGCGCGTGACCAGGTCATCAGTCGTGACGAACGGGCCGGCGTTCGTCCGGCTATCGACGATGCGCTGGCTGTACACCTGCCCGATGCCTGGCAGCGCGTCGAGGTCCTGCGCCGAGGCGGTGTTGATGTTGATCGGCGACCCGCCCGTCGTTGCTCCCGCCACCTGCGATATCGGTGTCGTAGCGGACGCTGCTTCGCCGGCGCGAGGCACGATGACGCGGTCTTCGTCGTGGAGCCGTTGCGCCAGGTTAACCGCTGCCAGGTTCGCGTCGGCCGCCGCGCCGCCGGCCTTGTTGAGCAGATCGATGACGCGCTCGCCGTCCGCGACCTGATACACGCCCGGCTGCGCCACGGCGCCGGTAATGTACGCCATCATCGGCCCTGAGGCCGTGGGCGTGCCGGAGACGGTGATCGTCAGCGGCCGGCCGTCATCGCGGCGCTCCGCGACGAGCGCGATCACCGCCGCGACGAGCAGCGCCGCAAGTCCGATGATGATCGCGTGGCTGAAGCGCTCGAGCGCGGTAGCCCTCCACTACAAGATGTGCCGCTTATTGCAGCCAAGTGGGCATTTATTGTCAAGAGAGCCGCTTGACGGATTACAGGACGCTGGCTAGATTGAGAGTCAATTTCACTGGCGCGCACGTTTCTCGCCAATAGTCGTCGCTTCGAAATGATGGCTAGGGATCGCAGTGACGCAGCCCCAGGGCGCCGTGAAGGAGGTCTCGGCTACCAGCCGCCATGCTCGATGCAGCACCCGAACCTGTACGGCATCCGCAAAGCCGTACCAAGCTGAACGCCCTGCTGAGCAGCGAGACTGCTCAGGTCGCGCTGGTCATCGCGATCGCGCTGGCACTGCGTTTAGCATGGGCGCTGATTACGCAGTGGCACCCGGATGCGCTGCAGCAGGATGATGCGTACTTTTATGATTTCACTGCGCGCGCGCTAGCGAACGGCCGCGGCTACATCGGGCCAGGCGGCGACGCGACAGCGTCTTGGCCGCCCGGCTATCCATTGTTGCTGTCGACGGCCTATGTGCTTTTCGGCCGGCACGTGATCGTGGCCCGGCTGCTGAACGTCGCGCTGGGCGCCGCGACGGTATGGCTCGTCTATCTGATCGGCCGGCGGTTGTTCGGTCACAGGCCCGCGCTGCTGGCTGCGGGCATTGTCGCCTGCTTTCCCAGCCTGATCCTCTACACCGGCGTCACCCTCTCCGAAATCACGTTTACCTTTCTCGCGCTCCTGGCCGTCTACCTGCTCATCGTGGAGGGAAACCATGATAGTGAGAGCGAGCCCCAACATCGAAACGCTAAGTCGGCCCTTCTACTGGGGGCGGGACTCGTGCTTGGGATGGCGACGCTTACGCGCGGTCAGGCACTATTCTTGCCGCTCGTTTTCGTGCCGTTCTGGCTCCGGTCGGGAGCGACCTGGAAGCGCATCGGGCAGAAGCTGGCGGTGCTTGCGGTGGGGATGGCACTGATCGTGACACCCTGGACGATTCGAAACGCGATCCAGCTCCATGCGCCGGTGCCCATCTCGACGAATGCCGGCGTCGACTTCTGGATCGGCCATAATGAGTCCGCCACGGGGAAGTACGATTACTCGGTGGCTTTTCGGCTCGGGGTCGAAGTTGCGCTGAGCCACCCGGAGCTAAGCGGAACCGCACGAGATGTGCGGGCCAACAGCGCCGGCTTCCGCAAAGGGCTGGAGTTCGCCGCGACTCACCCCGCACGGGAGTTGGTCTTGCCCTTCGAAAAGTTCTTTTGGCTCTACTACAGCGACATAGACGCGGTTCGTTGGAATGAGGGGCGCGGCCTCCAGAAGTTCCTACCGGGGCTCGTCCGCGAAGGGCTCCTCGCGCTCTCAGACGTCTACTATTTCGCCGTGGCCGGCTTGGCGGTCATAAGCATGCGGCGCTGGTTCTCGGACCGTGACGCAGGGCGGCTGCTCCTCATCTCGCTCGTCGCCTATTGGATATTCGTTCATCTCGTTTTTTTCGGCAGTCCGCGCTTCCACGCGCCCATCATGCCTATTGCGGGGCTGCTGGCCGCCCAGGCACAGCTCCTGTTCCGTCCACGACGAGATGGCGGACTGAGGCCCCGCTCCCTAACAAAGGGTGAAGGGCTGTAAGGCGACCGTCGCGTGCCGCCGCTCGTCCGCGAAGAAAACAGAGCGACACGCAGCAGGGCCGGCGCATCGCCGGCCCCGCTTGTCGTTTCGAAAGGAAAGGGGGGAGTCCGATTCCCCTTCCCTTTAGGGAAGGGGCTAGGGGGTTAGGTCGCTTTCCCCCTTCCCTTTAGGGAAGGGGGCTACGGGGTTAGGTCGATTAGCGCGTCATGATGTTGATCGTGCAGGCCGAGCCGAGGCCGATTACGTGCGCCAGGCCCACCTTCGCACCTTCGACCTGCCGCGCGCCCGCCTGCTCGCGCAGGTGCCAGACGATTTCGACGATGTTGGCGACGCCGGTTGCGCCCAGCGGATGGCCCTTCGAGAGCAGGCCGCCGCTCGGAGCGACCGGGATGCGCCCGCCGATCGTTGTCTCGCCCTCATCGATCATGCGGCCGGCCTCACCGTCGGCGCACAGCCCCAGGTTTTCGTAGTGGAGCAGCTCCGCGGTAGCGAAGCAGTCGTGCAGCTCGATAAGGTTGAGGTCCTTCGCGCCCAGGCCGGCCTTCTCGTAGGCTTCCTTGGCGGCGTTGCGGGTGAGCGTGTTCACGTCGGGAAGCGTCAGGTCGCGCTCCGACCAGGGGTCGGAGGTCAGCACCGACGCGGCGACCTTGATCGGCTTCGTCGTGTACTTCGCTGCCTTGTCGTAGGGGACCAGCACAGCCGCAGCGGCGCCGTCGCCGGTCGGGCAGCACATGTACAGCGTGTTCGGCCACGCGACGAGGCGCGCGTTCAGCACGTCCTCGAGCGACGTCTCGATTTGGTACTGCGAGTACGGGTTCGCCATCGAGTGCTTGTGATTCTTCACCGCGATCTTCGCGAACTGCTCCTGCGTGGTGCCGTACTTGCGCATATGCTCGACGCCCGCCTGGCCGAAGACGGCCGGCATCAGACCGGAGCCCGCGACGCCCTCCGGCGAGATCTCGCCGCGGCCGCCGCCTGTGCCCAGGAGGCCCATCTTCCCCATCTGCTCCGAGCCGACGGCCAGCGCGCAGTCGTACGCGCCGGACGCGACTGACATGTACGCTTCGCGGAACGCCGTGGAGCCGGTCGCGCAGGCGTTCGCGACGTTGACGACGGGAATGCCGGTCTGGCCGATCTCCTTCAGGATGCGCTGGCCCACGGTGGCGTTCGACTGGTACAGGTTGCCGCTCACCATGATGTCGATCTCTTTGAGCGAGATGCCCGCGTCGTTCAGCGCGAGCAGAACGGCTTGCGCGCCCAGCTCCGGCACCTGCTTATCGGGATAGCGGCCGAACTTCAGCATGCTTACCCCAACGATTGCTACGTCACGCATCGATTGTTCCTCCTCAGCGGGCGGGCGCCCTTACTTGCCGTTCACCGGACGGTACTTAAACGTTACGATTTCGTTGCCTTCCTTGTCGACATGCACGACTTGCGTGAACATCTCGACCGGCATGCCGAACTTCAGCTTCTTCGGGTCGGGCTCGACGCCGTCGATGTTGCAGCGGACGCTCACGCCCTCCGGCAGGTCGACGATTGCCGCGACGTACGGCACGGGGATCCCCGGCGCCGACTGGTGCACGATCGAGAAGACGTGCAGCTCGCCGCGGTCGCTCAGGCGCACGTCCTCCATCGGCTCGGTGGACAGGCACTTCGAGCAGCCCATGCGCGAGCCGAGGTAGACGGTGCCACACTGCTTGCACTTGCTGCCGTAGAGGTAGGGCTTGTCCTTGGGGTCGTCGGGGATGCGGAGAAAGGGAAGGATAGGTTTCTGCTTCTTGGTCGCCGTGTTTGTCTCTGCCAAACCTTCGTCTCCTTCTACAAAGCCATCGCGATGATGCTCGTCGGGAAGCGTGAATTGGGCCCGGTACCTAGGGCATCAGCATTATAGTCCCTCGCCGAAATCAGTCAAGCGAATACCCCCAGTAAGGGACGGCCATTCGATCGCCCTGTAGGGGCGACCCTCGGGTCGCCCTGAGCGGCGCAGCCGCTCGTGCGATTCGGCGCCTTCCATGTCCCTCGCTCGTAGCGGCGACCTTCAGGTCGCCACGAGCGCTTCGTTTGGCTCGACGCAGGCTAGTCGTTGTAGGGGCGACCCTCGGGTCGCCCTGAGCAGCGCAACCGTTCGCTCGTAGGGGCGACCTTCAGGTCGCAACGAGCGCTTCGTCTGGCTCATCATGGGCTGTTTCCTTGTAGGGGCGACCCTCGGGTCGCCCTGAGCGGCGCAGCCGCTCGCCCGTAGCGGCGACCTTCAGGTCGCCACTCGCGGCTGTTATGCCCGTCCTCTGCCCATCCCGAATAGCGCCAGCGCGTTCTCGTAGTCCTCCGGCGTATTGATATCGAGCAGCACCATCATCGCTGTGAGGTCCGGCTCCGCGGCCATCGATTCGTGCTGGAGCAGGATGAAGGGCACCTCGCGCACCTCCGCCTCGTGCCGCTCGATGACGCCGTGCAGCCCCAGCTCCGCCTCGGTCGCCGCGCGCAGCTCCGGCAGCAGCGATCCAGCCACGATGGCCGGATGGCCGCGCTTGCCGTCGGAGGCGGGTAGGGTGACGAGCGCACCGCTGTCTGCGTGCGCAGCGAGCAGCCGCTCGTGCACCTTGCGCGGCCGCGGCTGGTCGACGTTCAGTACCACGATCGGGTCCGCGCCGTCCGGCAGCGCATTCGCACCCGCCCGCAACGACGACGCGCGTCCTTCTCGATACGCGTCGTTCACAACGACGCGTGCATTCGACGGCACGTGCGCGCGGATGGCCTCCGGCTCATGGCCGAGCACCACGACGACATCATCGACGCCGGCCGTGCGCAGCTCCTCGATCTGAAACTCGAGCAGCGTCGTTTCGCCCCAGGGCAGCAGCGCCTTCGGACGCCCCATGCGCGTCGATTCACCGGCGGCGAGCAGGATGGCGGAGGTCATGCTCCCTCACCCCCGTCCCCTCTCCCTCGAAGAGGGAGAGGGGCGAATGATCGATCAGTGCCTCGCTCCTCGACAACTTGGGGTGAGGGAGGGCTCGATTCGCCAGCGGCGAGCAGGATAGCGGAGCTCATG
>CAYQLM010000046.1:22519-23941 GCA_964418365.1 uncultured Dehalococcoidia bacterium
TTGGGGTGAGGGAGGGCTCGATTCGCCAGCGGCGAGCAGGATAGCGGAGCTCATGCTCCCTCACCCCCGTCCCCTCTCCCTCGAAGAGGGAGAGGGGCGAATGATCGATCAGTGCCTCGCTCCTCGACAACTTGGGGTGAGGGAGGGCTCGATTCGCCAGCGGCGAGCAGGATAGCGGAGCTCATGGCGAGGGCAACGTAGGGGCGTTCAATTGAACGCCCCTACGGCAGCAAGACTGCGCCATTCTAGATCTCGAACGTGTTGCCGTCCGGGTCCGCGACGACAGCGAACGGGATGCCCGGCCCGTGCTCTCCGCGCTCGATCACTTTGCCGCCCGCCGATTCAACGTCTGTGATCGCCGCCGCGTGCTCGACGGCGTGATCGACGTGGAAGCCGATGTGCTGCGGCCCGCTGCCAGCGCGCTCCGGGTCGAGCAGGATGCCCAGTGCGCTGTCGGTGCCGGGCAGGCCGACGAAGACGATCTGCTCGCTGCGGAAGACCTCCGCCAGCCCGAAGGCGTCGCAGTAGAACTTGACCGCCTTCTCGAGGTCGCGCACCGGCATGATGAACGAGAGAGCCGTAATCTTTGCCATCTTCCTCTCCCACTTGCCGCTTCAGCGCCGCGCTGCCTCCTCTAGCTCCCCTTCTCTTTAGTGAAGGGGCTGGGGGTTAGGTCGGAGCGCCGTGATCTTCGCCATGCTTACCTCGCTCGAGCTGCTCCCGCCAAGTCACGCTCCGGATGCGCAGCCAGATACCTGTCTAACGCGTTCACTCGCTCCGTGTCTTCAAAATCCTGCTGGATCGTGATCTTGCCCCACGCGATGATGCCGTAGATGACGCCGGTGTTCCGATAGTACTCTGTGCCGTCCGAGGCCTTCGCCCAATCGGAGAAGCGCACACAGACCTTCGTGTTCCACGGCGGTCCATTGAGTAGGATTTCGTGCACCTCGACGTTGATCCCTGCCCGCACGAATCGCTGGAGGAATCGTTCGATAGCGTCCCTGCCACGATGCTCCCCGGACCAGGAGTTCTCGCCTGGGAAGACCAGCAGGGCATCCTTCGCGTAGATGCTGAGTAAAGGGGCGTAGTCTCCATCGTTGAGGCGCCGAACGTTGCGGCGGATCATCCAGCGTGTCGCCCAGCCGAGCATCGCGAGCCTCGCTAGAACTTTCCGAGCGCGCGCAGCACGCGTTCCGGCGTGATCGGCGCTTCCGTCACCCGCACGCCGAGCGCGTCCTCGACCGCGTTCGCGATCGCCGCCGCGCCCGCGATGATCGACGGCTCGCCGACGCCGCGCGCGCCGTACGGCCCGTCGTCGGACGGAACCTCGACGATCTTCGTCTCGATGTCGGGCACGTCCATCGCGGTCGGCATGCGGTAGTCGAGGAAGCCCGGGTTGAGCAGCCGGCCCTTGTCGTCGTA
>CAYQLM010000047.1:0-23902 GCA_964418365.1 uncultured Dehalococcoidia bacterium
TTCGGCGCGGGGGGCGTCGGTCTCGCGGCGATCCAGGGCGCGCGCATCGCCGGGGCGCGCATGATCATCGCCGTCGACCTCGTCGAGAGCAAGCTGGCGCTGGCGAAGGAGCTGGGCGCCACGCACATCGTGGACGGCTCGTCCCACGATCCTGTAGCGGCGATCCGAGAGCTCACCGGCGGAGGTGTTGACTACTCCTTCGAGGCGATCGGCCTGAAGGACGTCGCCGCACAGGCCTTCGAGTGCCTGACCCCGGGCGGCACGGCCACGATCATCGGCATGATCCCGCCCGGGCAGAAGGTCGAGGTCGAAGGGCGCATGTTCCTGTCCGAACGCAAGATCCAGGGCAGCTCGATGGGTTCCAACCGCTTCCGCGTCGACATGCCGCGCTACATCGACTTCTACTTCCAGGGCCGCCTGAACCTCGATGACATGATCACCCGTCGCGGAAAGCTGGAGGACGTGAACGAGGCCTTCCGCGCGATGAAGGCGGGCGAGGTGGCGCGGACCGTCCTGATGTTCGACTAGCAGTGCGCCGGACGTAAGGAGTTCCCTACCTCGCTGGCGACGAGAGTATGTGTTATGGTGACCGTGATATGACCGACAACTCGCCGCGAGCGAGCCTCCTGGAGGTTGCCCCAAGCCCCCGACCGACGCGTCGGGGGCGGCCGATCGGCGACGCCTCCGCGCCGATCGTCTAGCCCGGGTTCGCCTTCGGCGGACCCCACCGAACGGAGGTAACCCACCCATGCGACTGGAACTCTACGACACGACGCTGCGAGACGGCGCCCAGATGGAGGGCATCTCGCTTTCTGTTGAAGACAAGCTGAAGATCGCCAAGAAAATCGATGAGCTGGGCGTCCACTACATCGAAGGTGGCTATCCCGGCTCGAACCCGAAGGACGAGGAGTTCTTCGCGCGCGCCAAGGAGCTGCCGCTGCGCGCCAAGCTCGTCGCGTTCGGCAGCACGCGCAAGGCCGGCGCCAACGCGGACGACGACGCAAGCCTGCGCGCGCTCGTCGGCGCGGGCACGCAGGCAGTGTGCGTCGTCGGCAAGGCGAGCGACGTACATGTCCGCGACGTGCTCGAAACGACGGGCGAGGAGAATCTCGCGATGATCGCGGACACGGTCCGCTTCCTCAAGCAGCAGGGCAAGGCGGTTTTCTTCGACGCGGAGCACTTCTTCGACGGCTACGCGTCCGATCCGAACTACGCCCTACAGTGCCTGAAAGCGGCGGCCTCGGCCGGCGCGACCTGCCTCGTCCTCTGCGACACGAACGGCGGCACGATCACACCCAAGCTCATCGAGGCCGTGCGCGCCGCCCGCGAGGCCGTCGACGTGCCGCTCGGCATCCATACGCACAACGACGCCGCGCTGGCGGTAGCGAATACCCTTGCCGCGGTCGCTGAGGGCTGTGTGCAGGTGCAGGGCTGCGTGAACGGCTACGGCGAGCGCTGTGGCAACGCCGATCTCCTTAGCATCATCGCCAACCTCAAGCTCAAGATGGGCCTCGACGTTGTCACGGACGACCAGCTCGCGCGGCTCACAGACGTCTCGCACTACGTGAGCGAGATCGTGAACATGGTGCCATACCCCCACCAGCCGTACACGGGCGCGAGCGCCTTCGCGCACAAGGCGGGATACCACGCCGATGGCGTCGTGAAGTCGGAGTCGTCGTACCAGCATGTGCCGCCGGAAGTTGTTGGCAACCGGCAGTCGCTGCTCGTTTCGGAGCTCGCGGGCAGCCGCGGGTTGCTGGAGAGCATGCGCGACGTGGGCCTCGATCTCGAACGAGACGACGCTCGGCGCGTACTCGAGCTGATCAAGCAGCAGGAGAGCCGCGGCTTCCAGTACGAGGGCGCAGAAGCGTCGTTCGAGCTGCTCGTCCGCCGCTCGCTGCCCGGCTACGTGCAGCCGTTCGAGCTCGTCGACTTCTGGGTCGTGGAGCGCCGGGCCAAGCGCGCCGAGGACCGCGGCCTGGAGATGCAGGCCGAGGCGATGGTGAAGGTGCGCGTCGGCGAGGAGCTGGTGCAGACCGCAGCCGAAGGAAACGGGCCGGTGAACGCGCTCGACGCGGCCGTGCGGAAGGCGCTGGTTGGCGCCTACCCCGTGCTGGAAGATGTGAAGCTCATCGACTACAAGGTGCGCATCATCGATACCGCCGCCGGCACGGGCGCGTCCGTGCGCGTGCTGATCGAGTCGACGCATGACGATGGCACCGCCAGCACGGTCGGCGCGTCGACGGACATCATCGAAGCCTCGTGGCTCGCGCTGAACGACGCGCTGGAGTACTGGCTGCTGAAGCACGGCTAGCGCAAGGAGCACAGAGATGAGCGGGCTCACGCAGATCCGCGCGCTCTTTGAGTACAACGAGTGGGCGAACGGCCACGTCCTCGACGCGGCGTCGCAGGTCGACAAAGATGCGCTCGCGCGGAAGCTGGGCGCCAGTTTCGACAGCATTCAGGGCAACCTGACACACGTCATGGGAGCGCAGAACATCTGGCTGTCGCGCTGGACGAACAAGGCGGCGCCCCAACTGCCACCGCCTCAGGCAAGCCACGTCATCGAGTCGCTGCGGCGAGCGTACGACGGGTCGCACGCCGCGCTGCAGGCATTTCTCAAGTCGCTCGACGAAGCGGATTTCGAGCGCTCGTTCGACTACGTCGATACGCAGGGCAACGCGCAGAGCCGCGTCCTCTGGCAGACGATGCTCCACATCGTCAACCACGGGACGCACCATCGCGCCGAAACAGCGATGATGATGACCGAGCTTGGGAAGCCCCCGCGCCAGCTCGACTACGTGTTCTACGAGCTCGAGCGCGCGGGCGGCCCGCCGCGGCTGACCTAGCCTTTCGCGCCGACCGGCAGCGTCACGACGAACTCAGTGCCTTCCCGCTGATCGCTCGTGGCGGTGATGGCGCCGTGATGCGCCTGCACGACCTCGTTCGCGATGGCGAGGCCGAGGCCGGAACCGCTCTTCCCGCGCGTGCGGCTCGGATCGACCTGGAAGAAGCGCTCGAAGATGCGCGGCAGCTCCGCCGCGGGGATGAAGGAACCCGTGTTGTGCACCGCGACGCGCACGCTGCCGTTCTTCGCGGCGGCGCTGACGGTAATCGAGCCGCCCTTCGGCGTATGTCGCACGGCGTTGTCGATGAGGTTCGTAAACGCCTGCTCCAGCCGCAGCTCATCGCCGTGGATCGGTGGCAGCGACGGCAGCTCGAGCTGGATAGCGGCGTTCGCGTCGCGGAGCTGCCACGTGAAGCGCCCGACGCAGGCGCGCAGCAGGGACGCAAGATCGATCCGGTTCTGTTGCATCACGATCTGGCCGGACTCCAATCGAGATAGATCGATAAGGTCATCGACGAGATGCCGCATGCGCTGGGTCTCGTCGTTGATGATGCGCGCGGCCTGCTTGCGGTCCTCCGGCGACGAGATCGCGTCCTCCTCCAGCGCCTGCGAGAAGCCCTGGATCGACGTAAGCGGCGTCTTCAGCTCGTGCGACACGTTGGCGAGCAGATCGCGCATCATGCGGTCGGAGCGGCTCACCTGCCGCGCCATCACGTTGAAGCCCTGGGCCAGCCGCCCCACCTCATCCTGGCCGCGCACGTCGAGCTGCTGATCGTAGTTGCCTAGCGCCATCTCGCGGGCGGCCCGCGTGACGCGCGCGAGACGGCCCGTCACCGAGCGCGAGATCAGGGTCGCGACGATGACGGACGCCAGCAGCGCGATGCCACCGGCGATGGCGAGCTGAGGGACCACGTCGCGCCAGGCCGAGGCGATCTCCTGCTCCGGCACGACGACGATCGGCCGCAGCGGAGGCGGCGGCAGCGCGGAGGGCCGCGTCGGGTCGCTCAGGAGGCCCTGTACCAGACCGCGCAGGGTCTCCTGGGGAACGCCGGAGGCCGACAGGCTATACACCGTGGCCTGGAGCTGCGCGAGCTGGTTCGTCTGGAGCTGCACGCTGTCCGGCACGGGCGCAAACAGGACGAGCCGCTCCCCATCGGCGTTGTAGTTCAGCTTTCGGAACTGCGCGCCACCACGGGTGACATACGAGACCGAAGGGTTATTGAAGAAGTCGAGCGTTGACCCGGTCAGCCGGGAGCCGGTGTCCGACACGACAACGCCGCTGCTGTTGACGAGCAGGATGCGCACATCGAAGCTCTGGGCGTAGTCGCCGACCGCGTTGTTGATCACGGCGGAGCTGACGTTCGCTTGCTCCAGCAGCGCGACGGCGAGCGTTACCGGCTCGGCCAGCCGCCCCACCCGTTCCTCGGCCGACTGCTGCTGGCGGCCGCGCAGCAACAGCAGCGTCCCCACCGCCGAGATCGCGAGTGAGAGGACGATGACGAAGGCGAACGCGAGGAGCAGCCGGGAGCTAAGGCTCCGGAGCATCGCTGCTTACCACCAACTTGTAGCCGACGCCCCACACCGTCTGAATCTTGACGTGCTTCGCGCCGGAGAGGCGCTCGCGCAGCCAGGCAACGTGGACGTCAATGGTGCGCGTGTCGCCGTAATAGTCAGCGCCCCACACGATCTGCAACAGGCGCTCGCGATCGAGGACAATACCCGAATGGCGCATGAAGGCAGTGAGCAGATCGAACTCCTTCGCCCGCAGTGTGACAGGCGTGCCCTCGACGGTCACCTCCCGGCGGGCGACATCGAGCCGCAGGCCGTCAACCTGCAGCACCGGCTGTTCGTTCAGCTCCAGCCGGCCGCGGCGCAGGACCGCCTTCACGCGCGCGACGAGCTCGCGGGGATTGAACGGCTTCGTCACGTAGTCGTCCGCGCCGAGCTCGAGCCCCACGATACGGTCGACGTCATCGCCACGGGCGGTCAGGATGATGACGGGTACGTTGCTCGTCTTGCGGAGCTCCCGGCAGACGGCCAGGCCGTCCAATTCAGGCATCATGATGTCGAGCACGATCAGGTCGGGACGCAGCAGCTTGGCCTTCTCCAGAGCCTCGGCGCCGTCGTAGGCCGCCTCGACGCGAAAGCCTTCCTTGGTCAGGTAGAGCCGGGCAAGCTGGACGATATTCTTCTCGTCATCAACGACAAGGATGGTGTTCACCATGGAGCGCTCAGTCCTCCCGCGCGTTGCGAGCGCGTGTTCTTTACTATAACGCGGATAAGGAAGCAGCAATACGGAAAGGCGGACCGCCCAGGCTCCCTGCCTTTAGCTTGGCTTTTCGGCGTTCCAGCGGCGAATGGCGGTCCGCCCTCCCCTCTATCCTCCCCTTTGCGCGCTAAGCCGCCGATAAGGAGGCGTTAACAGTCTGTAAAACACCCTTCTCCAGGCTGTATACTCGCTATTGCCCTGACGAGCCGGCCAGCGCCTTAGCCGGTCAAAGAGGGGCGAATCTTGGCGAGAGAGCGGAGGTGGCCCGGTGGAGCTCAGCGGCCTGCCCAAATGCCAGCGGTGCAAGCAGGGTGAACTTGTACCCCTTTCCGACTTCGGTGGTCAGGGGGCGCCCATTCACTACAAGGCCTGGGCCTGCGTGAACCCGGAGTGCGGCTTCAACATCAAGATCCGGAACGGCGATCTCTACATCGACGAGCCGATCACGAGCGGCGTGACGCACATGCCGCGGGTGCGGTAACGAGTCGCTAGCTGCCGATCCCGATATACCGCATTCCGGCCGCCTCGACGGTCTTCCGATCGAGCGCGTTGCGCCCGTCGAGCACGACGCGACAACCCGACAACGATCGGAAATCCAGGTCACGGTAGGCATCATGCCACGCCTGCACCACGAGCGCATCGATACGCTCCGGCGGCAAGCTCACCGCGGGTTCGAGGCCGAACGAGCGTATTTCTTCAGCGGAGAACAGCGGGTCGTGCACGAGAACGCGCGCGCCACGATCGACCAGCGCCCTCGCTAGCAAGAGCGCGCTGGAGTTCGCCGCCTCCTTCACATTCGGCCGGTACGCCAGCCCCAGCACGAGCACCGTCGCGCCGCGCAGGGAGCCGAGCGCGCGCTCCAGCTTCTCGACTCCATACGCCGCCATCGAGTCGTTGATCTTCCGGGCTGCCGGTGTCAGCAGCAGCGACTCGCTCTGCAGGAAGTAGGGATACACCGGAACGCAGTGCCCGCCGACGCCCACGCCCGGCTGATGCAGGTGGGAGTACGGCTGCGAGTTCGCCGCCGCGAACGCCTCGCCGGCATCAATACCGAAGTCATCGGCGTAACGCGCCAGCTCCGACGCGAGCGCGATGTTAACGTCGCGATAGACGCCCTCCGCGATCTTGGCGAACTCGGCCGTCTCCGGTTTGGCGACCCGCAGCAGGCACGGGGCCTCGAGCGCTGCCAGGTAGAACTGCTCCGCTCGTTTCCAGCTCTGCTCATCGATCGCGCCGATCACTTTCGGATAGGTCTTAAGGTCGCGAAGAATACGGCCGGAGGAGACACGCTCCGGGCTCGCGGCGAGCAGCGCGTTGCTGGTTCTCTCCTGGAGCGTCGCGCCGACACGCCCGCGCGTCGTGCCGACGGGCACCGTACTCTCGACGACGACGAGGGTACCGCCGCGGATGCCCTCCGCAATCGCGCGCATCGCCGCATCGAGCTGCGCGAAGTCCGGCGCGCGCTCCGCCGCGAGGCCGACAGGCACGATGAGCACCACGACATCGCTCTCAGCAGCAGCGGCTGCCGTATCGCTCGTCGCGCGAAGTTTGCGCTCTGCGAGGCCGCGCGCCAGCCCTTCTTCGAGGCCCTCTTCACCAACGATCGGGCAGCGGCCGGCGTTGACTTCATCGACGCGCGCCTGGTCGATGTCGCAGCCGATGACGTCGAGTCCGCGCGATGCGTACTGGACGGCCAACGGCAGCCCAATTTTGCCGAGGCCGACGACCGCAACCTTCATCGCGCCCGCCTCGCTGTCGCGAGCTGCACCGCTCCCCCGCGCGCGGCGGACTCGACGAGCGCGTCGGCGACGCGCATCGCCGCGATGCCGTCTCCGGCGGTCACGGGGAGCTGCTCCAGCCCGCGAACGACGCGCAAGAACGTCGAGAGCTCGGCGCGCAGCGGCGCCTGACCAGGATCCGGAAACGACACCTCATCGGGCTTCGCCTGCTCATCGGGCAACGTCACGTACTGCTGCAGCGTCTGCGTCAGGTAGTCGACGGCGCACATGCCCTGCTCGCCGAACACCGACAGCTCGCGCAGCTTGACGGGCGAGAGCCAGTTCGCCTCGAGCACGGCGATCGTGCCATCTTCAAAGCGCAGCAGACCGACGATGGCATCTTCGTACTCGGTGCGCACGCCGCGCACGGCTTCCGCGTGCACCTGCTCCACCTCGCAGCCGAGGAGCATGCGCAGCACATCGATGTCGTGCGTGGCCAGATCGTACGCCACGCCGACGTCGCGTTCGCGCGGATAGAACGGCCCGACGCGCCGCGTGCGCGCCTGATACACGCGGCCGATCGCACCCCCGCGCAAACGCTGCGCCAGCTCCCGCACGGCAGGATTGAAGCGCTCGACGTGTCCCACCATCAGCGGCACGCCCGCCGACTCGGCCGCCGCACGCAGCCGTTCGCCTTCCTCCATGCTCGCAGCGAGCGGCTTCTCCACCAGCAGGGGCACCCTTCGCTCGATGCAGGCAAGCGCCACTTCCTCGTGGAGGCGGGTCGGCACCGCGATCGTGACGGCGTCGGGGCGTTCGTCGTCCAGCATGCGCCGGTAGTCTTCGTACGCACGCAGCGGCCGGCCGGGCGATAGCTCATCGAGCCGCGCACGGTCACTATCGGCTACGGCGACGAGCTCCGCGTCCGGCAGAGCGCCAAGCACGAGCGCGTGGTTCGCGCCCATCGCGCCGGCGCCGATCACGGCGACGCGGAGGCGATCAGGCACGGCGCGCTCCTGCGCCCGCCAGCGCGCTGTTGACGGCCGTAGCGATTCGCTCGAGGTCATGCTGCGACAGCGCCGGGTGTACCGGCAGCGACAGCACCTCCTGCGTCGCTCGCTCAGCCACCGGAAACGATCCACCGATGCCGAGCTGCTGGTAGAGCGGCTGCTGGTGCAACGCCTTCGGGTAGTAGATCGCCGTTTCGATGTCTTGCTCGCGTAGCGCAGCGCGCAAGGCATCGCGAGCCGTTCCATTCCCTGCCGCAGGTCGGGCTTCAGCCCGACGCTCGACAGGCTGAAGCCTGTCCCACGAGGAAGAAATGCGCACGGTGTACTGCTGATAGGTGTGGTATGCCCCAGCGCGCTCGATCGGTACGACAACGCCGTCGAGGTGCTCCCTGAGCCACGCGGCGTTCGCGCGCCGGCGCTCGATCCAGCCGGCGAGCTTCGGGAGCTGCGCTGAGCCGATCGCGGCGGCGAGCTCCGTCATGCGGAAGTTGTAGGCGAGCAGCTCGGTTACGTAGCGCTCCTCCTCGCCCTGGTTGCGCAGCAGCCGCGCGCGCCGGGCGATGCCATCATCGTCTGTGACCAACATGCCGCCCTCGCCGCCTGTCGTGATGCTCTTCGTCGCGTAGAACGAGAGGCAGCCGGTGCCGAACGAGCCCGCGCTGCGTCCCTGCCACGCCGCCCCGAGCGCCTGACAGGCGTCTTCGATCACGATCAGCCCGCGCCGCTGCGCGATCTCCATCAGCGCAGTCATGTCACACGGGTGGCCATAGAGGTGTACCGGAATGACCGCGCGCGTGCGGGGCGTGATCGCGCGCTCAAGCTGGTCGACATCGATGCAGTAGTCATCGGCGCGGATGTCGACGAAGACCGGGCGCGCGCCGGCGAGCAGCACGGCGCTCGCGCTTGCGGCGAACGTGAGAACGGGAACGATCACTTCATCGCCGGCGCCGATGCCGTGTGCTTGCAGCGAGACAACAAGCGCCGCCGTCCCCGACGACACGGCGATCGCGTGTCGAACGCCGAGCAAGCGCGCGACGGCGTCCTCGAACGCCACGACGCGCTCGCCCTGCGTGAGGCGGCCTGAGCGCAACGTCTCGAGCACCGCGGCTTCTTCCTCCGGCCCGATCAGCGGCTGGGCGATGCGGATCACGACGGCACCTCTGCCGTTTCGAACGTGTACGCGCGGTGGCAGGTGGGACATCGCCACTCTTCGCCTCGGCGATCGAGTGGGCGGCCGCAGATACAGACGCGGCCCGCCACTCGGGCGGGGTTGCCGATGACGAGCGCCTGTTCCGGCACGTCGCGCGTAACGACGGCCCCAGCGCCTACGAGGGCCCAGGGGCCAATCGTGACGCCGGGCAGCACGACAGCCCCCGCCCCTATCGACGCGCCCTCGCGCACGAGCGTCGGCACGAGCTGCCAGTCGTCGTCGGACTTCGCGCTGCCGTCCAGGTTCACCGCGCGCGGATACTTGTCGTTCGAGAAGGCGACGTGGGGGCCGATGTAGACGCCGTCCCCGATCGTGACACCGCGGTAGATCGACGCGCGGTTCTGCACCTTCACGCGGTCGCCGATGACAACGTCGCGGTCGATATACACACCTTTGCCGATATTGCACTGCGCGCCGATGACGGCGCCTTCGCGCACCTGCGCCTGATGCCAGATGCGCGTCCCCTCCCCTATGCGGGCCTCAGGAGAGACATCGGCCGTGGGATGGATCATCGCGTAGTAGTTGTACCATGCGCTCGGCGGCATGGCCGTCGCCGAACACGTTCGCCGGTTCGCCCTGCGGCCTATCCCGGCGCGCAGCTTCGACGATGCGCTGCGGGTCCGTGCCGGCGAGCACGTTCCAGCCGCTCGACAGCGTCTCTTCCCACTCGGTCTCCTCTCTGAGTGAGACGGCTGGGACGCCCAGCAGGTAGGCCTCCTTTTGCACGCCGCCCGAGTCCGTGATCACGACGCGGGCGTTGCGTTCCAGCATCAGCATGTCCAGGTAGCCGACGGGCTCGATCACGCGCACGTTCGACGCGGTCTCGAGGTCGGACGACGCGAGCGCGAGCCGCGCGCGCGGATGCATCGGAAACACGACCGGCTCATCGAGCAGCGCCAGCGCATCGAGGATGCGCTCGAACGCGGCGAGGTCGTCTGTGTTCGCCGCGCGGTGCGCCGTCGCGAGGACATATTCGCCGCGCGCGAGACCGAGCTGCTGGATCAGCGTCGATCGCTCCTCTGCAAGCGGCAAGTGCTGCAGGAGCGAATCGTACATGATGTCGCCGGTCAGCCGCGCGCGAGCGGCCAGCCCCTCGCGCGCGAGATGCGCCATCGCCGCGTCGGTTGGCGCGAACAGCAGGTCGGCAAGATGATCGGCGACGACGCGGTTGATCTCCTCCGGCATCGATCGATCGCCGCTGCGCAGGCCGGCCTCGACGTGCGCGAGCGGCAGGTGCAGCTTCGCCGCCGTGAGCGCGCCGGCGAGCGTCGAGTTTGCGTCGCCGAAGACAACGACCCAGTCCGGCGCTTCGCGCTCGAGCACAGGCTCGAGCCGCTCCAGCATCTGGCCCGTCATGCGCCCGTGCGAGCCGGAGCCCACGCCGAGATAATGATTTGGCTTTGGGATCTCGAGCTCCTGGAAGAAGACGCCCGAGAGGTTGGGATCGTAGTGCTGGCCGGTGTGGACGAGGACCTCTTCGTGCTCGCGGCGGAGGGCGCGGCTGAAGGCGGCGGCCTTGATGAACTGCGGGCGCGCGCCAACGACAGTGACGACCTTCATGACGCCGTAGGGGCGAGCGGCTGCTCGCCCTGGGCGGCCGGATGGCCGCCCCTACGACGAGATGTAGCCGTCATTAGTTGTCCGAAAAGGTCTGGGCGGGCTGCACATCGCGCTTGTCGATCCGCGCGAGCGCGTGGAGGAGCGCGACAAGCTCGTCGCGGCTCTCCGGCATCTTGCCCTGCAGCGCTTCGATCCGCTCGACGAGCTCCGCGGCGGAGACGGGCGGCGGCCCCTGCACGAAGAAGACCTGCGGGTGCTCCGTCGGCTGGATCGCGCCGCGGCGCTCGAGCGGCTCCTCGCGGAGCTGCTCGCCGGGGCGCAGGCCGGTATAGACGATCTGGATGTCCTTGCCTGGCTGGTAGCCGCGCAGCCGGATCAGCTTCTCGGCCAGGTCGGCGATGCGCACCTCCTCCCCGAGGTCGACGACGAGCACCTGGCCTTGCCCCGAGATCGCGGTCGCCTGGATCAGGAGCCGCACCACCTCGGGCGGCGACATGAAGTGGCGCGTCACGTCGGCGTGGGTGAGCTGCACCGGCCCGCCCCGCTCGATCTGGCGCAGGAAGAGCGGCACGACGCTGCCGCGGCTGCCCATCACGTTGTGCAGCCGAACGGCGCAGAACTGCGTGCGGCTCTGCCTCCCGAGCGCGGTGACCACCAGCTCGCCGATGCGCTTCGTCGCGCCGTAGACGCTGTCGAGCTCCGCCGCCTTGTTCGACGAGATGAAAACGACGCGCTCCGCATCGACAGCGTCGGCGGCGAGGCAGACGTTCATCGTCCCGACGACGTTGACGTAGAACGCGGCCTCAGGGTGCTCCTCGATGACAGGAATGTGCTTGTACGCGGCCGTGTGGAACACGATCTGCGGTTTGGCGGCGCGGAACGCGCGCTCCAGCCGCTGGCGGTCGGCGATGTCCGTCACCCAGATGCGCGCGTCTGCCCCGCCCGCCTTCAGGTCGCGCTGGAGGTCGTAGAGGCCAGTCTCGTTTGTATCGAGTAGGTGAAGGACAGCCGGCGCGAAATCGAGGAGCTGGCGCGCCAGCTCCTCGCCCAGATAGCCGGCCGCCCCGGTGATCAGGACTTCCCGTCCGCGGATCGCGGCGGCACACGCAGCCAGATCGATCTGCTGCTGCTGCCGCGCAAGCAGGTCGTCGACCGTAATCTCGCGCAGCTTGCTGCCGCCGCCGGCGTGGACCATCTCAACCACGCCGGGCACGGTGCGCACCGCGGCGGTCGTCTGCTGGCAGATGCCGACCATATCGCGGATCACCGCGCCGCTCGCGGACGGCATCGCCAGCGCGATGATGTCGATGTGACGGCTCACGACCAGCTCCGGAATGTCGTAGCGGTCGCCGAGGACGGGAAGGCCGTGAATGCGGATGCCTTGCTTGCGTGGGTCGTCGTCGATGAAGCCCGTGGGCTTGTATTCCCAGCTCGGGTTCTGGAGGAACTCGCGCGCCAGCATCTGGCCCGTCGTGCCCGCGCCGACGATGAGCACGTGCTCCACCGGGCCGCCCCAGCCGAGGAGCGGCACCTGCATACGGAGGCGAGGCCAGAGCTTCGACACTCCCATGGAGAGCAGGATGAGTGGCGGCGCGGTCGCGGTCACCGTGAGCGGGATGTGCCTCGGGTTGAGGAACACGTCGGCTCCGGTGAGCAGGATCGAGACCAGGATGACGGCCGACGCGAGCGACGTCGCGTCGGCGAGGCTGGCGTACTGCCAGGCGGTGCGGTAGATGCCGAAGAAGTAGTTCCCGGCGATGTAGGCCAGGACGATGATGATGATCACCTTGCCGAAGAAGACCATCGAGACGCGAGGGATGTCCCCGTCGAACTTCAGCGCGAGCGCCGCGGCGTAGGACGCGACGACGAGGAGCGCATCGAGCGCGAGGACGGGCAGGACGCGCAGCTTGGACGTGAGAACACGGAGGCCTTGCCTGCGGGGATGTTCAGACACCGGTCTGCCTTTGGGTCGCGGACTCCGTTCCTCGCTCACTGCGCTCCCCTCCTGCTGAGCACCGTGGGTACCGTGCGGGCCAGGATGGCCAGGTCGCGTACGAACGAATGGTCGTCTACGTACTGGAGATCGTATGCCATCGTTTGCTCATAGGTCAAACTGGCCCTGCCGCTGATCTGCGCCAGCCCCGTAATCCCCGGCCGAACGTTGTGCCGCCGGTGGTACTCGGGCAGGTACTGCTCCACCAGCGCGGGCACCTCGGGCCGCGGGCCGACGATGGACATGTCGCCGCGCAGCACGTTCCAGAGGTTGGGCAGCTCATCGAGGCTGCTGCTGCGCAGGAAGCGGCCGATGCGCGTGTACTGCCGCCCGCCCTCGAGCGGATCGAACACGTAGCTGCCGAAATTGGAGACGTGCGGCACGACGATGTCCTGGCGGCCCTGCGCGTCCGGCCGCATCGTCCGGAACTTGTACATAGCGAAGAGCTTGCCGTCCTTGCCGACGCGCTGCTGTTTGAAGAGCACCGGCCCCGGCGACTCGAACCGGACGATCAGGGCGAGTGCGAGAAAGACGGGGAAAAGGAAGATGGCTCCGAGCGTCGCGACAACCACGTCGAAGGCGCGCTTGAGCACTCCTACCGTCTCGACGCCTTTACGATGTCGTCGATCGCCGTCACCACGCGCTCGACGTCGGAGTCGGTCATACGCGGGTACAGTGGCAGCGAAATGAGGCCGGCGTAGACGCGCGCCGCGACGGGGAATTCGTCTGGCTTGAAGCCGAACGCCTCTCGGTAGTACGGGTGCAGGTGGATCGGTATGAAATGGAGCGACGTGCCGATGCCACGCCGCCGCAGCTCCTCGATGAAGTCATTGCGCGAGATACGGAGCATGTCCAGCTCGAGCCGGATCGGGTACAGGTGCCACGCGTGGACGATGTCATCGCGCACCTTCGGCCGCATCACCTCCGGCACGTCCGCGAGCAGCCGGTCGTACACGCTGGCGAGATGTGTGCGAGCGGCCTGGAAGCGCCCCATCTTCTTGAGCTGCTGGACGCCGATCGCGGCCTGAATATCGGTCATCGAGTAGTTGAACCCGGGCGCGAGCACCTGGTACTCCGCCGAGCCGCCCTCGGCGTAGCGGTTCCAGGCGTTCTTGCTGAGGCCGTGCAAGCTGAGGATGCGCACCTGATCGGCCAGCTCGCCGTCGTTGGTCGTGAGCATGCCGCCCTGGCCGGTCGTGATCGGCTTGATCGGATAGAAGCTGAACACCGCGGCGTCGCTGAGCGCGCCGATCGGGCGGCCTTTGTACTGTGCGCCGAGCGCGTGCGCGGCGTCCTCGATCACACGCAGGCCGCGCGCTCGCGCGATCGAGAGCAACTCGTCCATCTCGACGGGCTGGCCGCCGTAGTGCATCGGCATGATCGCTTTCGTGCGCGGCGTGATCTTGCGTTCGATCTGCTCCAGATCGATGTTGTGGTCTTCATCTCTGATGTCGGCGAGCACCGGCGTGGCGCCGGCGTGGATGATCACGTTGACCGTCGCGCAGAAGGTGAAGGGCGTCGTGATCACTTCGTCGCCAGAACCGATGCCTGCCGCGAGCAGCGCGAGATGCAGCCCGGCGGTACATGACGAGAGCGCAACGGCGTGCTGCGCACCGGTGATCTCGCGGAACCCCTCCTCGAAGCGCTGGACGCGCGGGCCTCCCGTCAGCCAGCCCGAGCGCAGCGTGGCGACGACCTCCTCGATCTCTTCCTCGCCGATCTCGGGCAACGCGAAGGGAAGAAACGGCTGCGCCGGCTCCTCGACAGCAAGGGCTTGTTTCTGATCCGTCATCGGCTCTCCTTTGTCACGGCGGCCAGCAGGTGGGTGCGCAGGAATGGCACTCGTTCCAGCGTGCGGCAGATCGACCGGCCGCGCAGCGACCGCACGACCGGCGGCGCAAGCGTGACCCGCTCGATCTCGATCGCATGGCCGCGGAAGAGCGAGCGCAGCTCGCCTGCGCCGAGCGCACGCACGCGCGAGTTCAGCGGATTAATCCAGAAATCGTACACCACGAGCATCCCGCCCTTGCGCAACACACGCATCGCCTCGGACGCCGCGCGGCGGCGCGGCGCCGGGTCCACAACCGACGAGAAGAACGTGAACGCGAATGCTAAATCGAAGACGCCGTCCTTGTACGGCAGCTCCGCCCCGTCGCCTGCGAACAGCCGCGTACCCGGCGCGAGCGCCGCGGCCGTCCCGACTTTGGCGGCATCGAGGTCGATTCCGCAGAGCAGCTCGGGCTGAGCGCCGTAGTGAAGCAGGCTGCGCAGAAAAGAGCCCTCGCCGCAGCCCAGCTCGATCATGCGCAGGCCGCCCAGCGACTGGATGACATGCCGCCGGAGCAGCGCCAGCAGCGCCTCATCCCGCGTCTCGTGGATATACCGCTCAGAAGGGCTCAGGTGCTCATAGAGACCCGCATCCGCAGGGCGAGGCATCACAGCCGGCATCGCGGGGGCGGCGGCACTCACGGCGCCCCCGCCTCCCGAGGCACAGCCACGGGCGCGCCGATGCTCCGGCGCAGGAGCCCGGATAGAAAGCCCAATCCGTAAGCGACGTGCATACAGGCGAACGCCGCCGGCAGCCGGATGACCTGCCGCCATCCA
Source organism: uncultured Dehalococcoidia bacterium (assembly GCA_964418365.1). Classification (GTDB taxonomy): domain Bacteria; phylum Chloroflexota; class Dehalococcoidia; order DSTF01; family RBG-16-68-14; genus JBBDXS01. The sequence goes on from CAYQLM010000047.1 coordinate 15,213, forward strand.
TGCTTGCTGGCAATCACGGCGGCGACGGCGAACGATGCTACGAAGTAGCCGCCCCAGAGGACGCCGAGTGGCATGGCGAACATGCCTCCGAAGAAGGCGAGCGCGAGTGTGGCGACCAAGGCCACGACGAACGCCGATGGCACAAGCTGGCGCAACCGGGTCCGTTTCGGGTGCCGGGAAAGCACCACAACCTTCGCCTGGCCGTAGCCGAAGTACTGGCGCGCCAGCTCGAAGTACGTCTGGCGGGCATAGTACGTGGAGCGGATCGCTGGCGTAAGGAGGATCTTTCCGCCGCTATCGAGGAGCCGGAAGTGGAACTCATCGTCCTCGCCGCCATCGATCTCGGCGAACGGCCCGATGCGATCGAAGACGTCGCGGCGGTACGCCGGAAACGCAACGGTGTCGGTCCACTGCTCCTTCTCGCTATAGCGGAAGACAGCGTTGCCCACGCCGAACGGCGATGAGACCGCGAGCGCTATCGTCTCGCCGGACGGGCCTTCGCCCAGCGTGCGGATCGGCCCGCCGACGGCGTCCGCGTGCGTGCGCTCCAGCGCCGCGACGCTCTGCCGGAGGTAGTCGGACGCGACGGCGGCGTGGGCGTCCACGCGCGCGATGACGTCGCCGCGCGCGAAGGCGAGGCCGATGTTCAGCCCGCGTGACGTGTGCCGCCCGCGGTTCTCGACGACGCGGAGGTCCGGCAGCGCCTCGCGGAACGTATCGACGAGCTCGCGCGAGCCGTCGTCGGAGCTGCCGTCCACCACGATGACTTCGTACCGGTCGTGGGAGTAGTTCTGCTCCACCAGGCTGCGCAGACAGCGCTCGATGTAGCGGCGCTCGTTGCGCATGGGAACGATGACGGAGACGAAGGGGAGTGTGTCGTCTGGCATCCTAGACTCGCAGCGAGCCCCAGCCTGCGGCTCTACTCTTGCCGTTACGGTAGCACGGCACCGGCCCTACGTAAACGCCGGAAGCAGGCTTCGATAGAGGCGCTCCATCTGCGCGGCGTTGTCAGCCCAGCGATAGCGGGCCTCGACGAAGGCGCGGCCGGCGCGGCCCATGGTCGCGCGCAGCTCCGCACTCGCCGCGAGCCGCGCGATGGCGTCCGCCAGCGCATCGTGGTCTCGGGGCGGGACGAGCTGCCCCGTGACGCCATCCTGCACAACATCGGGGATGCCGTGCACACGCGTCGCGACGACCGGCAACTCCATCGCCTGCGCCTCGAGCGCCGCGACGCCGAAGCCCTCCGCCCGCGAGGGCATCACGAAAATATCCAGCTCGCGCAGCACGGCCGGAACTTCGTCGTGGGCGACTTCACCGCGAAACTCGACGCGAGCGGCGATGCCCAGGCGTTCCGCGAGCCGCGCGAGCTTTTCGCGGTCGGGGCCGTCGCCCGCGAGCAAGACGCGAACCGGCAAGCCGTCGCCTATCAGCCGAGCCGACGCGCGCAGGAGGTCGTCCAGTCCCTTCTCCGGCGAAAGCCGGGCGACGGCGCCGACGACCAATTCGTCCGGCCGGGCGCCGTTGCGGGCCTTCGGCTCAAAACGCCGCAGGTCGACGCCGTAGGGCACGACCGTGATGGGCTTGCTGCGCGGCGCGTAGCGCAGCGTCGCTTTTGCCAGCCGGAGCCCTGTCGCCGTGACGTGATCGGCGCGCGCGAGGGCGTAGCGGGTGATCAGGTAGTGGAATGGACTCCAACGGGGCGCTTCGAGGATGTCCGTCCCCCAGACCGAGACCACGTTCGGCGCGACGCCGCAGAGGCCGGCGAGGAAGCCGTAGCTGGTGAGGTGCATCGCGTGCAAGAGATCCGGCTTTAGCTCACGCACGAGCCGCCGGACGCGACGCGCGTGCACAAGATAACGTCCTTTGCGCAGCGGTTCCAGCCCGCCGATGTAGTGCACCTGCGCGCCATCGATCTCGGCCGGCCGGAACGAGACGACGTGCGTCTCCCATCCGGCGCGCGCAAAGTGCTCGACCCAACGCCGCGTGTGAACGTAGGGCGCGTCCGCCAGGTATACGAGTCGCATCTCAGATCGAGTGTATGGCAGCCAGAGCGCCGCTGCTAGGCCTCGCCGACCTCGTCCGCCCTACCGGCCAGCCGGTAGTACCAGGCCTCCATGCGCGCCATGTTCGTCTCGGTCACGCCGTAGTCCTTCACGAACGCGCGGTTGCGCTCGACCGCGCTTCGCCGCAGCCCATCGTCGTCCAGCGCGCGCAGGATCGCCTCGGCGAGGGCCGCATCGTCCCGGACTGGCACGCGCAAGCCACGCACGCCGTCCTCGACCAGCTCCTGCTGGCTCGGAAGGTCGGACACGATCGGAAAGGCACCGACGCCCATCGCTTGGAGCAGTGCGACCGACGTGCCGTCGGACGACGGCACCGAGACGAAGACCTCCGCCCCGGCGAGCAGACGGCGTAACTCATCTTGCGAAACGAAGCCTGCGAACGCCACGCCGTCGCCGAGCTCGAGGCGCTGCGCCAGGGCTTCCAGCTGCGACCGGAGCCGCCCTTCGCCAACGACCACAAGTCGCGCGCTCGCTACGCGTTCGCGAACACGCGCCATCGCCCGCAGGATGACATCGATGTTGTACAGCGACGTGTCGAGCGAGCGCGTGCTCATCACGACCGGCGCCCGGCCCGCATCCGGAGGCTGCGCGTTCACCGAGGGCGGCGCGCCGTCCAGAAAGTCGCGTGACACGCCGAGGACGATGTGCTGCGCGTACGCGCGCTCGATGCCGAGCTTGAGCACCATCTCGCGCAGCATGGAGCGGTTGTTCGCCGTCGCTAGCGTCGCTCGCCGCAGCGCGAAGCGCGCCAGCGCTCGGTTGAGCCGCGAGCGCTGCGGTTCGACGAGGACGTCGGAGCCCCACGCCGACACGACGTAGGGGCGAAAGCCGGCGACCGTGCCGTAGAGCCCGTGCTCGACGAGATAGTGCGCGTGCAGCACGTCAGGCGCGATGTCCTCGACCACGCCGCGCAAGCCAGCGCGGCGATAGCGCAGCAGGTTCACGAGGCGCTGCACGCCAATCGGCAGGCGCTGCACGATGCGCAGCGTAGGGCCCGGCCGCGCAGCCCGCCCCGGCGGGCTGCCGCCGCCTACGGCGGCGTGCAGGGCGTGCACATGCACGCCCTGCGGCGGCCGGGCCGGCGTGTAGTACGAGATGCCGTGCACGTCGTGGCCACGCTGCACGAAGTACGCCAGCCAGCCCTGCGTATGCACGCCATCGAGATCGCCCAGGACGCAGATGCGCAGACGGCGGCTGGGCGCGACGGGTTCCATCATGCAGTTAAGCCGGCGCGAACCGCCCGCGCGCGATCGCGAGGTATCGACGGAAATCTTCGCCGCGCACGACGACGGCGTCCCAGATCGAGCCGCCGGAGAGCCGTCGATAAGCCACGAGCGAGAGCGCGAAGTGCGTGCCGTACGCGAGCGACGAAGTGATAGCCGCGCCCGCGACGCCGAACGGCGGTATCAGCGCGAAGTCGCCCACCAACGTCACGACAAGCGAAGCGATCGTGATCAGACTGTTCGTGCCCGGACGGCCCTGACTGAAGAGGTAGCTCGCCAGGATCTTCGAGCCCGCCAGCGCCACGGTGCCGGGCAGCAGCCAGAGCAGCGGCGTGAGCGACGGCCGGAAGTCGTGGCCGAAGAGCAGCAGGACCGCAGGCGACACCGCGGCAAGCGCCACCGCACCCATCGCGCTCACCAGCAGCGTCGTGCGGCAAACAAGCGGCGTCGTGCGCGCGGCGTCCGCGCCATCGCCCGCGGTGAGGCGCGGCAGCAGCACCGTCGCCACGGCATTCGAGACGAACCACACGCTCTGCGTCAGGCCGACAGCGACGGCGTAGATGCCGACACCCGCCGCGTTCACGAAGAGCAGGACGATGTACTGATCGAGACGGTAGTTGAGCAGCTGCATCACGTTGCCGATCTGGCCGCGCAGTCCGAATCGCACCAGCTCGCGCAGGCCGGAGCCGTCCAAGCCCCAGCGCTCCACGGGCCGCAGCGAAGGCACCAGCAGCGCGAGCGCCAGCAACGTCGCCGCGAACGTGCCGCCTGCCCAGTACAGCACCGCCGACGTCGTGTTCACATCGCCGAGCGCCCAACCCGCCGCCAGCAGGCTGAACTGCACGATCGGTTGGGTGAGGATCACGGCGTTCATCGCCAGAAACCGGCTCGTTCCCTGCAACACGGACGTGAGCAGCCCGTAGCTGATGAAAATCGGCACGACGAACGAGAACGTCCAGTACGGCACGCGGTGTTCGGCGAACCGATCGCCGAGCACCGGCCAGGCAAGCAGCACGACCAGCGAACAGGCGACGCCCGCGACCAGCGCCATGGCGATGCCGTTTGCGACGACGCGACCGACCGGCATCCTGCCCTTCCCCAGGTAGTACACGGCCGCGACGTTAATCCCGAGGCCGAGTACGCCTTGCGCGATGGCTGCCGAAAGCAGGAATAACGCGTAGACACCCCGGCCGCCGGGCCCGAGCGCGCGCGCGAGCAGCACGCCCACACCGAAGGCCAGCACCGCGCTGGCAACGTAGGTGAGGAAGACAAGGTTGACGTGGCCCAGGAAGCCCAGTCCGCCCTGTGGTCCGACGGCCTCGGGTTCAGCCGGCGCGACGGGCAGGCTCAGCGACGCCGGTGGCGACTCGCTTTCCGTCAAGCTGCTCTACCTCCTCCAGCTCGGCGTTCAGGCGCGTCTCCCAGGTCCAGAAGTGCGTCTCCGCATAGCAGCGCGCGCCCTCTCCAAGCCGCTGCCGCAGCAACGCATCGTTCGCGACGTCGATCACGGCGGGCGCGATCTTCCCCGGTGCCCCGGAAGCGAGCAGGCATCCCGTCTCACCGTCGCGGACGAGCGACCGCGTATCACCCGCATCGACGGCGACGACGGGCAGGCCGCAGGTCATCGCCTCCAGCAGCGGGTTGCCGACGTTCGAAAGGCCGGCGACAGCCAGGAATGCGTCGGCGGCGTGCATGAAGTCAACCACTTGCTCCTGCGGCACCGCGCCGGTGAAGCGTATGTGGTCCGCGACCCCGAGATCGCGAGCCTGCCGTTCGAGATTCGTGCGCTCCTCGCCATCACCCACGACGAGTAGCATCGCCTTCGGCACGCCGCGCAGGATCTCTGGGAGGGCCGCGATCGCGCGGTCAACTCGCTTCCACGCCGCCAGGCGCGACGCGGTCAGCAAGACAAAGGCATCCTCTGACATACCGAGGGCGGCGCGCTGCGCCTGACGTTCGGCCGGCGAGGGGGGGCGCAGGCGCTCCAGATCGAGGCCGTTGCGCCAGAAACGAACCTTGCCCGCCGAAGAAGGATTGAGCCGCGCCAAGACTTCGTTGCCGCGCGTGCCGTCGTCGGTCATGATGTAGAGGTCGGCCGGCAGCCGGAGCGCGAGCACCTCTTCGTACCGCCGCAGCCGTCCCAGCCTGCTGTCTAACGTCGGGTACATCACGGTGCCCTGGAACCGCGCCACCGTCGGCAGGCGGTAACGGCGACGAAGCCGGCGCGCCGCCAGTGCGCCGTGCACCTCATACGCGTACAGCAAGTCGACGTCCTCACGCGCGAGCACGCGCTCGGCGCGGCGCGCTGCCAGCCTCGGGAAGAGCAGCGCGAAGCGCAGCTTTTGGTCGAGCTTGGCCGCCAGCGCCGGCAATGGCGCGCGCAGCTCCTGGATCGATGGCAGATGAAACTGCTCGTACTCCACCCCGCGGATCGAGGGCGGAGTCGCCGGCTTGTAGCCGCGCAGGCACCCCTCCGGCAACGCCGCGTTCGCGCCGACGGTCGGTGCGACGAAGGTGACGCGATGGCCGCGTTCGCCATAGGCACGCAGTGTCCGGTACAGCGAAGGGGCGCCGCCGCTCCCTGGGAGCGCCCATACATCCAGGGCGCAGAGCATGAGCACGTGCATCGGTGGTCTCGCGCGCAGTGTAGCCGTCCGGCTGAAGGCGGGCAAACCTCGACAGTCTGAGAGAGCGTTTGATACCATGCCATGGCTTCGCAGTCGGGGTGTAGCTCAGCCAGGCTAGAGCGCACGGTTCGGGACCGTGAGGTCGACAGTTCAAATCTGTCCACCCCGACCATCATGCTGGCGGAAGTGCGGCGGTGATGACATAAGCACCCAGCCCCTTCAGTGTTGTCGTTGCCTACCGAAGACTGTTGTGGAAATTTCACACATTTGGCACACCTGACGTCTTGCCACGGCCAGAGACCGACGATATGATCGCTCGGATAAGAACCGCGAAACGAGTAGGTGATCCCCCTATGTACCAGGAAACAGAGCAGGTCCAGACCAGGCGGAGGCAGACCGACACGGCGATCCAGCTCGCGCGAGAGAACCGCTGGGAAGAAGCGGTGACCGTCAATCGCGCCATCCTCACCCTCTTCCCCAACGACATTGACTCACACAACCGGCTGGGCAAATCGCTCATGGAGCTAGGCCGCTACAACGAGGCGCGCAAAGCCTACAAGAAGGCCCTCGAGCTCGACCTGACGAACCAGATCGCCAAGAAAAACCTGGAGCGGCTGAACGTCCTCGCGAAGTCCGGCGCGCCCCAGGCGGAGACGAGCTTGGTCGACCCGATGCTCTTCATCGAGGAGATGGGCAAGACGGCGCTGACAGACGTTCAGCAGACCTCGAGAGACGTGCTGACGACGCTGAACGCCGGCGAGCGCTTGGAGCTGCGCCCAAAGGGCAAGGCGCTCGCGGTAGAGACGCCCGGCGGCGAGCCGATCGGCACGATCGAGCCAAAGCTGGCACATCGCGTGCTCAAGCTCCTGCAGGGCGGCAACCAGTACGCCGCCGCGATCACGAGCCTGACCAAAGACGGCTGCCGGATCATCATCAAGGAGACGTACCAGCACCCGAACCAGGCCGGCCGCCCGTCCTTCCCAACGACGATCACGACTGAAGGCCTGCGTCCGTACACCAAGGGCAGTTTGATCCGCCATGGAGAGGATGAACGGCCCGAGGACGAGAGCAGCGAGGAGCTTCCGGGCGAGGAAGGCGAAGCCTGGGAGAACGAAACCGTTTCCCAGGAGGGCCACATCCGCCTCAACGACGCCGCGGCCGCAGAGGACGCGGCCGACGACGAGATGGAAGAATAGCAGCGCAACCGCCCAGCACGAGAGAGCGCCTTTCAAAGGGCGCTCTCTCTTCATAGCAGGGCGATCCTAACGTGGTATCCTGGCCATGGAGGTTGGCCGTGGCCGCTGTCCGCATCGCGGTGACGCACTGGGAAGACATCCCGGGCGAGCGTTTCGATTGGTACCTGGAGCGCGTACGCCAGTCCGGCGCCGAGGCGACTGCTATCGATCGCGCGGGCGCTGTAACCGATTTCGACGGCCTCGTCCTAACCGGCGGCCTCGATGTAGCGCCTGAACGTTACGGCGAAGAGCGCCACCCCAAAGTGAAACACACGTCGAGCGAGCGGGACGAACTCGAGCTGTCGGTACTTCGTCGGGCGCTCGACGCGGACCTGCCCGTGCTCGCCATCTGTCGCGGCCACCAGCTGCTCAACGTCGCCTTTGGGGGCCGCTTGCTGCAGCACATCGAGAGCAACGCTCACCGCGCCGATTTCAGGGCCGAAGGTATCCCTTCGAGCTGGCATAACGTCCATCTTGTACCGGGAACGCGGCTCCACGAGCTTTTCGGCGCGGACGAGATCGAGGTCAACTCACGCCATCACCAGGCCGTCACACCCGACGTGTTGGCGCGCGACCTGGAGCCGGCCGCATTCTCGCCCGACGGCCTGGTCGAGGGAGTGGAGAGCCACATCCATCGCTGGGTAGTCGGCGTGCAGTGGCACCCAGAGCTGCAGGAGGAGCACCATCCCGGCTTCGCAGAGCGCTGCGCCCCGCTATTTCAGGCGCTCGTGCGCGAAGCGGCCGCCGTTCGTGAGCCGGCGAGATGACGACGTTCCAACCGGGGATCCGGTTCGCGACGACGAGCCACGGCGTGCGCATCGCGTATGCCACCGTCGGCGAAGGCGATGGGCCGCCGATCGTCTGCGTGCCGGGCTGGGTGTCGCACCTCGAGCTGGAGTGGCAAACGCCCGCGGGCGACTTCGCGCTCGATCTGGCGCGACGGCGGCCCCTCGTGATGTACGACGGGCGAGGCACCGGACTCTCGGACCGCCACGTAGAGGACCTTTCGGCGGAAGGACGGTTGAAGGACCTGGAAGCCGTCGTCGATCACGCCGGGCTTGGCGAATTTACACTGTATAGCTGGAGCCAGGGCACGCCTGTCGGGCTGATGTACGCGGCGGTGCACCCCGATCGCGTCGCAAACCAGATCCTGTACGCGGCGTTCGCTCACGCCTTGCCGGATGGCGAACAAGCCGTCGTGCGCGCGCTGATCGATCTGATCCGCGCGGAGTGGGGTGCGGCCGCCCGTACAACGATGGGCTTCATCCACCCGGACGCAGATCGTGACGAGATGGCAGGGAGCTTGGCGTACTTCTCGGCAGCAGCCACGGGCCAGGTGGCGGCGCAGATCCTGCACGAGAGCTATTTCAACACAGACGTCCGGCAGTACCTGCCGAAGATCAAGTCGCCGGCGCTGGTGCTGCACCGGCGCGGCGACAAGGCCGTGCGGCTGGAGATGGGGCGCGATGTCGCCATGGCGCTGCCGAACGCGCGCTTTGTCGTGCTCGATGGCGATCACCATCTGCCGTACTACGGCAACGT
>CAYQLM010000048.1:0-23631 GCA_964418365.1 uncultured Dehalococcoidia bacterium
CGACATCCTGCTTGGAAGGCAGGAGCTCTACCACTGAGCTACCCCCGCTCAGGACTGTAGTATACAAAGCCAGCGGGCCGAGCCAGCGCTCGCTGGCACTCCCGTGTGCCGCCGCTACCGCTTCTCGACAACGATGATGAGATTCTCCGAAAGGCTTCTCGGGAACCGGCCGCGAGTGGCGGCGGCCAGCACGCACGTGAGCAGGAAGGCGCGTTGGAGCTGGCCCGGGACGCCGGGCAGATAAGGGATGTCCCACAAGGCGTCGCCGCCCGTGGCGACGGCAGTCAACGAGCCGCCGAGGAGCTCGAGCCAACGCTCAGGCGAGAGAAGCGAAACATGCGTAGGATCCCGCAGCCCGGTCCACTGCTCCTTCTTGAGCTTCCTCGAAAGGCACCGCGTGTTGGGCACCGAGACCAGCAGCCGCCCGCCCGGCCGCAGGATGCGCGCGATCTGGCTGAGTACCTCCGGGATCTGTCCCTCCGGCAGGTGTTCGAGGATGTCGAAGGCAAGCACAGCGTCGAAGGCGCCGTCGGGCTTCCGCGGCAGGAGCTCCATCACGTCCCCGCTCTCCACAGCGGCCTTCGTGACGGTTCTCGCCACGGAGATGGCGTGCTCCGACACATCGATCCCCGCGCACTCGAACCGGTCTTCGAGGGCACGCAGCAGGTACCCGTATGCGCAGCCGATCTCGAGGACCTTCCCGCGCCGCAGGAACCGGCCCACGAGCCGGGTCCTGAACAACCGCTTCAGGCGGTAGTCGCGGTACGTGCCGCGGCCCGCGTAATCGCCGAAGTAGCTCTCCTCGAATTTGCTCTCGCGCTCCGTGGTCACGGTCGCGCTACGTGCCCGCCAGCCGCTTGACGATTGGCGCCGTCTGCTCGAACAGGTCGCCGGAGAAGACGACGTACGAGAAGCCGTACTTCTCGCGGCGCACCTGCAGGTCGTCGACGATCTGATCGACGGTGCCAACCAGCACGTGTGGCGATTCGAGCACCTCCGCCGGCGTCAGGTTGAAGCCGCCCGCGACGCGCTCGGCGAACGCCATGCGGTCTTCCGTCACAGCGGTGACGAAGACCGTCACGTTCAGCTCCAGCTCGTCGAAGCGCGCGCCCGCGGCTTCCCGGATCCACGAGATCTTCTCTTCCGTCGCGACCGCGCTCCCCGTCTGTGCGACGGTCGGGTTCACCACGCCCTCCGCGAGCGAGAAGTTGACGCCCACGATGTCCGCTTCGCGCGCCGCAAAGCGCAGGACGCGCTTGCCGCCGCCCCCGATCAGGATCGGCGGATGAGGCCGCTGGATCGGCTTCGGTAGGCCGTCGTGGTTCGCGATCGTGTAATGCTTGCCGGAGAACGAGAACGGCTCGTCGCCGAAGAGGCCCTTGATGATCGCCACGCCCTCCTTCAGCCGCTCGATGCGCACGCCCGGCGGGTCATGCGCGATGCCCGACTGCACATAGTCGCTCGTCATCCAGCCCGCGCCGATGCCCGCCTCGAGCCGCCCGCCGGAGAGCACATCGATCGTCGCCAGCTCCTTCGCCAGCACGAGCGGATGGCGGTAGTCGTTGTCGAACACCAGCGTCCCGACGCGCAGCGACGTTGTCGCGTCGGCGGCGGCCATCAGCGCCGGCGATGGCGCGAGCTGGTCCTCGAAGTGGTCGGGCATGAACAGCGTCGAGAAGCCCAGCGCTTCGATGCGGCGCGCCTTCTCGGCCCACGCCTTGGCGTCGGGCGCGCGCGAGGTCTGAATGCCGAACCGGAACTTGCGGGCCATCGTTCGTCCTTTCGTTGTCGAGCGCGAAGAGACCCCGCCCAGCATACGGCGCAGCGCAGCGCGACTCAAGAACGAGGCTGATCTACTGCGGGCAGAAGCGCGTGACGAGCCGCGGCTGCTCGAATACGCAGGCGGAGAGATACCTCTCGCACGTGCCCGCGCGCGTGCAGCCGTCGAGCTGCCCCTTGCACGTCACGAGCCAGTTGACGCCGTACTGGATCGCGTAGCACGTCGACGGTTCGATCGTGTACGCCGCCTCCTGGTTGTTCGCCATCCACGCGATGCCGAGGACCGTGGCGTCCGCCGCGCTGAGGTCACTCGAAAGCACGGCGGTCGGTGCGGGCTCTTGGCTCGTAACGGGCGGCGCCGCGGCCATTTCCGGCGGTGTGGCGCTGTCCACCTCGACGAAGCGTGCCGGGAAGAGATAGTCGAGTGGGTTCACGGGACGTCCGTTCTGCCGGATCTCGAAGTGCAGGTGCGGCCCGGTGACGTGCCCCGTGTCGCCCGAGAGCGCGATCACCTGGCCCTGCTTGACCTGATCGCCCACCTTCACCAGGAACTTGCTGAGATGCCCGTACACCGTCGACCAGCCCTGGTCGTCGGCGATGACGACAAAGTTGCCGTAGGAACAGCAGGGATCGCCGCCAACGAAGTACACCGTGCCGTCGCGGGCGGCGCGGATCTCGCTGCCCAAGCCCGAAGCGATGTCGACGCCCGCCGGGTGCCGCGGCGTCATGCCCTGCGAAACGTAGCCCTCGGCGGGCCACACGAAGAGCTGGTTCTCGGTCGGTAAGACCGCAGCCGGCACCGTCAGCAGCACGGACGACTCGCTGAGCACGGCCCGGGATGCCGCCGTCGCAGCCGGCACCGCCGTCTTCGGGAGCGATGCACGTGGCGCTGCGCCCGCGGACGAGCCGTGCACGGCGATGCAGGTGGCCGAGAGCACGATCGCCCCTACGCCCAAATACGCAGCGATCAGGCTCACCGCGAGCCAGAGCTTGAGTCTGGGGGAGAGCTGCATCACCGCTATAGATGTTCGGCAGCCAGACGCAGCGGCTTTGGGCGCCAGATTCGAAATCGCCCTCCACAGATTCGAATGGGAGGCCCGGGCTGGTGTCTCCGCCAGGCTCTTCGAAAAGGCGAGCTGGCCCCGCCCCTTGGGGCTACTTAAGCTCTATCTGAAGCCTCAAATGGCGCCTTCTTTTCGAAGAGCGCGCCTCATGGGCGCCGCGCACCGCTCGAAATCTCGCTCTCACCAACGGCGTACGCGTACGGCATGGCGGCGGAGTTGAACGAGACGCCTATGTGTCCCGCTGCGTCGAGCGCGATCAGCCCAACTGTCGCATCGAAGTGCCGCTGAAACAACGCGATAGCCGCATCGCACGCCGCTTGCGGCTCCGCCCCGTCGCCGATGAGGTCCGCAACGTGCTTGCTCAGGACGAGCTTCATGATCGCCTCGCCGGCGCCGGTCGCAGCCACCGCCGACGAGCCGTTCGCATATGCGCCGCACCCAACGAGCGGCGTGTCCCCGACGCGCCCCGGGCGCCTTCCGGGGATACCGCCCGTCGAGGTGGCGACCGCTAAGTTCCCATGCGTGTCCAGTGCGAGCGCACCGACCGTGTCGCCGGGCGCTGCTGAACGCTCTCCGACGATCAGCTCCGACGGATCGCAGCGCGGGACGCCGATCGAGTCCGCGAATCGCGACGCGCCTTGGCCGGACAGTAACGCGTGGCGGCCATCGATCAGCACGTGGCGCGCGACGCGTATCGGATGCAGCACGCGGGTGATCCCCGCGACGGCACCGAGCGCAAGCGTCGCGCCGTCCATGATCAGCGCGTCCATCTCAATGTCGCCGTCGGTGGTCGCGTAGCTGCCGCGCCCTGCGTTGAGCACCGGAGCGTCTTCGAGAACGCACACCGCGCGCTCCACAGCATCGAGCGCGCTGTCGCCGCGGAGCAAGATGCGCTGCCCGGCGCGCGCAGCCGCCTCACACGCAGCGACGGCGTCGGGAAGCCGCGCCGCGCTCTCGCGCCAGCCCGCACCTCCATGCACCACGATCGCGCAGCCGCTCACCTGGCCCTCCGCTCCGTTGTTGCGTATGTGCCTCCGCCAACGAGCTGGGCCGTGTCTTCATCGGCGTCACGGACGCGCTCGGCCATGCCGGGTGGAAAGCGATGAATGAAGAGCGTTGCCACAGCCGCCAGCGCGGCCATCACCACAACGACCACGAAGATGACGCGAAAGAGGCTGAGCTCCGACGTCCCACCGTTGCCACTCAGCACGCCACCCAGCACCCCCGCCCCGATAATGCCCCCAACATAGCGCATCATAGAACTCGTGCCCGCTGCCGCACCGGCCATCTCGCGCGGCACGCATTCGACCGCTGCCGTGCTCGCCGGGCCAAAGCTGAGGCCCGCCCCGAGGCCGAGCGCTCCCAGCCCGACCGCCAGGTAACCATATGAAACGTGGCTCGAAATGCCGGCGAGCAGCCACACGACCGCGCCCAGCGCGATCAAGCTCCCCACCACCGTCGGCCAGCGCCTGCCCACCATGTCGGCCAGGCGGCCGCCTGCCGGAGAGAAGACTGCGGAAATGATCGACATGGTGCCGAGCAGCGTGCCCGAGACCGCGTGGCTTTTGCCCTGCACCTCTTCGATAAAGAATGGAACGCTGAGCAGCGTCGTATACATCACCAGGTTGCTCAGCATGACGTAGGCCGTGGCTGCCGTGAACGGGACCTGCCTAAACAGCCGCCACTCGACGACCGGCATCGAGCTTTCGCGCTGACGCTGGACAAAGATGACTCCCAGCACAAGCAGCACGAAGATGCCCGCTCCCAGGACAAACGCGCTCACGCCGCCGCGCACGGAGTTCAGCACGAATGTGAGCGCCACCAACAGCGCACCGAACGCCGCCGCGCCTGCCCAGTCGAGCTCCAGCCGGCGAGGCGCGGTCCTCTCGGGGTACGAGAGCAGCGTGAGACTGACGAGCGCCAGGGCAACCAGCGGGACGTTCACCAGAAACAGGAGCCGCCACGAACCGAGCGCCAGCAGCCCGGCGCCGAGCAGCGGGCCTATCGCCGCCGCCGAGGACGTTGTCGCTCCGATGATCCCGGCAGACCGTCCGAGTCGGCCGATCGGCAGCGTCTCGCGTAGCATCGCCATGCCGTTCGGCATCACCGCCGCGCCGACAAGCGCCTGGCCGGTGCGGAGCACTACAAGCATCGAGAACGTCGGCGCGAACGCCGCCGCGATCGACAGCGCCAGGAACCCCAGCAGTCCTGCGCGGAAGATGCGCGCCCGGCCGATCTGGTCGCCCACCCGGCCGCCGAGCGGTTGGGCGACGGCCATCGCGATCAGGTAGGCGGAGACGAGCCAGCCGATCTCCACGTGCCCGACCGAGAAGTCGCGCCTCAGCTCGGGCAGGGCGACCGCCAGCATCGTCGAGTTGAGCGGCGCAAGGACGCCGCCCAGCGCGACGGTGGTCAGAAGCAGGGTGAGGTTCGGAGAGCGGCCGGCGCGCGCCGTTATCTCGCCTCCAGCTTCACCGTCCCGGCGTTGCCGTCGACGGTGATCGTTTGGCCGTCCTTGATAAGCGCCGTCCCGACCTTCGTGCCGACCACCGCCGGGATCCGGTACTCGCGCGCGACGATCGCCGTATGCGAGAGGACGCCGCCATGGTCGGTGACGACTCCTGAAGCGAGCGCGAACAGCGGTGTCCAGGGAGGCATCGTCGCCGGGCACACCAGGATCTCGCCTTGCTTCAGCCGCTCGCCGTGGTCCAGAGAGAGGATCACGCGCGCCGTGCCCGTCACCGAACCGGCTGACGCGCCGTTGCCGTTGATCACGCGCGGGTCGGGGTTCTCATCCGGCGGCGCGCCAAAGAACTTGGCGAACATCGGGTTATCCTCCGCGTCCGCCGGCGGCGGCGTGCCGAGCGCCGGCGGCGGAGTAACCTTGCTGTTCTCCTCCCGCTCGCGACGCCGTTGCTCCACCAGCCCCTGCAGACGGCTCTTGCCGTCGCGCAGCGCTTCCTGCGCCTCCTCGAACTTGAGAAGAAAGATGTCATTCGCATCGTCGAGCCGGCCAGCACCGGCAAATCGACGGCCCGCCTCGAGCACCGGCACCCGCTGGACGGCGACGCCTTGCTGGTCGATCCAAAAGTTGTGGTCCTCCTGAATGGGCAGGTACTGCTGCGCGCCGGCCAGCACCTGCCGGAACATGCCCAGCGCTTCGCCATCACCGATCTCGTCGAACGCAAGCTTCTCGCGTGCCTGCCGCGCAGCGACCAGCGAACGGAACTCATCTTCGGGGTTGTAGTCCTCGCGGGCGGCATAGTCTCGGATGAGCTTGTAGACCGTCGTTGGGTCTTCCTTCCAGGTGGGCGCGGCGACATCCATCTCGTTGCCGCGCCAGCCGTAGACATCGAGGAACTCCTCGACAGCATCGTGGAACGGCTTCCCTTCCGCACTCTCTGCGAGGGCGCGATGGGTCGCGGAAGGCGCAGTGCCCCTGAGGATCGCTAGCACAGCCGGACGCTTCCTCGCCTCGATCGCGAGCCGCCAGAGGCCATCGCCTACCTCAACGCTCTTGTTCGGAAAGCCCTGGAGGAGCTGGAAGTGCTCGCCCCCCTTCGGTGTGCCCAGGAGCTGCGTGTACACCTGCTCGAACATCATCGCCGCGCCCATGGCCGGAAACACGGCGAGAAAGTGCAGCTCGCCCTCGCGTTCTCGCTTGGTGATGAGCATGTCCAGGAGCTGCGAGAGGTCTCGATCGCTCAGCTTGCGATAGTCGCCCTTCAACGTGTCATCGTTGATCGACCGCACTTCCGGCTCGTAGGCCGTCCGCCACCGCTCCAGCAAGCCGGGGACGTGCTCCATCATCCGTCCCTGCATCGCCTCCATGCGCTGGCCCATCCCCCCCGGGTCCATCGAGTACGGGACCTGAGACATGTACCCATAGCCGCGAATGAACTTGAAATCCATCGACCGGAAGGGCATGCACAGCGTCTCGGACGCCTTGTTCAGTCCGCGGCCGAAGGCCGGCATGTCCATCGTCGCCGAGAGGTTCGAGATGCCGTTCGGCCAGTGCATCAGGTCGGCTGTCCAAAAACGCATCGCCTCCTCAGGGGACTCCCATTCGAACGCAAACTCCGGCGGCACCGGCAACGTCGTGTCGGTCATGATTCCCTCCCTAACGTGCGGGGCACTGCAGGCGTTTCGCCGCAGTATAATCCACGGCGCTCGCGTCGATCTAGAGGGCCCCTGAGGCGGGTGACACATCCGCTGCCGCCAAACAACGTGGTACAATCGCCCAGCGCGACCGGAGGCCTGATCAGCCGTGTTGTCCGTTCGCCGTAGCATCGGAGCACTCCATCACCAGGCCATGACGCGATAGGAGGGATCGCCATCATGTTCATCATCCGTTTCTTCACGGCTTCTGTCTTGCGCATGATCATCGGGGGCATCCTCAGCATCGTCCTGCTCGCCGTCGTGTTCGTCGTTGTTGTCGGCGTCCTGGCCGTAACGGGTGGCCCGGGCCCCTGCACTCCCGGCGACGGGCCGATCAGCGTCAACGCCGCCAGTTCGGCGAGCTTCCAACAGCAATGGGACACGCTGAACGCCACGCTGGACGGCGGTACAGCCGGTTCGACAACGTTCAACGAAAGCCAGTTGTCATCGCGCGCAGACACCCTCTTGCGTGAGCACGACGTCGGCTTCAACCACCCGCGCGTCTGCGTTCATGACGGATCGGGAGAGGGCAGCGCGACTTTCTCGTTCCTGGGCTTAGACATGAAGGTCAAGGTGAAGGGCACTGTCGACCTCACTGGCCGCCATCCGAAGGCGAAGGTCCAGCACATGGACGTTGGCAACATCCCGGGGTTCCTCACCGGCCCCGCCCAAAAAGCCGTCAACCGCGCCATCGATAGCGCCCTCGACGACGTGGACCTCCATCATCGTTACACGCCGTCCCTCACACCCGGACAGGCGGCCGTCAGCGGGGCGCCTTAGCCGAACGCGCACCGTTCGCGCATGTACCTCGCGCCCCTGAAGTGCGACCATTTACCTTGACGCGCACGTTACGCTGCTGCTAGGGTCCCTCCACGGCTTACCTTGAGCTGCCCATACCCTCCGTTCGACAGGAGCTGCGACTTTTAGGATCGCCTGCGCAGGATGCAGGGCTCGAGGAAAGCTACCGTTCGCAACACGCGGCATAAGCGGAAGTCTGTCGGAAATCGGCATCACCCGGACGCTGTCATTCGTGGCCGGACATCCAAGCCATGAGGCCTGGGGGCCCTCAACTCGCATCGTGGTCAGTCGCATTCAGGTGACAGTCTCGCTTTAAAAGTAGTCGTAGCCACCGCACTATTCAGCACTGATCTGCAGGACGGACAGCAATAGGATTATCATAGACACAGACGGTGACATTTACTTGACACTTCTGAAGAATCGAGCAGCCGGCCAGCGTAGCTCGGCAAGTCACAATCCAGCGGCCAGAGATCAGCACTCCAGTGCAGAGCCCCGGATCAGTTGTGTAGGCGACAGCCCCGCCATGAGAGATCCAATCACTACCTGCAGCGATCGCTTCAGCCGCGCCAAACGCCGACGCCGCCATCGTAGGCTCCGGTCCCGGGGGCGCCGATGGCAGAGACTCACTAGGCGGAGGCAGGCTATTCGGAGGTGTTGACGCCTCGTTGCGCGCAGGCTGTGGTGTCACACACTGAGACGTGTAGTATTGACGTTCCGCTTCGCTTCGATAGTCAGTTCCGCGGATCAAGTCGCAGTCTGTGCGATCGGGCGGGCCAGCAAACACAGCCGGCGCCGTCGTGGGTGGAGGCGTCGAAGTTGGCGTCGCGCGGCGCGGAGTCTGTGTCGCAGCAAGAACGCTCGAGACACGTTGCTGCTGGTGCTCCCCGTTGCTCGCCGCTCTGCTCGTCGTCAAAACCACCGCCGCGCCGACGACTGCGCAGACGATTAGTATGGCCGCGAGTCCGAGAACCCCTCGTTCCCAGGTAATCTCCATCGACCTGAGGCGCGACGGGAATCCATAGCGTCCCCGACCTTTCGACTCTTCTCGCAGCCGCGCCAAGCCGTCATTCTCGGAGTCATTTTGCATCTGAAGGCACCAGCGTAAGGCTCAGGCTAACCGTGCTTGAGGAAGTCGATCAGTTCGATGATGATCGGCCCGAGAATGAAGATGAAGAGCGATGGCATCAGGCAGAGAACGAGGGGGAACACCATCTTAACAGGGGCTCTGTGGGCCTCCTCTTCTGCACGTTGACGACGGCGCTGGCGAATGCGCTGCGACTGCGCCCGCAGGACTTGGGCCAAGCTCGTGCCAAGCTGTTCCGCCTGGATGACGGCAAGCGCAAAACTGCGTACGTCTTCGATATCGGTCCGATCGGCGAGGTCGAGCAGCGCGTCTCGGCGTACCCTCCCGAGGCCGACCTCGCGAAGCATGCGGTGGATTTCATCTACGAACGGCCCGGATTGCTTCCCTGCGACCCTATGAAACGCGGCGTCTAGTCCCAGTCCCGCTTCGACACAAATCGTCAGAAGGTCGATTGAGTCGGGAAGCCCGTGGATCATCGCCCTCTGGCGCGCTTTCGCCTTGCTCGACAGCCAGAACAGCGTCAGATAGATCCCCACGACAAAGAACAGCGCGCCAAGCAGAACGACGAGCACAGGCGGAGTTCCCTTAGTAGCCGCGAAGACGATCAGCTCGTACGCGCCGCCGAGCAAGAGTCCAACTCCAAGTGCGAGCGTGTAGAACGCGGAAGGTTTCATCGGGAGACCCGCCAGCACCAGCCTGGCCTCGATTCGCTTCAGGAGAGAGCCCGGTAGCAGCGCAGCGAAGCGCTCTCCCGTGGTTTCGATGAAGGGAGCAACAACACGCTGCTGGAATGGAATGGACGCGAGACCTGTGCCGCGATGACGTGCGAGGGCGAGGGCGCGGATGCGCGCCTCCGCGGGACGACCGACCCCCCGCAACGCCCAAGCCGCAACCGCAGCAAGAGCCAGGAAACTAAACAGGGCAGCTAGGAAATCGACGAACATGCGAAGACCTCAAATGTCGACGCGCAACGCGCGCCTGATCGTGATGAATCCGATGACCTGCAAACCAAGCGCTATGCCTAACATGATCTGACCTGCTGCCTCCGTGAAGAGCTTTGACCATAAGCTAGGCATGATCGCGAACAGCAGAAGGCCGATCGCCAGCGGATAGACGGAGAGGATCCAGCCTGTTAGGCGCTGCTGCGCCGTGAGTGTCCGAACCTCGCCGCGTATGCGCTCTCGCTCGCTCATCGTTTCTGCGGTCTTGTCCAGCACCTCGGCGATATTGCCTCCGGTCGTACGCTGGACCAGGATGGCCGTAACGAGCATGTCGAGATCCGTGCTATCCACCCGGCTACCGAGATCCTGCAGAGCGGACTGCATGGTCGAGCCGAGGTTCACGTCGCTAATGACGAGCGCGAGCTCTTCAGACATCGGAGCGCCGATCTGACGGCCTGCTATATCGATAGCCTGCTGAAAAGCGAACCCTGCCCTGAGGGAAGAGGAGAGCATGGGCACGAGATCGACCAACTGCCGCTCGAGCTTAGTCCGGCGCCGCTCGATGAGCGAACTGACGTACACCGATGGCAACCAGAACCCGACGCAGCCAACCACGACGGCGATGAGGAAGCCGACGGGATGAAGCCTCGCAATCGCGACGGTCACCACGAAGAGAATGACCGCCAACAGAGTGCGTAGCATGATGAACTCACCCACGCGAAGATTGAGGTCCGCCCTGCGCAGGCGAAGCTCCGCGTTGTGCGCCCAGGAGCTCCCCATCAACAGGCGCCGGAGCGTTGGAATCGATGAGTGTGTTCGCCGCAGGTCAACGCCCGTCACGGCCGTGGTGCTCGGTGCGTCCCCGGGAGCGAGCTCTCGTACGCGCGCGCTCGCGAGGGTGCGCTGGCGTCGAGGGCTCAAGACCACCAGCGCAGCACTCGTAATCGCCAGAAAGAGGAACAGGCTCGCGGCAACAGCAGTCATGTCGCTACCCCCACCTTCCCGCGGCTTGGGCCGCCCAATCGAACGTGACGCCCGACCGCGCGAACATCTCGGTAAAGGTTGGGACGATTCCTGTCGGCTCGAGACGGCCGATGATGTGGCCGTCTTCGTCGACGCCGGACTGCTCGAAGCGGAAGAGGTCTTGCATCGTAACGACATCCCCCTCCAGGCCGGTGATCTCGCTGACCAAGATGATGCGCCGGCGGCCGTCAGCCGACCGAGCGAGCTGAATGATGAGGTGGAGTGCGGAGCCAATCTGCTCGCGGATTGCGCGGAGCGGCAGATCGAGCCCCGACAGCAGCACCATGTTCTCGATGCGAGACAGGGCATCGCGGGTTGAGTTAGCGTGAACGGTAGTGAGCGAACCTTCGTGGCCCGTGTTCATCGCCTGCATCATGTCGAAGGCCTCGCCTCCGCGAACCTCTCCGACGATGATCCGGTCCGGGCGCATGCGCAACGCGTTGCGCACGAGGTCGCGCTGCGTCACCTCATTCCTGCCTTCAATGTTAGGCGGCCGCGCTTCCATCGAGATCACGTGCGGCTGCTGCAGCTTTAGCTCGACCGGGTCTTCGATCGTGATAATGCGTTCCTTGGCCGGCAGATAGATCGAAAGGGCGTTCAGCAACGTCGTCTTCCCTGTGCCGGTACCACCAGAGATCACGATGTTAAGGCGATACTGAACGCACGCTTGCAGGAACTGAGCGAGGCGCTCGTCCAGCGTATCGTTCGCGGTCAGATCCTCAATCGTATACTTGTCGGAGCGGAACTTGCGGATGGTGATGGTAGGACTGCGCGGGATGAGCGGCGGAATAACCACGTTGACGCGTGATCCGTCCGCAAGGCGAGCGTCGACGTAGGGAGACGACTCGTCGACGCGACGGCCAAGCGGGGCGATGATGCGGTCGACGATGCGCATAATGTGCGCGGCGTCCTGGAAGTGGGCGGAGGACGGATAGATCACGCCATCTCGTTCGTAGTAGACCTCCTCAGGCGCATTCACCATCACTTCTGAGATGGTCGGGTCGTCCACGAGCGGCTGGATCGGACCGAGCCCCACTACTTCGTCGAGCACGGCCTTGATCACGGCCTCCTTCGCCTCTCCATAGATCGAGGCGGCGTTCTCTGCGACGAGGGACCGTACGGTCGACTCCACTGAAGCTCGCACTTCCTCGGGCGATCGAGATGCGAGCGCGTTCTGGTCGATCTCCTGCAGCAGTCTCTTGTGTATCTCCGTAACGAGGCGGGAGTGCTCCTCCGCCAGGAACGAACGCGGGACGCCCGGCGCTAGGCCATCGATTGGATGAATCTGCGTCACGGCGTTACCTCCTCGGATACCTCAAGTCTGGTTCCCTTGTCCCGCCGCAGGCGGAGGCCGCCGAAAAGCCGCCGCCGGGGGCGCGCTTCCTCTGCCTCAAGCGGGCCACCCGTTAGCACCCGCGCGAGATCGACAAGGTTGTGGGCGGCGGGGCTGAGCGGGCTCGCATCGACCGCCGCTTGGCCCACTTGGCCACTGCGCCGCAGCGCCCGATCGTAGGGGATCGTCCAGAAGATCGGTGTCCCCATGGCTTGCTCGATGGCGGCGGGGCTCACGTCGATCTCGGGCGACGATACGTTCAGGATGATGCGGATCCGATCGTCGGGAATGTTCAGGCTGCGGACGACCTGGAGCGCCTGCAGCGAATCGCGCACGCTCGCATAATCCGGCGTCGTCACCCAGAGGATGATCGACGCCGCCCGCAGCCCGGCGAGCGTCACATCGCTCAGTGTGCTGCCGGTGTCGATGACGACGATATCGAGGCGGCGCGCAGACGCTTCGATGAGCCGCTGCAAGCGTTCGCCGGCGACACCCTTCCACGCGAACGGGTTCGCCGGGGCGGCGAGGACGTTTAGACCGCTGTCATGCTGGACAAACAGCTTCCTGGCCGCATCCGAGCTCGCGGCGTCTTGCTCCGCAATTGCGTCGGTCACGGCGTATTCGGCCGTGAGCGCCAGCGCAGGCGCGGCGTCGCCGAAGGTGTCATCGGTGTCCATCAGGAGAGTGGCTTGGCCCGTACGGGCGATAGCGACTGCGAGATTCGTCGCGATCGTTGTCTTGCCGACGCCGCCCTTCGCGCCGAAGACGGTGATCACCACACCTTCCGGTCCGAGCGCGCCCGCCCCTGTATCGCGCAGGCGGCGACGTTCTTCCGACTCCAGCGCTGCGGTCAACGATTGGCGGAGCTCGCTAGGACTGAAGGGCGCCTTGATAAAGTCGCGGGCGCCCGCCAGCATGAGCTGCCTGATCGTTTCGAGGTCGCTCGACTCGGAGTACACGATGACGGGCGTCTCGGGCAGGACGTGCACGAGCGATTCGACCGTCTGCACCGTGCGCGCCATCGGCTCCCTCGCGCCGCAGAGGACGATGTCCGGCTTGAGCTCCTGCGCGAGCGCGACCGCTTCGGTGCCGAGACCGGCCTGACCCGCGACAGAAAACCCTGCCTGCTGGACCAGCCCCTGGACGCGATAGCGCGCGTCCGGGTCACGGTCGACGATGCACACGCGTGGGATGTTGGCCATACCTTCCTCTTCTCAGCTCTTCAGCGATCCTTAGCGTCCGAACAGCTGCTGCAACGTCGTGTCGTTCAGCGCCACGCTGTTGGTGTCGTCCGAAGGCCGGAGCGAGACCCAGAGGCTAACGCCGTCCTGCGACTGCAGCGCTGCCAGCAGTTGCGCCTGTTCCGGCGTCACAGCGAGCGTGATAGACTTCGCACCCGGCTGAGCCTTCACGTCGCTGGGGCGCTCGCCCGAGATGCCCTGCGACGCGCCCGGCGTTGCGCTCGTATCGGACGCGGCCGGCACCGGCTCCTGGGCCACCTGCGCCACCGAGAGGATCGTGACGTTCTGGAGCACCGTCGAGGCCTTCTTGTTGTTCTTGTCACCGCTGGCCGGGTCGTCGTACACCGCGATCACGTCCACGCTGTTATTCGGGAGGAGTAGCCCGCCGACAGCGCTGACTTCCGACGCCTTGATGGAGAAGCCGCGCGTGCCAGGCGGCAGCACGAGCGACAGGTCCTTCTCATCCTTGATCTTCGAGGCGCCGATCTTCGTCGACGTGACCTGCTCGCCCTGCGCGATCGGGTAGCGCGCGGGAAGGCCGATGAGGCCGGCCGTCGTCGCATAGGCGCCGTTGATCACCTGGTCCGACGCCAGCGACTTCACCTGGACCATGTCCGCGGTGATCTTCGTGTTCACGCCGATATCCTGCGTCGCCACAACGACGTCCTGGCTCGCCGCCGAGGAGCTGCTGCTGCTGTCGTTGCTGTTGCGCAGCGCGACGAAGACCAGGACAGCGGCCAGCGCCGCGAAGACGACAGCGGCGATGACCATGAGTCTGCTGGTCCGCTCCGGTGAGTTTCCTGTTATTGCTCGTGCCATGCTTCTTTCCTCCTGTCAGGTCTGTGTTCCGAGAGTCCTCTGCTGCCGCTTACTCGACCAGGTGCACTCCGAACTGAGTGCTGCTGCCGGGGTCCGGCGGCCCGATGTCACCGCCGGTTACGATGAGGTTGACGAATTGCCCGTAGATGGCGAGCTGTCCTGTTGGTATGTGGGGATCATCGGTGCAGTTCTTGTTGAGGCCCGGGTCTGAGACGCCTGTGGGTGTGGCGCCTCCGCCACCATCCCAGCAGCCGGCCAGGTAGAAGGCGGCGAAGCCGACGATCGGGTGCCCAGTGTTAGCGTCCGACGGGTCAGGATTCTCGGCGAGAACGATGATCGTGATGATGCGAGGGCTGATCTCGCCGCTCGAGCAGGTCCGCGCTTCGTACAGGCTCGTCAGCGGGTCGCCGGTATCAAGGACCATGTTGACCGTTTCGTCGAACTCCTCTACCCCGTCGCCATCTGAATCGCACGGCCCCTGACGCCTTAGGCGGTTCTCAATCCCGGTACGGACCGCGTTGCTGGAGTCACCCGTCTGGACAGCGACGCAGTCGTACCAAGGGCCGTTGGTGACCGGATCGCAGACTCCTGGTGGCGGCGTTGCTGTGTTGATTCTGCACGTTGCCGTGCTACCCCACTCGATCAGGTACTCAAGGTCGCCGCGGCCTCCGTTGTTTTCGCTGCAATAGGGTGCGGCATCCAGGTCGAGGATCTGGTGAGGGTTGCATGGAACAGGACCGGGCGTCGGTGATGGCGTAGGCGTTGGCGATGGACCCGGAGTAGACGTCCGTGTCGGCGTGTCCGTGCGCCTGGGTGTACGCGTAGGTCTCGGTGTGCGCGTTGGGCTGGGCGTCCTGATGCGTGGCGCCAGCTCTTCGAAGCCGCTCTCAGCTCCCGACCCGGCCCCACAGCCTCCTGAGCCGCTCCACAAGCGACACAGTTCCGTGAAGTTGGGCTCGAGATCGGTAAAGCAAGGATCGTCCGTCTGCGCTATCTGAGACGGCACGCGACTCCCGCCACTGCTGGCGCCGGCGCAGGCCTTCGCGTGCGCGCCGATATTGTCGGGACCGAGCCCGAAGAGGGAGGTGAACAGCGCCTTCGTATCGTGCTTGACGGTCACCTTCACGCAAGCGTCTGAATCCGACGCCTCAATCGGGACGGGCAGTGAAGCGTTGCCGGCTTCGTTGTTATCGTTGAACCATTCGTCTGCCTTGGCAACCGGCTGCGCATCGTAGCTTGGCACTGCCAGCTGGAACGCGTACTCCTGCGCGCCCGCCAGCGCTGACAGGTCCGCGTCCGTCTGCGCTCCGCGCCGCTCGCTGAGCCAGAGCCCGAAATCGACGGTGATCGCCCCGGCGAGCATGATGATCGTGAAAATACCGACGAACAGGATCAACGCCTGACCGCGCTCTGCGTTCAATTGGCTTAACCGCTTGCGGATCATGAAGACGCCGCACATCCTGCAGTGTCGTCTACGCTCTGTTCCAGCCGCGCCGTCCCAGATGGTGTCATGTCAACGGATAGTGACCCAACGCCAAATACGTTGGCCAACTCGCTAGCGATAGGGAAGTCCCAGGTAAAGT
This sequence comes from uncultured Dehalococcoidia bacterium, assembly GCA_964418365.1. Lineage (GTDB taxonomy): Bacteria > Chloroflexota > Dehalococcoidia > DSTF01 > RBG-16-68-14 > JBBDXS01. Next base: position 15,824 of record CAYQLM010000048.1, read on the forward strand.
CGGCGCTCACTTTGACCGGCTTACCCACACTCCCGCCGCTCGGGTAGGAGACATCGACGGTAAGGTTGTTGATGTCTTGTGCCTGATCGAAGGTCTGCTGGATGATGTCGTCGCAGGTCGTGTGTACCGCTCCGTACCGGGCGCCTTCGCGGACGGCGTGCTGCAGAACGAGTCGTCTGTCGATTGCGATGCTGAAATCGACGATCACAAAAAGAATGACGAACATGAGTGGCGCGATGAGGGCAAACTCGATAAGTGCCTGGGCGCGCTCGCGATGGTGCAGCCGCGCGCGGGAAGGTAGAACCGGCGCAGGTACGCCGGCCATCCTAGCTGCCCGCGCTCGCGAGCGAGTCCATTCTAGTATCGCTTGGTACTTCAGTCTCGGGATGAGAGCCACCGCCGCGGCCACCGCCACCGCCCCAACGACATCGGCAACGTAGTGCTCGCCTGAGAACACAACCTCGAAAGCAACTAGAGCACTGTAGGCCAGCATGGCTAGTCCTGGCAGCCGCGAGCGCTCTCGGAAGAACCAGAACGCCAGCACGAGCGGCAGCGCCACGTGCAAGCTGGGCATGGCTGCGAGTGCATTGTTGTCGTCAATGGCGCCCACTATCGTCACATTGATCCTAATGACTTCGCCATCGGCCATCCACGGCGGCTCCACGGGGAACAACGCAAACAGAGGCAGGCAAAGCAGGAGCAACGCGAACCACCAGCGAAGGAGCGAGGACAGACGTCGGGGTTCCTTTGCGATCACTGCGGCAACCGCGACCCAGGGCACGACGAACCATGATCCGTGGATCGCAACGGACGCCCAAGCGAGACCATGCCAGCGGTTGTAGAGTTCTTGGAGCCAAATCGTGGGCAGTCCCCTGAATAGGCGCTCATCAACCCCGGCTCCATGGCGTGGCGCTCCGAAGTTGTCCATCACGCCTCGGAGCAGCGGCCAGACGAGAACGAACCAACCTACGAAGAGCACCAACTGAAGCGCGACGCTCTTGTGGTCACGAATCAGACGCCACAACACGCGTCTGGTCCTCGGAAGCGTAAAGCCAATTAGTACGCTACTCACCTACTTCGCTCAATCCTTCGCTGGCAGTTCCGGAGCGGAAGCGTTCGCCGCTCCGGAACATGCCGTCGCACCGAGAGTTCTGCTCTCGGATTCTGTGACACGCCGTCGATATTATCCGATGCCGCAATCCGTCAAGCTGTTGAAGTCGACGCAGTCCTTGATGCCCGCAGCCATGATCTGAACCGCGCTGGTGTAGACCCCCAGCACAGCGGCCGCGATCAGAGCAGTGGCAATGAGCCCGCCCAACACCGCATACTCGATCAGGTCCTGGCCCAGCTCTTCGCCGAAGCGCGCGCGGACCTTCTCCGCGAGCATCCCGGCGAGCATCCGGGTGTGGGTGATAAGTGCAACCATGTGTATGAACCTCCTAAGGTCTGACTTTCGTTTTCGTTCCGTTCATCTCGACCGGCCCGTCCCCGTATGTCGCAAGAGACGGGCGTGTAGGTATAAGCCCGTCACGGGGAGCGGCCGCTAGCTGCTCGTGCCGCTACGCCCACCTCCCTTCGCGGGGCGCTCTCGCCCGCTGAGTATGCAATCGTTCATGCCGGACGCCCCTGCGCACTGGCGGGCGCAAGCGGCAGCGCGAGGCAGATCCCCAGCGCCGTCTTGCGCGAGACCTCCACCCAGAGCAGGCCGCCCTGCAGGCTGATATCGCGGTAGGCCGCGCGCAGCGCGCGCGCTTCGGCGCGCAAGCCGTCGGTGATGCGCGCGAGGCCATCGATGGGCGCGTTCTTCGCGGTCGCCGTGATGCGGATGGTCCACTCATCGCCGGTCGCGCGCGCCTGCACGGAGACGAGCGCCCCGCGTGGCGAGAGGCTGACGACGAGCTCGAGCAGCGAGACGAACGCGCGGTGCAGCGTGACGGGATCGGCGAGGGCCTCCGAAGTCGGGCCTTCGACGACGGTGCTGAAGCGCTGACGCTTGCGCCGGGCAGCCGGGTAGACCTCAGCCGCCGCGTTCTCGATCATCTCCTCGAGATCCACGACTTGGATGTTCGTAAGAGCGACGTCCTCGGCTGGCGCATCGAACCAGGTACCTGCGCTGAGGCTCGCTTCGATGAGCCGGCGGAGCTCCTCGGCCGGGAGCTGGCCTGGGCTGTAGCGCAGTGTGCCCTGGAGGCGGTGCTGCTGAATGAGCGGCAGCGCGCTGGTACTTCCCGAAAGGATGCTGTGCGGTGGCAAGGCTGCCCCCTGCAGCGCCTCGGCAAGCTCTCGGGCGTCGACTTCATCGCGTACGTTCAGCGCTAGGAGATCGAACCTTTGGCTAAGCAGCATTCGACGCAACTCCAGAGGCTCTGCCGCGGCGACATGCGAGTGTCCCGCCGCCGACAGCGTCTTCGAAACAGACCGCCGCAGCCTTGCGCTTCGCGCATAGAATAGGACGTGGCCCTGCATCTGGGGTGCGGCCACCGTAGTCCTGACCATCCGAACGCGCCCTCTCCTCCCTGACATCGGGCCATCCACCAGCCCGGCACCGGCATCTTCTCCGCGCGCTTAGGATATGCGGCGGCCGCTGTTGAAAACGATTGGTTTCGCGAAAGAAAATAGTTAGAAGAACGTTAGAGTGTCTCTAACGTGACGTCGCGGTGGCGACAGCGACGGTCGTTTGGGGCTGGAAGCGATAGCCGATGCCCCACTCGCTGAGAATGAGAGCCGGTTTGTTTGGATCGTCCTCAAGCTTCTCTCTGAGGTATCGAATGTAGATCCGCAGGTAATGACGCGAGTCAACGTACTCGGCGCCCCACACGCGCGCCATCAGCGTCTGATGGGTCATGACGGTCCCCGGTGCCGAAACGAGACACGAAAGCAGACGATACTCGATCGGCGAGAGCCCGATCCTCTGCCCGTTACGCTGCACCGTGTGATCGCTGGGTGACAACGTGAGCCCGCCAACTGTCATACGTTCGCCAGCCGCTCGCTCCTGCCGAAGACGGCGGAGCAAGGCCTCCAAACGAGCCAGGTATTCGGCATCTCCCATGGGCAGGGGAACGTACTCGTCGATACCCAGTCCGAGCACATGTGCAACGAGCATCTCATCGCCTGCCGGCGCGAGCGCAACGATGGGGCGATCCGTGTGGCCTCGCACGCGTTCGCAGATGGCTAGGATGTCGCGCGCTTCCTCCGGAAAGTGAAGCAGCACGAGATCCGGCTGCATGGCGATGAGCCAGTTGTCGATATGAATCGATGCCGGACAAAAGATAAGCTCGCGTTCGTCGCGGCGCAGAAGACGTGTGTGCGCCACCGCCGACTCGAGATCGGCGTAGAAGACCAGCAATCGAATCGATGGCTCTTCGCGAAGAGCCAGGACCGGTTCCATCCGAGCTTCCCCTCTGGGCGCTCCGCCGCTGTTACGGAGTCCCAACACCAGCCTAAACTCAGCCAAAAACAGCGTACTCGCTCGCCAATGGTGAACGGGACTTTACGATAACGGTGACAGTTCTGTCAAGGTCGGTGCCGTGTGCGGGCTTCCTTTTTCTAGCTCTGCGCTTCGGTTACTCTATTCCGCCTGTTCGAGAGCGAAGACGAACAACGAGGAACCGAGGGTGATTGTCTCGTTCGGCCCGAGAGATTCCCAATCGGACGTGGAGGTTCGACCAGGTGCCCGAGGGCCAATTCTGTGGACGATCAATCGATCATGCTGCAGCCATGCCCGCGCGGGGAGGCCGCTGCCTGCCTCGGCCCCACCCAGCCGCAGATCGCACGTGGCCTCGGTGCCGATCACGATGGGGGAAGACCTCACCACCACGCTTTGGCCCGTGCTCGGACCTTCGATCACGGTTAGTCTGCCAATCGACCTCGCTCCGGCTACTTCCGCGGCCTGTTGCCGTGCCGGCAGCACAAGATCGTCGCCTGGGCCGCCAGCCACTGGTGATCGCGCACCGCGACGCGGCCGCCGTAACCGGCGTGCGGCAAGCGCGATCACGGGCAGCACGAAGAGAAGGACCAACAACCACAACCACTTTCGAGCTCCTGACCCCTTAGCCACAGTGAGAACCGGCGGAACGGTGACGAACTGCCCTTGGGCGTGCAGGACTTGGTCGCCTACTCGAGTCTCGATCGTCACGTCGCGGGACGTGAGCGTCGCGTTGGGTAGCGGCAAGACTATTTCGTATTGACTTCGGAGCCGAGCGCCAACCGCGTCGAATATCGTCGTGAGATCGCTCGGCTTGAGAGCGCTGAAGAAGCTGCCATGTGCCGCCCCGGAAATCGCTTCCAGCGTCGCCGTGTCGGCGTCTGGCCCAAGGCCGACCGCGAATATCGGAATGTTTGTCACAGAGGCCGAACTGACAGCCTGGTCACGGGTGTCGCGGCTGGCGCCACTGTCCTGCCCATCCGTGAGCAGGACAATGGCGCGACGGCTTGCAGGCGCTTCATTGGCTGTTGCTAACCCCTGACCTACGGCGTCGTAGAGAGCCGTACCCCCTGGCTCGGTTGTTAGAGCCTCGATTCCCGTCAGCAGGGCGGCACGATCTGATGTGAAACTAGCGGCCAGGTGGATTGATCCGGCGAAGGACACAAGAGCGCCGAAATCGTTTGGTAACAGGTCGCCGACTAATGTCGCGGCCGCCGTCTTCGCCTGCGCAAGCGGCTCGCCCTCCATGCTACCGCTTATGTCTATCAGCAGTAGCACCGCGATGCCGGCCTGCCGATTGGTTACAGAATAGACGGACTCGACGGGGACGCGCGTGCCATCGACGAGTGCAGTGAATTCGGTCAGACCAGCGAGTGGCTGCCCCGTAGGATCGGCGGCCGAGACCAGTATCGTAATCTTGTCCTGTTGGGCGGATACAATCGCCTGATCGATCGCGAAGTGGTAGTCTTCCTGAGCGCCGGCGTTGCTATAGCTTGCGACACCAATCAGTCCCGCGCTAAGCACGAGAAGACAGACCAACGGCCGTGAAATTCTGAGATAGGCCATCTAACGCACTCAGTGTCGGGCGGTTGCGTGCGAATTGTCAACAGTACTCGAGGAACAGTTTTAGCCGATGACGCCGAGCTTGCGGCTACGTTCTGGAGGCGCTTCGTCGGACTCATGGGTCGACAGGCACTCGCCCCCGGAACCGGACTCGTGATCGATCCATGTCGCTCGGTTCACACCATGTTCATGCGGTTCCCAATCGACGTAGCTTATGTAGATGGCACCTCGCGCGTCGTCAAGGTGGTGTGCAACTTGCGGCCCTTTCGCACGAGCGCTGCGCTACTTCGTAGCAGCAAGGTGATCGAGCTGCCCGCGGGAGCGATCGGACGGAGCGAAACGGAGCCTGGCGACATCCTGGCATTCCAATCTGCCTAGCTCGGAGGTCCCCTGCTAGGCAGAAGGCTTTACGTGACCCTAGTGTCCCCAACGAAGACCCTGTCGCAACCTCTGCCCTGGCTCCCAGGTACTACTAACTGCACGCTTACAGACGCCCCAGCGGGGCGTTGTCCTGGCGGTGGCTTAAGTGCTGTCCGCGCCACGCCGTTTCCGCGCTGCTTAGTGCCGCGAGTCCGAACGTGAATTACGCATTCACGCCGCAACAAGTCATCAACATGTTCAATCATGTCTTCCGTGCGGAACCACCAGCCAGTACGACAACCTGTCAAACATTTTCGAGGCGCAGGAAGAGCCCTGTCCTCTAAGCTAAATTGCTGTTGGATAGCAAGAAGGGTGGCCCAATTTGGCCGCCCTTCGGTTTCAATGTCCCACAAGTTGAGCTATTGAGCGAAGGGCGATCCTCGCAACGCGGCGCGCCATGCTTCAAAGATTAGCCCGCTCCACAGGCCGAAGAAGGCGAATGTCGTTACGTACTCGAGGAGCTCGGCTGATGGCGCGACTAGACCGAGCCCGATCATAGTTCCCAAACCAACCGACGTTCCTACCCCTATGCCATTCACAGCCAGACCCTTCCTAAATCATACTCGGCCGACGCTGACAATGCGCTATACCCCTAAACTGCATCACGGCTGGCGGTCCTCGACCAGCGCCCGGACCTTGTCGATCAGCGCGTCGTCTGGCTCGGCCTCAGTCAGCGGCCCCGTGTAGCGCGTCGCGGCCGTTCACTTCCTTTAGCTCCGCTCGACGGGCGGAGTTGCCTCCAAGAAGCAACTTCAATCGGTTTTCGAGAGTTCTCTAGCCCAGGCGGCCACCCGCGAAAGCTCTCCTGCTTTCACCGGGAGCACCCGCGCGGCAGTCCCTTCACGTAACCAGAACCACGTTTCTGGATTTCATCTTTCCGTTCAGGAAGTAGGAGACCGGCCGAATCCTACAGAGAGTCGCGGTGTTTCTGCTGGGATCGCCGGACGGCGAAGTGCGCGGCAATGCAAGGACCCGTCTGAGAGGATGTCGCGTCTATCGAAGGAGGAAATTAGGGTGCATCGGAAGGTCCTCGTCCTGACAGCGCTCACCGCTGGCCTACTCTTCGTGGGCGCTACAGTACCCGCGCTCGCCGCCCACAGCGGCGCCGGCACCGCCAAGGTGACGGTCTGTCACAATGGACATACGATCACGATCGCTGCTCCGGCGCTGCCGGCTCATCTCGGCCATGGGGACACGGTCGGCCCATGCGAAGGTGCCACGCCAACTGAAACAGCCGCCGAGACGGCCACCGGCACAGCAGTGGTAACGCCGACCGACACGCCCACGGCGACGGCCGCAGGTACCCCAACCGATACCGCCACCGATACGCCGACTGATACTCCAACTGACACGCCCACGGAAACAGAGACGCCCACAAGCGAGGCGACAGCGACGCCAGCCGGCGCCAGTTCGGCTGGAGATGCGAATGATGATGGCGGCGTCAACGCCATCGACGCGGCGCTGACTCTGCAGTACGACGGCGGTCTGGTCGCGAGCCTGCCGAACTTGTCCGGTGCGGACATCAACCACGACCGCGCGATTAACAGCATCGACGCCGAGGTCATCCTACAGTTGGTTGCTGGTACCGTGGGCTAGCTCGCTAACTTCTCGTCGCTGCGAACGAGAGGTGAATCGACGTGTTCTTACCGAACAAGTCATTCACCTCCACCGTAGCGGAGCGAGAGCTTCTCGACCTCCTGGCGGACGAAGAGCGAGTAGATGCTGATCCGCGTGTTGACGCCGTTCATCAGGCCGATGTAGAACGAGCAGCTGAATGACCGTCGTCGCGACTTGGCACAACGCCAGGCGAAACTAAAGCGTTCCGCCGATAATCTCGTCCAGGCCCTGGCGGAGGGCACGGGGTCCTCGCTCATTCGACCGCATCTTTCGGCGATACAAGCAGAACTGGACCGCGTCAAGGATCAACGCCCGCGGCGGATCATCAACCTGACCAAAGACGACGTGCTGGACGCGTTACGGGAGGTAGACCGCTTGCTGACCGACGCTGAAGCCAACGAAGCCTCGCGCTTCGCACGCGGACTGATCGACAAGATTGTGGTCGATGGCCCAGCATTGGCCATCCACCACTCCTTCAACGAACCCGATGAACCGGGCCTTGTCGCGCAGCTTTGGCTCCCCGAGCAGGACTCGAACCTGCAACCTAGCGGTTAACAGCCGCCCGCTCTACCGATTGAGCTATCGGGGAGTGCCTTCCTGGTTGCCGAGCTAGGATTCGAACCTAGACAAAGGGCTCCAAAGGCCCCTGTGCTACCGTTACACCACTCGGCACTGGCTACACAAGGCTCGCGCTCTGGTGCCGAAGGCCGGACTCGAACCGGCACGTCCCTTGCGGGACAACGGTTTTTGAGACCGTCGCGTCTACCAGTTCCGCCACTTCGGC